>NZ_ANOH01000080.1 GCF_000346505.1 Aporhodopirellula sallentina SM41
TAGTGTCGTCATCAGTGATTACACCAATGGCTCTTACTGTCGCTCCGATCGAGTAGCCGGGTCCTGATGCCAATGTCAGCACAACAGTCTCATCCGGTTCTGCGTTGAAGTCAGCGATTGGGTCGATCGCAATCGAAGCAGATTGCTGGCCGGCAGGAATAGCTATTGAACCGGCCCCGCCTCCGATATACGAAGAAGCCCCCTGCTGGACATAGTCCGCGTTGAATGTTGCAGTGCCGCTTTCGTTGAAATTTACGGTAAGAGGACTTGTAGTATCACCAGTCCTCGTAAAACTATAGATAAGTTCTTCATTGCCGTCTTCAGCAACAGCAGGTTGGCTCACGGCTAACACGACTTCATTCTCGGAAACATCATCGTTGATAATCGTCCCCAATATGGGGTCATGTGTCTCAACGATATATCCGCTACCCGGTGCCAAAGTGATTACAACTGTCTCGTCGGATTCTACATTGCTATCGATGTAGGGGTCAATCGTAATCGTAGCCGTCGTTGTGAAGACGGGAATAAAGATGTTCCCAGAACCACCGCCGATGAACTGATTTGCGCCAGATTCGATGTAATCATTGTTGAACGTCGCCGTACCATTCACGCTAAAGTTGACAAGAATAGGTCTGGCCGCGCCGGTTCGAGTGAAAGTAT
Source organism: Aporhodopirellula sallentina SM41 (assembly GCF_000346505.1). Lineage (GTDB taxonomy): Bacteria > Planctomycetota > Planctomycetia > Pirellulales > Pirellulaceae > Rhodopirellula > Rhodopirellula sallentina. Next base: position 661 of record NZ_ANOH01000080.1, read on the forward strand.
AAACGAGACTTTCTACGCCATCTTCGATGACGCTCGTGGGGTCGATTGACAGGGTCACACCTGAATCGTCGTTGGCAATGGTACCTGCCACGGCTTGAGGCGTTCCAACCGTATAGCCCACTCCCGGTTCCAACGTCAGTACCACCTCTTCATCTGATTCCACATTGGTGTCAACAACTGGATCAACATCAACCGTAACACTCGAATGGCCAGCCGGGATCGTAATTGATCCCGAGCCACCGCCAACGAATGTAGCAGCCCCATATGCTAAGTAGTCGTCATTGAACGTAGCAGTGCCGCTTTCGTTGAAATAAACCGTCAGCGCGTTGGTCGTATCCCCTGTCCTTGAGAATGTATACACCAAGTGTTCAGTACCGTCTTCGAACACGGAGTCAGGACCGACCGTCAACATAACCTCGGCATCGCTATCATCATTTGTGATCGTCGCCGAGACTCCGTCAGGTGTTCCGATGTCGTAGCCAACGCCGGCATCAATAGTAAGAACGACTGTTTCATCTGGTTCCACATTACTATCAGTGATTGGGTCGATGCTGATGGAGGCGGTAGTCTGACCAGCCGGAATTGTCACTGTGCCAGTTCCTCCGCCTACGTAGTTCGCAGCCCCCGTCTCAATGTAGTCGTTATTAAACTCAGCAGTACCACTGTCAATGAAATTAACGGTCAACGCATTCGTTGTGTCCCCTGTTCGGGAAAACGTGAACAAAATATTACCAGCATTATCTTCATCTAATGCAGATGGCGATACTGTAAGTGTTATCGACGAACTAAACGTCGGGACTGAGCCCGGTGAACCGACATCAGAGCTCGAGAAGGGAAACCCGTTGGCCGCTACCGCGTCGTCAACGCCGACCACCGATCGCGCCCAATTTGATCCGACGTTGTTGTCGGCAAGCAGATCGGTCAAGTAGATACTCGGTCCTTCAGGACTATCACTAGGCCAATCGGTCGCTGCCGGATCATCATCGTCGTAGTTGACCACGTCCCGAGTGAAGCCCACCGTGTCGACCAGTTCCAAGACGCCTTCGGTCGACGACGGATCGTTGTCCAATTCCTGGTCCCAATCCACACCGACTACCAACGCACCTGCCGGGATGCTCCAGGCGTTGCGGAAATTGGCTGACGATGCGATCGCGGTTGATGCACCGTCATACAGCACGATCACTTGGTTGGGCTGCACAATGGTCGAAGCCGGAATGGTTCCCCAGTCGCCATCTTCGTCGCGCAATTTCCAACCGCTGATGTCTTCCGAAGCGGTGCTCAGATTGACCAGTTCAACCCACTCGGGCGAAAAACTGGTGCCCTCTCCGGAGCTTGCCGGGTTGTACATGATCTCGCTGATTACCATCGCGGGCGGCGGCGGTGCTTCGTTGTCGATCACCGTCGCAGTGATGTCGTCGATCGTGAGCACATCGTACGCTCCGTCGGAACTTGCAATCGAGTGCGTGATCAACCCGTTGTGCAATCCTTCAGCGAACGAGTCATCGTAGGCAACGATGTTGACGGTTTGCGGCGACATGGCATTGGCCGGTGTGAACGTCAGATCGACGGGGACTCCTTGTCCGCCACCAAGATCCAGATCTTCGTCGGGATCGATGGTCACCACAACGTTTGCGGACGGAACCGAGGTCAGCGCGATCGTATAGCTGTCAGTCGCACCACCTTCGATCACATCAATCGACTCGCTTCCCAGGACCGTCAGCCCGACGCTGCGAGGCGTGTTCAATTTGTCCGGTGTCGGAGTCGTTGCGATGTAGCTGGATGTCCGTCTCGCGTCGCCGCCATCGGGGATTCGTGAAATTGACTGCGTGAGAAGACTGCCATTCTGGTTCTCGTTGACTTGCGGTTCGCCCGAAAGCAACAACGCCAACAGACCCGCATCGTCGGAATCATCGCTGTCGTAAACAATTGCATCGATCAGATTCGAGGTGGTGACGGGGGTGCCATTGGGAAACGACGATGCATCACCGTCGTAGATCGCGATCGCGTCGGCACCGTTCTGCAGTGAGCCATCGGCAAACACGATATCGACGCCGTTAACGCCACTATTCCCGATCGTGAACAGTCCAACGTCATCCGTCGTGAAACCATCCAGGTCGAACGCAGCGTAGGAAGTATCAGTGCTGCCGTCGAACAAGACGACTGTCTTGCCGGTTAGCGATGTGTTGCCGATTCCACCGTCGTACAGTTCGACGAATTCCTTATTTCCGGACGGGTTGGCGTCGACTTCATTGATTAGGACCGTAGGCGTCTCGTCATCAACGATCACCACGTCCAGGTTTACATCGGCCAGCGAGTTGTAGGCGGAATCAGTGCTTGAAAAGGAATGCACCAAGGTACTGATGTGGTTGCCTTCGGCCACTGCATCGTCCACCGTCATCACGGTCAATGATTGTGGAACGTTGTAGTTCTGCTGCGTAAAGACCAGCGGCACCGCGACACCTGGCCCCGCACCCAAATCCAATTGAGCATCCGGAGTTACGGTCACCGTGACATCGGCGTCCGGATAGGCATCGAGCACCACAGAGTAGCTATCGAGGTAACTGTTCTCGGCGACGATCGTGTCGCCATCGGTTTCATTGAACGTAATCCCCGCCGGTACCGAATCGAACTCATAGTCAACCACAACGGGCAGGTGGTCACTCGCACCGCGCAGTGCGGTGAGAACGTTTGATGCCGCTCCGGTCCCCGTCAATGTTCCATTGAGCGAGTGTGTTCCATTGTTTCCGAAGGCTCGGTACGATCCTGGAACGTAGTCGAGACCACCCGAGACGAAGAGTTCGCCGCTCGCGAATTGCAGGTCAAAGCGATCATCCATCCCGCCACCGCCACTGGGATCCTGCGTGTGGATATCCTTGAAGGCATTGTTTTCGTGCCAATTGCCCGGCCGGCTGATAGGATCAAACACTTGTCCGGCACCGGATGCGGTCAAATTCGAATAAGCTCCTTCAAAGCTGCTGTACATATTGAAGTCGCCCATGATCAGGACGTTTTCACCTTCGCCCAGTGCGTCCGCGTCAGCCCTGAGCGCCGCCGCTTCGCTAGCCCGCGTACTTGCATCACCTGACCCAGCCTTGAGGTGGGCGGAATAGACGTAGAAATCAGCGTCACCGGTCGTCGAGGCAACCGGCTCAAAATGTCCACGCAATGGTGGCCTCGTGAAAGATCCGCTTACGTTTTGCGTGCCCAGCAGATCGAGTGTGGCTGTGTTGTACACAAATCCGTAAGCGAGCCCCGAGTACGACGGAGTCACGTAGGTTGCGTAGTCGTCCGCGTAGAGTGAATCAAGAATATTCTCGATACTGTTGACCGAGTTGGAATTTGTTTCCTGCAGCACGAGCAGGTCGATCGGCTGCTGCACGCCGGCCTTGGATTCGTTGCCGATCGCTTCCAGGATCGTGCTGTAATAGCCTTGTTCGGTCGATGTGTTCGGACTGCCTTGCAAAACGTTATACGTCGCAACGCGGAGTGCGGCGAGCAAACGTCGGTCTTCGAGCGATTGAAAAAGCGCGGCTCGTCGGTTGCGGTTTTTCGAGACGCGGGAACGACGACGAGATGACGATTCACGTCCTGGAATACGAAACATCAATAAGTCCGAACTGTATTATAAAACCAATGAAACAAAGACGAGCAACAGAACGGCTCGCTATAGAAACCGTGAATCCTCGCACGAGGATCGACGCGCGAACGCATGCGACTCGATTAGCGAGCAACAAATCCACATGAAAGCTCACGCGGCAACGACACGCTTGCGTGGACGCTTGCTCTAGAAACGATCGCCAGAAAGAACGAACGTTTGCGGAGCGAACGGCCAAGTAATCTTCCGCCGCCTCGGACCGCGGATTGGTGACACCCACGTTTTCGATTGCGTACAGCGAGATGAATTTGGCAGGTAGAAACACCGTCGAAACATTTACCGAACATGGTCACCGACACTAGAAAACGAACGTCCGCCGGGAGATGGCCTCCCGGCGGACAATTCATTGAATCAGCAAATCACAAACGTCACTTAAGCTTTGGCAGCTTTACGACGACGACGGATCGCCCCCGAAACCAAGCCGAGGACGCCAAGAGCGGCCAACGACGATGGTTCTGGAACTGCTGTCGCTGTTAGAGCTGGGCTGCTCGGGTCAAACACGAAAGTGATAGGGTCACTTGTCCCACCGATTCCGCTGTATTCAACCTCTTGAAATACCGGCGGTGGATTCGGTCCGTTAATATCAACACCATTTAAGAATTCGAGCACTCCGTCGTTGCTCGCATTGAAGGTCAATGTCCCCAACGTGACCTGTTGACCGACGTTAACACCCAAGCCATCGCCCACACCCAAAGAATCACTGGAACCGCCGATCCCGATGATGTTGGATGGGTTACCGGCCGCTCCAATTTGGAAACTCGAATCCTCAATCGCAGCATTTGCCTGCCAGTTGGTCAACGTTCCGCCAACAGGCGCCAAATCCATAAATTGTGTGAAACTGAAAATCTCTTCGAATTGGCCGACGCCAGTCGCATAGACCTCCAGGGTGTAACTTCCCTGAGCAGTGAAGTCCTTGACTTGACCTGAAATCAATAGATCCGCCTTCGCACTACCGCTTAATATGGCAACCAGCAAGGTCGCCAAAGCTACGTTTTTTAACATCTACTTATTCTCCTAGAACACGAAACTCAAAACACTAACAAGATGCTCCGGGAGTAACACACTCCCGGAGCGTTAAACTCGATCAAGCTGGCCTACGCCAGCGTTAATATCAA
>NZ_ANOH01000081.1 GCF_000346505.1 Aporhodopirellula sallentina SM41
AATGCCAGAACGGCGCTACACTTGGTCCGGCCTACTAAACAGGACGTCGACGATGCGGAACATCGTCTGGTGAAAACTCAAACAGCAACGGTGTGCTACGCGTGAGCGGTTTCGACCGCTTCATTCTTCGGCTGATTGATATCTGACAACAACTGGCCGAACCAAGGCACGTCGATGTCGAACGGCTTGCCGCCTTTGATGCGATCGAATTCAATCGCACGCAGTTCATCGCCGCGTTCTTCGTCTTCTCCGATAACGCCGCCGATTCCCGCGAGAGCACACTCAACGCCCTTTTCGGCACAACGCGCGATCAACGCAATGTCCTTCTCATTGGCCGCGGCCGCTCGCGAGTAGTATCCACTCTTTTGGATCAAGGTTTTCTCGGCATCGAGCATCGCAGCAAACTGTTTGCCGAACCATTTACCTGGGTTCACAGCGTCGAGTTTATAGTGGCCGAACGCATCCCGTGGAACTTCTTCGCCACGTGATTCCATCTCGGCAACGATCGCTTCCACGCCGGCACCTTCAGAGATGAAAATATTGACACAGTCGTGTTCGTCCATCACCGCCTTGAGCCGTTTGGCTTCGTGCTCGAGATCAAAGTGCATCTCTGGGATATAAACGCCATGCACTTCACGACGTTCCCGCGACAGACCGATCTCGGGGACAAAATTCATCTTGTCGAGTCGTTCGCGGTACGCGACCGCCGTTGCCGCGGTCAGCCATCCGCAATTGCGTCCCATGACTTCATGAACGATCAGCATACGAGGGTTGGCGTTGTGTTCGGAAACAACGTTCTCGAAAAACTTCGCACCGTTCTCCGCTGCCGTCCACGCACCGAGACTTTGTTTGATCGGAATCACGTCGTTGTCGATCGTCTTGGGCAATCCGACAACAGTCAACGCGTAGTCATTGGTCGCCAGGTAAGCCGCCAAATCAGCAGCCGTGGTGTTCGTGTCGTCCCCACCGATCGTGTGCAGCACGTCGACCTTGTCTGATTGCAACCGTTCCGCGGCGACCTGCAACGGATCCTGGCCCTCTTGAACGAGTCCACGTTTGACGCAGTCGGCGACATTGGTCAGCTTCACGCGGCTGTTGCCGATCGGGCTGCCGCCGTGCTCGTGCAGTACCTTTGCGTTCTCTCGAATGGTCGGCGTCACCATGAAGCTGTCGCCGAGCAAGAGACCTTTGTACCCAGATCGGTAACAGATGATTTCGACCTCGGGGGCCTTCTCGGTGTACGACTGGATTAAGGCACCAATGGCGGACGAAAGGCAGGGGGCCAGCCCCCCGGCGGTGAGAATTCCGACTCGCTTGACCGACATGACGATAGTTCCCTGATTGAGGCTGGAGAGACAAATAAAGAGTTGGCAGCAAACGCCATCAACGGATCGAGTAGATTATCCGATTGCGACACAATCGTCGCCTGCGAACCCCGCCCCACGAGCGATGGGCGGCTGATTCGCCCTCAAGCCGCTTTGCCGACCGAGCCTTTCCCCTAATCGGGACACCGCACCGGAGGCCGGCCATCGGACCGTTGTCACTCGCTCATCGAAATGCGATCCCGAATGTTTCACCGAGTCCTCGTTTTGCTGCAGTTCCTCGCGGCGGCAACGTTGGTCCTGACCGCCACCGGGGTCACCGAATCAACGCCCGCGATCGCGTTGATCTTGATCGGTGCCGGCCTGGGCGTTTGGGCGTGGCTGTCGTTTGGATTGACGAAGATCACCGTCTCGCCGGCTCTGCGTTCCGATGCCAGGCTGGTAACCAAGGGCCCCTACCGAATCATCCGGCATCCGATGTACACCGCCGTGGTCGTGTTTTGTTTGGGGTTTGTCGTGGCGTCCGTTTCGGTGTGGAAAATCCTCTTTTGGCTGGTGCTCGTGGCCGTCGTCGTCCAAAAGTCTCGGATCGAAGAAGCCCTCCTGCGTGAACGGTTTCCCGAGTACGAGGAATACACGAAACGAACCGGACGTTTCCTTCCGTATTGGTAATCCCAGTTCGCAGTCGCTGCGTTCCCGCTGCGTTCCCGCTGCCATCTCGCTGCCATCTCGCCGCCGATTCACCTCCCAGCAACCACCGCGTCACACCGAGCGGCCGGCAACTTTTTGCAAATTTGTGCGGACAGAACGGCATCGAGCGGCAGTAAGTCCTCTAGCCCATCCACCGACAAACATGACGGTAGGATCCCCACCGCTACCTGCCACCACGCCACCGATCCGCGTCATCCACGCCGCCATTCCGCTCGCGGGCACCTCAGCCGTGCCCCCGCCTCAACCAACCGTGTTTGCCCCCTTTTTACCTGAACCTCAATCGTCGGCGGCGTGCCGCCGTTCTCGGAACCAGCCCCCCGTCCCTCGCAAACCAACTCCATGATCAACTCTCCTCGATACTCGTTCTGGATCCGGCTCAGCATCACAGTCGCATTCGTGGCCCTTTTGCGTCCCGCGATGGCGATCGAGCTGAAATCGCCAGACGGGCGGCTCCACGCTGAAATCGACGTGAGCGAGAACGGTGACGTCGCGAACCTGGTTCACTACCGCGTCTCTTGGAACGGTCGACCGGTCATTACTCCGTCGCGACTCGGTCTACAAATCGACAACGCCCCCAAGTCGACAGGCGTAACCGTTCGCGATGTCACTCGCCGGTCCCATGACGAAACCTGGAAAACGGTGTGCGGCGAACGAAGCGAAGTCCGAGACCACTACAACGAAGTAACCCTCAACCTTCAAACGCAAAGCGACTCGCCTTTCGACGTTAAGATCACGTTCCGCGCGTTCGACGAGGGGCTGGCTTTCCGCTACGCATTTCCTGAGCAGGACGGTCGCCAACGGATCAGAATCAACCGAGAGCAAAGCGAATTCCGCTTCGCCGCGGACCATAGGACATGGGTCGCCTACAAAGCTCAGGCTCACTACAAGGAATCTCGACTTAGCAAAGTCCGATCGGGCTGTGAGCGTCCTCTGACGATGCAAGCCGCCGACGATCTATTCATCTCGATCGGCGAAGCCGGCTTGGTTGACTATGCCCGGATGAAGTTTGCACCGATCGAGCGAATGGAACTGACCGCTCGCAATTCCTCACCCGATCCATCACCTCAATCGACAGGTGCTTCTGCCGGTATCGGTGTGGTGAGTGCTCTGCACGGTCCAGCGGATTTGGATCTGCCCGCCTCAACGCCTTGGCGATTTGTGATGGTCGCCGACCGTGTCGGTGGTTTGATTGAAAACAACCACCTCCTGCTCAACCTCAACGAACCATGTGCCATTGAAGACACGTCGTGGATCAAACCGGGCACAGTCTTACGCGAAATGTCGCTGACCACCCGAGGTGGAATCGCCGCGGTGGACTTTGCCGTCGAACACAACATGGGATTCATTCACTTCGACGCCGGTTGGTACGGCCATGAGTACGACGACGCGTCCGATGCGACGACGATCACGGTCGATCCCAAACGCTCGCCCGGCCCACTCGCGTTGAAGGAAGTCATCGATTACGCCAAAGAACGCGGCGTCGGAGTCATTGTGTACGTGAACCGCCGCGCGTTGGAAAAACAGCTCGACGAAATCTTGCCACTCTACAAATCCTGGGGCATCGCCGGGATCAAATACGGCTTCGTAAACGTCGGGTCGCAACAATGGACCGCATGGCTGCATGACGCGATTCAGAAGGCAGCCGACCATCAACTGATGGTGGACGTTCACGATGAGTATCGCCCGACCGGTTTCGAAAGAACCTACCCCAACCTAATGACGGTCGAAGGCATCGGTGGCGACGAGACATCGCCGACGAACGTCGACACGCTGACGCTTCTCTTTAGCCGATCGATTTGCGGTCCCGCAGACAACACAATCTGCTACTACGCGTCGCGAGTCGACGAGAATGCAACCCATGCGTACCAACTCGCCAAAGCGGTTTGCATCTACAGTCCGTGGCAGTATTTGTATTGGTACGACCTCCCACGCAAAACGGCCAAACCGGAAGCCTCCTACTCGGTGATCGGTGACGAACCCGAACTCGCGTTCTTTGACGCATTGCCAACATCGTGGGATGAAACGCGTGTGATCGAAGGCAAGGTTGGCCACTACGTTCTGATCGCCCGACGCAAAGGCGACGATTGGTTCATCGGCGCGATGAACAGCCGCACCGACCGGACGCTCGATCTCAACCTCGACTTCCTGCCCAAAGACGAGCAGTATATCGCACACCGATACATCGACGACCCGACGATGGACACCCGAACCAAAGTGCGAGTCACGCAAACGCCCGTCGATGCTTCATCTACGATCGCGATTGAACTCACCGCTCAAGGCGGCCAGGCAATCCGACTGACACCGAATGTTCGATAGCGTCCGCTCATCGCCCTCCCCCCTTTCGCCCTTCCCCTTTCGCTCACCCACCTTTCCTTCCTTCCTTCCTTCCTTCCTTCCTGCCAACCATCCCAAACGTTTGCTCAGCGAGCGTTTCCCGCCGTCCACCCTTCCCACCTACACGCGGTCGTACGCGGTGCATCGCCCTGATGCGTCGCGTGACCACGATTAAACATGCGCAACCACCTCATTGCACCGGCTGCCGTTCTATTGGCAGTCGGCCTGTTGGGTTCGAACCTCGATTCGCTCCACGCCGAAACCTACGTCGTCTCCGTTGCAGGTGACGACCAGTCGCCAGGCAATTCCGAGCAACCGTTCCGCACAATCTCTCGCGCGGCCGAGGCAGCAATGCCAGGTGACACGATTCTCGTCCGCGCGGGCGTTTACCGTGAACGCGTCTCCCCACCCCGCGGTGGACTCCCCGGCAAACCGATCACCTACCGCGGTGAATCACTGGGAAAGGTGTTCTTAAAAGGTTCCGAGCTTTGGTCGCCGAAATGGCAGGAACATTCCGCCGGAGTTTTTTATGCGACGCCGGACGCCGCCTTGTTCGATGACGATGCCTACATCGACAGCCACAATCCGTTCCGCGTCCCGCTCGCGTCAACGCCATACAACCGCCAAGGCAAACCCGAAAAAGATCGCTTCGGATATGGCGATCCGACGCTCAGCTACAACTGCGGTCAAATCATCCTCAACGGGAAACCACTCACCCAAGCTCCTTTTCTCGAAGAAGTTGAGAAGCAACCCGGAACGTGGACGTACGATGAAGAGCAAGACCGTATCTATGTGCACTTCGGTGCCCTCTCGCCCAACGAACAAACCGTCGAGATCACTACCCGACGACGAATCTTCGCCCCCCACACGCTCGGCCTCGGTTACATCACCGTGGAAGGGTTTGTGATGGAACACTGCGGCAACAACTATCCGACCAACTTTTGGAACACGCCCAAATGGGCCCAGGCCGGTGCGTTGGGACTGCGTAGTGGGCATCACTGGATCGTCCGCAACAACATGATCCGCTATGCCAACACAGCGGCAATTGATTTCGGTTTCGGAGGCGGCAACAACGAAAAACCGGTCGCCGGGACTCGCAAACCGACATCGGACGAAATGGGTGCCGACAACCTGATCGAATCAAACTACCTCGTCGACAACGGAGCCGCCGGCGCGTTTGGCGCACAAAGTATACGGGTCACCATCCGTGACAACGTGATCATGCGAAACAACACCCTCAGATTCATCGGCAACAAGCGTTACGAACACGCCGGAATCAAATGTCATGGGATTCGCGACGGTTTGATTGAGCACAACTATGTCGCCGACAACCCGCTCAATGACGGGATCTGGCTCGACAATCGGTTCCCCGGCGCCCGCGTGACTCGAAACGTCGTCGTCAACAACGGGGTCAAAGGCATCTTTCTCGAGATGAGCGACCAATCCTGGGACTCCGCCTTCGTCGACCACAACATCCTCGTTGGCAATCATCTTCACCAATACTATGTGCACGACGCATCCGGCGCAACGTTCATGCACAACCTAGTCGCCAACAGTCCCGCCAGTGATTCGAAAGGCCAGGGGGCGTACATCTATCAGGTCACCGCGCGGACACGAACGTATCAACACTCATTGTTCAACAACCTATTTGTGTCCCATCGACGCATGATGGACATCAACTACCCTTCCCATCGCGGCGGCCCACAACGTCTCGACCATAACGTCTACGACACCACATCCAACGAACGCGACTTCCTCGTCAACGCGTCCGCGGACAAACCGTCCCCATGGACAGCGGACGAATTCTTCGCTCTCGTCAACAAGGATCTCGGCGAGACAGCCACCGGGATCGCTTCAATCCGCCCTCGCAAAAAAGAAAAGACCCCGAAAGCCCGCCTCACATTCGATCAATGGAAAGCTTTTTGGGCAACGCACGATCAACGCAACGACGCAAACAGTGTTCTGCAAACCGGCATCAACGTTGCGTACACACCGGAAACACAACACCTGCGGATAGAAATGCCGTTTGATCCAGCGAGCGTTGGAGCGACGGTACGCGAGAACGTCACCCACGACTTCTTCGGAGAGTCCCTGTCGACCGAAGGTGCTCGCAAACCTGGCCCGTTTCAAAAGATCGAACGTGGCGCCAACGAATACAAGATTTGGGACGGGCTCCCGATTCTCAAACCAGGTCAACTTCCCTCGGAAAACTAGTATTCCGACGCAGCTTGCCTTTCGAGAAACCGTAGTGGATCTTGTTAAAGATCCTCATGCAGCAGGATCTTCAACAAGATCCATTACCTGAAACGACGACAGACAAAACGAAAGCGTCTGGAAAGATAATGTGTCCGATTCCTGTCGGTGACTTCGCGAGCAATCAAGCCCGCGACGTCAGGCGACATCGGCCACAGCATTCCTAAATACACTCTTGCCACCTCAACCAAGACGATATCGCCTCGCGATCCAGAGCAGCCCTGTAAACGTCCCACCGGGAGTTAGACCCTCGCCGGGGGCCACACTTTGTCTTGGCGGTATTGCGGATAGCTGACGCTCTGTGTTTTCTCAACGGTAGTTTGGTTGAGCACGACTCGCTTGACGAACGATGCCATCTCTCCGAGCGTCTCGAAGAACTCACAAAAATCGAGTGACTTGCGGGCAGACGAACTCAGCCCACCACCTCCGATAAAGAGATAGGTGTCCGGGTTCAGATTCCGGTGCAGGTTTTGGTAGTTCGACAAGGTGTCGGTGCGATCATCCCAGTGCGTATTCGTGCTCCACACGATGCGTGTGTCCAGCGCGGTCGCTGCCGCGGCGAGTTCCTCGGCAGGCAACCGAGGACCGAGATCGCAAGCCATAACACCGATGCTGTTCAGACTCAACGAAACAAACTTCGACGCAAGCGTATCCGAACCTTGGTGCAAACATCCGCCCACTGCCGTGATCGCGTGCCGCTCATTGGTCTGGAAAAAGGGTGACAACAGATCCAGGGCGTTCATCATGGTCTCGGTGCACATTCTTTCTTCATACACCTGCAACTCACCACGTTGCCACAAGGTCCCGACCTGCCACATGGCGGGAGCGAGTGAATGATCGAGAACCGTGGTGATGTCGGTCTGGTCACGACAGGCTTCGAGAACGAGGTCTCTCAGGTCGGTCGCTTTCCTGGTCTTCAGCAACGCCAAGATATTGGCCGTCGCTAACGAGTCCGACAGATCGCCGCGAGATCGGCGCTGCGGCTCAGTACCAATCTCCTGCACCAATTGCTCAAGGTTGGACTGCGAAATTCGGCGATGGCCACCGGGCGTCCTCTCGAGATCAATCTCATGCCGACTGCACCACCGTTTGAAAGTGGAGGCGCTGACCCCGAGTCGCTCCGCGCCTTCGCTGACTGTCAACCACTTTTTCATATCTCTGACGTCTCTGAAATCTGCCGTCGTTCGCATCCGGCACGGTTTAGCTGCCACGTTTCATCTAACTCTGAAAACTCGTCGCTTGGTCCATCCCCCAACCGGAACAGGGCCGAACGGACGGGAATTTGCGTTTTCTTCCCTGGTGCTTTCCCTCCGAACGGTTTGCGTCGGGAAAAGCAGTCTTCAGATGTCTACTAATAGGATCGGCTACATGACGCCGACGTGCGACGAGAATCGGTGGGATAGAACCCGCCGCAAGAGATGAGCATGCCCCAGTGCGATCAATCCTTGTAACCACGTTCCCATCTCAACGGGTGCGACATTTCGTCGTGTCTTCTCCCGACAGAAACGCTCAAACCGAAGCCGGCCACGCTCAATCTGCAACCTTCTATTGCAGTAGCGACTCGGGGTGAAAAACACGCCCACCCGATCAGTTTGGACAGTTTCGAATCGATCACCCCTGATCACTTTCCGTCAGCAGCGACATCGAACCGTTCAACGTTGAGCCGAGGTTTGATCACCTCGATCGCGGCCAAAAGTTCTGCCCGACCTGCATATCTTTCGCAGGTTACATAACAAGTGTCCGAGCGAACGCCACACGCTGGCATTCACCCAATCCGACACGCACCCATCCACGCATCCGGCTCGGGCGAGACCTTCACCGGGGGAAAAAGAAAACACCGTGAATATTGAAGATGCAGAGCTAATCAAAGACTTCGTGATCGAATCGCAAGAACACCTTGGCGATATCGAGAAAGACTTCTTGACGATGGAATTGCAGGGCGCCGACGTCGACCTGAATCTCGTCAACCATGTCTTTCGCGCCATCCACTCGATCAAAGGTGCCGCCGGCTTCCTCGGTCTGCCTGTTCTCGAGTCGCTCGCCCACCGCGAAGAGGAAGTTCTTAACAAGATACGCAACCGCGAAGTCGTTCCGACCGTCGAAGTGGTCAGCACATTGCTGTCAGCAACCGATGGATTGAAAGAACTACTCGATTGTATCGAAGTTTCCAACGACATGGACGTGTCGGAAAAGATCGTCGCACTCGATCGAATCCTCTCAGGCGGTGAAGCGTCGCCAGAAGCCCCGGCCGGCAACGCGGAATCGGCCGACGACGCGAGCAACGATCAGGTCGTCGAATCTTCCGAGAGCAACCTCGACCAAGCAACCGAAGCGGTCGACCAACTCGTGAAAGAAGAGGCCGGCAACGACTCTCCCGAATCGGCTCCCGTCGCTGAAGCCAACCCTGAACCGGTACCAACACCTGCACCGGACCAGAAGCCCGCCCCAACACCACAACCCTCCGCCAACGCGAAACCTCCCGCATCGATCGGCAGCGATTCGTCACCGGCCGAGACTTCCATTCGCGTCGACGTCGGCTTGCTCGACACGTTGATGAATCAAGTCGGTGAATTGGTGCTCGCCCGCAACCAAATGCTGCAATTCGCAGAGCGATTCGATGACAACGAATACAGCACTACCTCCCAACGCCTGAACCTGATCACCAGCGAACTGCAAGAAGGCGTCATGAAGACGCGGATGCAACCGATCGGAAACGTGTGGAGCAAATTCCCACGGTTGGTTCGCGACCTCGCACAGATCTGCGAAAAAGAAGTGCGGATCGAAATGCAGGGCAAAGAAACCGAACTCGACAAAACGATCATCGAAGCGATCAAGGATCCGCTCACTCACTTGGTTCGCAATACCGTCGACCACGGCATCGAAGCCCCCGACGTACGCGAGACGTACGGCAAAGACCGAGAAGGCTGCTTGATACTTCGCGCCTTTCACGAGGGCGGCCAGGTCAACATCGAAATTTGCGACGACGGTGCGGGGCTCAACGTCGACCGGATTCGCGCCAAGGCGATCGAAAAGTCCATCATCACCGAGCAACAAGCTCATTCGATGGACGAGCAAGAGATCTGCAACCTGATCTTCGCTCCCGGGTTCTCGACCGCGGAAAAGGTATCCAACGTTTCCGGACGCGGCGTCGGCATGGACGTTGTCAAAACCAACATCGAAAAGATCGGTGGCACCCTCGATCTTGAGAGTCACTCGGGCCTCGGCACCACGGTGCGGATCAAAATCCCGTTGACGCTCGCCATCATCCCGGCCCTCTTGGTGAAATGTGCCGAGAACCGTTTTGCCATTCCACAGGTCAATCTGATGGAACTCGTCCGACTCGAAGGCGAGCAGGCGACTAGCAAGATCGAATGGATTCAAGACGCTCCGGTTTATCGGCTTCGCGGCGAACTGCTGCCGCTGGCCGACCTTCGCAGCATCCTCGGCAAACCCGCCAAGGAAGCGTCCGACGAAAACGACTCCGAAGCGATCAACATTGTCGTCCTGCGAGCCGAAGACCAACAATTCGGACTGATCGTCGAGGCCATCAACGACACCGAAGAGATCGTCGTCAAACCACTCAGCGAACAGATCAAAGAGATTCCGGTTTACTCCGGCGCGACCATCCTCGGTGACGGCAGCGTCGCGTTGATCCTCGACGTGCCCGGCATCGCACAGCGTGGCCGCGTGCTGCAGAGCGGTGGTGCACGCAACCCAAGAAAGTCCGATGACAACACCAACGCGAACTCCGCCAAGTTGCAATCGTTGCTCGTGCTCGGCATCGGACCGAAACGCCAAATTGCCATGCACATGTCGCAGGTCGCACGTCTCGAACAGGTGCCCGATCACCTGATCGAAGAAGCCAATGGGCAAAACGTGATCCAGTACCGAGGCGAAATCCTACCTCTGATCGACATGGCGTCGATCCTGGGAATTTCCAGTTCACGTTCGATGACGATGAGCATGGAATCCGACGCGACCGGCGATGTCAACGCAGTCGAACAAACCAATCAAGTCGTCGTCTACTCCGAAGACGGACAGAGTTTCGGTCTCGTCGTCGATCGCATTGTCGACATCGTCGAAGCCGACGTGAACCTGGTCGAATCGAC
>NZ_ANOH01000082.1 GCF_000346505.1 Aporhodopirellula sallentina SM41
CGATCTGAGGAATATCCATCATTTCTTTCGCGGGTTTGGCGACGAAAAACGCTGCCTCACGCATGAGACATCGAGGAAACGGCGTTTCATCAAAGCGGACAAGTCCACATCGACGCCGCTGCGTTACCGAGTGAAAGCAAAACTCGTACCGATCGAAAAGAAGTCCGAACGATCGTCGGCGGGAAGACGGACGCATGCCGGTACGCCAGTTGCGTCAGCAACGTTGTCGTGGCGTCGCTTCGCACCTGTCGGAATGAAAAACATTCTTCGGCGATCGTGAACGCTGCGTCTTCCATAACAAGTCCCCATCAGACCTATCCGAAATGCATGGTTTTCCGAAATGCATGGTGCAGGATCCGCGACCGGGCATTCGCTCCGGTTGTCCCTACTCACCACGCCCGGCAATGCGGCTGACTCCGGCTGCCAAGTCATCCGATAGGTTTTGAACACCCCCGTTAAGAGAAACACGATGCGTGCGTTAGTGATTGTTGCTGTTCTCGTTCTCGTTCTTGTGCTGATCGGTTGGCTGAGGTTCAGCTCCCCGTCCGGCGATCCGACAATTCAGGTCGACACGGACAAGGTCCGACAAGACACCTCTACCGTTGTCGAGAAATCAAAAGAGGCGGTCGACAAAGCGGCCCAATCGATCGACCGTGCAGCGGAAAACGTGGACGCGAGCATCGACCGAGAACCGATCGAATGAGAAGCGAATAAACGTCATGTCCAAAAGCGGCTTCTCAGCGAGGCCGCTTACAGCATCGAGCGGACATCGGCGGCGGACGTTGGAAACGCGAAGAGTGTCGATTTGATATTCGTCGCGGTCAGTCCAAACTTCATCGCCAACGCGAATAAGTTGATCGTTTCTTCCGCGGACGGGCCGAGCAAATGGGCACCGAGCACTTGATCATTCTCACGGTCGACCAAGATCTTATAGCCGGCTACCGCGTCACCCGTTTTCCGCACGCTCCCCCAACTCGACATGTCGTCCGCGCGGACGTCGACATCGTGTGACTCACGTGCCTCCTCCTCGCTCATCCCCACCGCGGCGATTGCGGGCGTCGTGAAAGCAACTTTGGGAATCGCCCCGTAATCAGCTCTTTGATCCCCGCCCGATTCGAGCAAGTTCTCCACCACAATCCGGGCTTCTTCGTTCGCAGTCGGGGTCAGCCGCGGTTTGCCCGTCGCCGCACAATCACCCGCGGCATAGACGTTTTCATTCGATACGCTTTGAAAACCTTCGTCTACCAAAATGCCCTGGTCGTTGAACTCGATTCCTGCCTTCGATAGTCCGAGCCCGGTGATGTTCGGCACGCGTCCGGCACCGTGGACGATCAAACCGGCATCAATGTCCGGACCATCGTCCATCTCCAAACGATAACGGCGACCGTCGCCTTCGCCCGACGCAATCGCGATCGATGCAGGCGACGCTCCGAGTCGAAAGTGAATCCCACGTTTCTTCGAGTACTGAGTTAACAGATCAATCAAATCGGGATCGAAACCAGACAAAACGCGTTCATTGCGTTCAACAATGGTCACGTGCTTCCCACACCGCGCGGCGACGTGAGCGAATTCCATCGAGATGTAACCACCACCGATGAAGACGACTCGTTCGGGCAGTTCGGATAGTTCGAGAAAGTCATCACTCGTGGTGATGTGCTCTGCCCCTGGAATGTCGATAGGCACCGGGGTCGCCCCCGTGGCAACGATGAACTTCTCGCCGGCGATCCGTTCGCTGCCGACAACAATTGATGTGGGGCTCTCAAAACTCGGAGTACCCTGAAAAGTCTGGATGCCCGAAGACTGATAGGACTTTTCTGTCTTCTCCAGGACGGGCTCCGTAAACTCTCGCTTGAACTGAAGCAATTTCCCCCAGTCAATCTTAACGCCGTCTGATCCGACGACTAATTTGCCCTCGCTCCGACGAACCCGGTCGATCAACGCACCCGCGTTGACATAGACCTTCTTCGGATTGCATCCGCGCAGTGCGCATGTTCCTCCGAACTCTCGCGTCTCAATCATCGCCACCGAATGATCCTGCTCGACGAGCTTGGTGGCTACCGTGGAACCCGCTGGGCCGCTGCCGAGCACGACGAAATCGAAATGATGTTCGGACATGGAACCGATATTTCAAAGAAGAGGATGCCGAAGATGAACCTACCCAAAGACGTTGCAAAGAAAACAGCCGGCTGGCGTTGACCACAGTTGCTAATATGCAACGGCGGCGAACACCAACCGGCTGATGTGCCTTCGGATAGGCGATTAGTCTTCTACGTCAACCGATAGCTCGCCGT
The DNA here is from genome assembly GCF_000346505.1 of Aporhodopirellula sallentina SM41. Classification (GTDB taxonomy): domain Bacteria; phylum Planctomycetota; class Planctomycetia; order Pirellulales; family Pirellulaceae; genus Rhodopirellula; species Rhodopirellula sallentina. Next base: position 2,292 of record NZ_ANOH01000082.1, read on the forward strand.
TATCGAGATCACGCTGCACCTCCACCCCGCCATCCGGCGTGTCGACGTCGAGAACCGTTTCCTTGTTGTCGCAACCGCAAAGAACGGCCCCGCTAATGAGCATGACCGCAAACAAATGGATGCGAGTCGCTTTCGTAAATTGATTCATCTTTTCACCGAGGAGGGTTTGTTGACAGGAGTCAGCACGAACGTTTCAGCGATCGGAACTATCGCTGAGCGGTGCGTTTATTTCTTCGCATACGCGTCGCGAAGGTCGCGGATCTTGTCGTGGCCCGCTTTGACTTTGGCGTACTGAGCCGACAGCACATCGTTCATGGCACTGCCCGCGGTATCCTTGAGCACGTCTTCGTAAGCTTCCTTGATGTGATCTTCACCACGTTCCGCTTCGATCAAGATGACATGAGGATCGCCTCCGTTCAACTTCCCTCGAATGTTGATCCAAATTCGGTGAGTCTTCGCCGCGACGCTTCCGTCATCTTCGGCTTCTTTGCCGTTGAACTCGACGTGCTGTTGAAGCTCGCTCGCCATCGCCGAACGTTCGTCACCGATGCTGCGGAAGAGAGTCGAGAGTTTTTGGTCGCTCAACTCTTCTGCCGATTCATGAAACCCGTTGTAGGAATCGATGTTGGCACGGATCAGTTTCTGAAGTTTGTTGATCGTAGTTTCGTTAAGGTCAGTTTTGGTTTCCAAGCTCATATTGATTCTCCATTGTGGTGTTTGATTGGGCACGAAGAGTTTCGTCGTGCTAACCAAGAGGAGTCGCAAAGAGCGTGCCGTTTCGCAAAACCAGCTCGAAAGGCGATGTCGAGAGGCAGACTTGGTTCATCGTCACTCAAGGTGAACGTCGAAACGTCGAGTCGGCCTGATCCAAACTCACTCGAGCTCGCTATAGCTACTTCGTGGCGAGCGTTTCGAGAATGCCCATCGACGCGATCGCGATACCGAGCGTTTGCTCGAAATCATCTACGTCGCCGTCTGCGATCGCGCACTGAAGCAAGTCCAGCGACATGGAAACGATGTGGAGTTGATTGCAGATGTAATGTCGCTTCTTCGAGCGTTCTTCGTCTGACAGACAGGCAACCTGCGTTGACGGCCACCGCGTGACATCAAACTCGCCGCTGAGCAGATCGGCCGGCATCTGAGCATCGACAACGGGCAGGTGATCGTCAGGACGCTTCACCTCGATCACCGCTCCGAGATTGGGGAAACGATGTGTTTGAGATTGGCCTTGAATCGTCGTTCCCATCGCGATTGTCTCCATACATGGCTTGGACAAGAGAGTTCCGTTCTCGCATTGACTTCACCGGGGTTGATTCAACTCACGTGGAGCCCAGCAATCCCGGCGTTTCGTCTGGTCAGGTTCCCGGCATGAGAGCCGCTCGCCGCCCGAGTGTTACGTCGTACACGCCGGCGGTGCAACTGCTATGCCACATCCTTTTGAGGCACGGGGGATGTGGATTGTACCAAAACCGCTCGAAAGAACCAAAAACGATTCCAGAGCGAATACGTTCGAACAAACAATTCCGTGGAAACGGACCGGGTCGTCAGCGGCCAGCCCCGCCCCTGCCCCCGACCTGAACGTTTTCGCATCGGCTCATTCGCGGCCGGTGCCTCGCCATCGGTGCGATTTGAATTTGGCTTATTGACCAACGCAGTCGACCGCGTTCAATTTGATGCCACTTTGGAGTTTGTAAGGTTTGCAAGGGAGACGATTCGATGGCGTTGAGCGAAGTTCAGACCTCCTTTGATGGCTTGATTCGTGTCGGTCTGGCAGCCAAATTCCTCGGTGTTTCGGCGGAAACGCTGCGAAACTGGGACAAATCCGGGCGACTGGTCCCTCGGCGCCACCCCGTCACCGGGTATCGCTACTACGAGAAAGTCGAACTCGAGCGGTTTCTCGCCGAAGCGATCGCTGAGCGTGAGGTACACGCTTGATGCCGGAGTTCTTCCAAAAACTATTCGACACCTCCGATTTTCCGCCCCGATGGTACTGTGGCAATTGGTCGGAATTTCTAGGGTGGCTGCATGTCGTTTCCGACATCGCGATCGGGGCGGCGTACTTCGGAATTCCGTTGTCGCTGATTTACTTCGTCCGCACCCGCAAAGACATCATCCTTCCGAGGATCATCTATCTCTTCGCGGCCTTCATCGTCGCGTGCGGGGTCACGCACATGATCGAGGCGGCCATATTTTGGACGCCGGTGTATCGAATCAGCGGACTCGCCAAACTGTTTACCGCGATCGTTTCGTGGGTAACTCTCGGCGTGATTATCAAGAATCTGCCCGGCGTCATGCAGTTACCATCGTTGACGGCAACGATCGATCGTTTGGAATCCGAGGTCGAACAACGTACCCACACCGAGCGTCAATTGCTTGCCGCGAACGCGCGCCATCAAGCGTTGATCGAAGGAACCCGCAGCATCGTCTGGACAGCGAGTTCGGAAGGCAAGTTCACCAGTCCGCAGGCGTCATGGTCTCGCTACACAGGCCAATCGTGGGAGGAACTCAAAGGCTTCGGTTGGGTGAAGGTCATCCACGAAGAGGATCGTGACGAGTTGTTGCGGAAGTGGAACCAAGCATCCACGACACAGACGAAGTATCAGGCAACCGGCCGGATTTGGAGTGCCGCAAATCAAGAGTGGCACCAATTTGTGGCCGAGGCTGTGCCGGTGTTGGACGACGAGAACAACGTGATCGAGTGGGTTGGAACAATCAGCGATATCGAAGGCCAGCACCAAGCCGAAACGAATCTAGGAATCGCGAGAAACGAAATCCTCGAACAGAAACGCGAACTCGAATTGATCTACCAGTCCGCGCCAGTCGGAATGTCATTAGTCGATCGCGAATATCGCTTTCTCAGAATCAACGATATGCTCGCGAAGCTCAACGGCGCTTCGGGAGAAGAACATATCGGACGGCGCGCCGACGAATTCCTCAACGGCTTCCAAGATCAAATCAAACCTCACTACGACCGTGTTTTTGAAACAGGCGAACCGGTGGTGGATGTCGAGATCGTTGGCACGCATCCTGTCAGTGGTGAAGGCAGAACCTGGTTGGCGAGTTATTATCCGCTCGGCAATCAGGACGGAGAGGACATCGAGGTGACCGCCGTCAGTGCGATCATCCAAGACATCACGCAGCGAAAGGAGCAAGAGGTCCGCCTGCGTGAGAGCGAGCAAATGGCGTTGGCTGCGAACCGGTCCAAGAGCGAATTCCTCGCAAACATGAGTCACGAGATCCGCACGCCAATGGCAGCTATCTTGGGCTATGCCGATGTGTTGCTCGGACACCTTCAAGACCCGGACAACCGGAATTGTGTTTTGATCATGAAACGCAACGGCGAGCATTTGTTGGAACTGATTAACGACATTCTCGACCTGTCGCGAATCGAGGCGGGGAAACTCGACGTTGACGTCGAACCGACCGCTCTTCCACAACTCGTCGCCGATGTGCAATCGTTGATGGCGGTTCGGGCGGAAGAGAAGAAGGTGCAGTTCAACGTGCTCTTCGAGGGATTGGTGCCTCGCACGATTCAAACCGATCCCACGCGGTTGCGGCAGGTACTGATCAACCTAATTGGCAACGCGATCAAGTTCACCGACGAAGGTGAAGTCCGACTGCGAGTCAAATTTCTCGACGGTTCACAGCCGCCCATGATCGAGTTCGCGATCGAGGATACCGGGATCGGCATGACTCGCGAGCAACAAGAACGTCTCTTCAAGCCCTTCTCACAAGGCGACTCGTCGGTAACGCGCCAATACGGTGGCAGCGGGCTAGGCCTAGCGATCAGCCAACGTTTGGTACACATGATGGACGGCGAGATGGACCTGACCAGTCAACCGCAGCAAGGGTCCACCTTTTTTGTACGGTTGCCGGTCGCCTCGTTTGAAGACATCGAATTGGTCAAACCGAGCCTCGTTGTTAGAGACCGCGAGGCAGACGTGCCCTTCCCCGAAACCCCACGACTGTCATGCCGCGTACTCGTCGTCGACGATCGACGCGACGTTCGTCACATCAGTCAGCACTTTCTGGAAAAAGCCGGAGCGGTGGTCGCGACCGCCGAGGATGGCCAGCGAGGAATCGATGTGGCGATCGCTGCACGTGACGCGGGTGAACCGTTTGACCTGATCGTCATGGACATGCAGATGCCCAACGTCGACGGATTGCACGCGACCGCTCAGTTGCGATCCGCTGAGATTCAGTGGCCCATCATTGCCTTAACGGCGGACGCGATGAAAGGTGACCGTGATCGATGCCTCAACGGAGGTTGCGATGATTATCTTTCCAAACCGATCGACCAAACCAAATTGATAAAAATGGTCGCCAAGTACACTCAGGAGGTGACTCGCGACGACCTCATCCTCAAACGCCAACAACGAGTCGATCGTTTGCGTGGCCAGATATCAGAGGACAATCATGCGAAATGACCGTCTCAATCCCGCAGTTCGTTTTTTTTCGGATCTTCAAACCGCCGCTGACAACCAAGAATCTGTGATTGTAGATGAGGTTGTCTTACCCTCGCCCGACGTCCGATCGGCGTGGGCACTACCAATTCGTCCATCCGTGCAACGCGGCCGGTTACCTTTGTTGCATACTGCTTTTTGCTCCACGTCACGAATCGTTCACGCGATTTAGAAAATGACGAACACCTCTCATGCCAAACCGCAAAAGCCACTCATCGTCGCTATCGGTGCGTCCGCTGGCGGTCTGGAATCTTTTCAAGAGTTCCTCAGCGGACTGGGCGATGCCCCCCAGGTCGCGATCGTCTTTGTTCAACATCTCGATCCCACTCGAAAATCGCTGCTTCCTGATTTGCTGGCGAAGTCGACGGGAATGCCAATCGTCGAAATCGAAGGGCGGCGGAAACTAAAACCCGGCACGCTCTACCTCTGCCCTCCCAAAACACTGCTCGCTCTGAAGAACGGTTTTGTCTCCATCCATCGCGACGAATCCGATCAATGCTCACGCGCCGCGATCGATTTCTTCTTTCACAGCGTTGCCGAGGACCAACGAGAAAAAGGCATCGGTGTCATTCTGTCGGGAACCGGCAGCGACGGAACCCTCGGTCTGAAATCCATCAGTGACCACGGTGGTTTGACGATCGCCCAGGATCCGGAATCGGCGAGATACGATTCCATGCCACGCAGCGCGGCGACGACCGGAGTGGCTGACTATATCCTCCCGCCACGAGAAATCGCGTCGCATCTGCTCCGCTATGTTTCTCATTGGGAGGAAACCGAACACTCCGACGTCAGAGAGACCCGGCGGACCGAAATCAAAGACGCCATCCCCGCCATCGCCGAACGTTTGTTGGAGGTGACCGAGCACAATTTCCAGCACTACAAAATCAACACGCTCGCACGTCGGATTCAACGCCGGATGCAAATCCTGCGACTCACTGATGTCGACGAATATGTCAAAATGCTTCGTCAAGAAGAAGACGAAGTCCAGCGGTTGTTTCGCGAACTGTTGATTGGCGTCACGGCGTTTTTCCGCGACCCCGAGGCGTTCGACTACCTTCGTTCGTCCGTGTTGCCGAAGATCTTTGAAGGACGTTCGGACCTAGATTGTGTTCGCATTTGGGTGGCGGGATGCGCGACGGGGGAGGAAGCCTATTCCGTCGCGA
>NZ_ANOH01000083.1 GCF_000346505.1 Aporhodopirellula sallentina SM41
ATAACGTCCGGCGTCACCGGGCGGGGGGAGTAAAGTTGTCCATTTCAAATCCGCCTGCAAGCCCCGCTCCGTGTGCACGCCATGGTTATCCGTCCGATGGATTGCGGACGTCGCGGATTGGTGAACGGGAATTTGCGGCAGAAACCCACTTATGCACTCTGTAAAACGAAAAACACGAATACGCAACGAAGGCAATGCACATCGCGACTGGAAGCGGAGAGATGCGACTGGATGCCAGCCCGACAGCAATGAAGATGACGCCCATCACGCCAACGAAGGCAGGCGATAGATACGCGTTCGCGTTCGTCACCGGGGCCGTGTTGCGACTCCGGTCGATTAGAGCGTTGAGGGCAATAACGGCGTCTAGGCAAGTGTCAGTACATGCCAGGCCGTCACCCGTATCTGTTAGGCATGCATGGCAAATTGCCTTATTGCAGTGTTTGCAGATGCCAACCGCTGCCGCGTTGTTGTGGTTAAAGCAATTCATTTTAGTCGGATAACGGCGGCCATCACCGGGGACGGCGAGTTGATTTTCCATTTGTAAACGCGTGATGCCGTCCTCCGTGTGCACGGCATTGTTACCCGCATGTTGGTTGGGTTGTCGTTAATCCGCTAGGCGTGGATCGTCCACTGGAACGATATAGAACCACTGGCCATTGAAATTGAATTGTTGAAGGCCCAGGGAAACTTCCTGGGTCTTAGGCCCTGGTTTCTCGAATGGTTTACTTGATTCAGCATCGTTGCCAACCTTGGATTCTTCGATTGGGTCTAATCGATAAACCGGACCAAATCCTGGTGTTGCCGGTGAGACCAAGACCTGACGAGATGGGTAACTCTGCGAGGCGCCCAAATGGCTTTCGAGTATCGATATTCGTTGTTCAAGTTGGTCGATACGAGCAAGAAGTGCGGCAGACTCAGAATTCGGTGCAAGCGTATGATCGATTGCGAAACGCGAGTCTGCTTCGGCCGTTCCGGTGGCACCGCCGTAAGTCCGTTTTGCGCCATCAGCCTGGCTTTGCAGGTCGGTTCTGACCGGTGACGAGTCGCCCGCGCCTGGAGCTCCGCCTAAGCAGGCGGATACGAACGCAAAGGTTAGGATCAGAGATAGAGTTCGCATCAGTTTGCATTTTCATTATGTGAGTACGAAATAGAAACCGTTCAGTCGGGTAACGGTTGCCATCACCGGGCACGGAGAGTGATGTATCCATTTGTGAAAACTTGCAAGCCGTGCTCCGTTTGAATGGCTTGGTTATCCGCCGTCTTCGGGTCAAGTCAGTGCCACGAAGCGCCGCAATGAAAACATTGCTTTGCCTTTGAGGTTCGCAGTTGCTTCCCGCACTCAGGGCAAGGGATGGCGTCGTCGGCAGTATAGTCGTCGTGAGTTGGGGTCGGTCGCCCGGCCATCATGAGGCGTTGCTTAGGTTTCGGTCCCTTGATGTCAGGGTGTGACATTTCGCGGTTCCATGTGGTGAAGACCAGTCCATTCGTTGCCGTTTGGAGCGCAAGCTGGGTCTCAATTAGCGTGTTCGCGTCATTTCGCACCGCGGAAAGTGCGTCAAACACTAACTCGAAGCGGCAGTCACAGGATTCGAGAAAGTCTTGATATACAGTGTTGTCGCCAAGGCGGATCGCGTCACGCAGCACAGTCGTGCCATTTCTGCGGAAGATGCGTAGGGAAGGGCCGTTTTGAGTCGCCAGCGTGAAACCGTCATCAGTAAAGTCAATTGTGGTGCCGGTGCGATCAAGTAGCTCGGCCGCCTCTTCGATCGTGATGCCGGGGGAGCGAAACAGTATGTGGCAGCCTTCACGCATTGTGCTGTATCAGGATACGATAGGATTTCAGTCGGGTAACGTTACGGATCACCGGGCGGCGGCGAAAGATCTTCCATTGCCAAAACGCAAACCACCGCCGCTCCGGTGCATCCGAGGGTTATCCACCGATTGCAGGCCTAGCGGGAACGGATTTGGGCGCATCATACGACCATCCCTTCTTCATCCAGACGTTCGACTCATCGCCGAAATAGACGCCACCAAACGCCGATTCAGGACCATAGAAGGTGATGTGAGGGCCTCCGTCGCCGGCCGCTACCTTAGACAGCTTGAAGGCGTTCGTTCCGCGTTTCACTTTCATCCGTTGTGAATCAAGTTCAGTCGAGATTTCCGCTGGATCGTTGGGCTTCGGGTTTCGCGTCGTGTAGAAGCATAGCCTCGCTTCATCCGTTGAGTTCAGCGTGTAGGTTCCGGTAACCGTAATTGTTGCACCTGCCTCGAATCCGTCGCCGGATGAGGTAACCGACTCAATGGTCACATTGTCACCGTTGAAGAACTGGGCCTCTCCGATACGAAAGGCAACGGGGTTGTCAGCCATCGCAGCATTGGTCGTAAGGATCGACAGTGTGGAAAGCATCGCAAAGGTTCTGATGTTCATTTCGGCTCTCGGGGGAAGGAAGACAATCGGATTTCAGTCGGATAACGATTAAGTTCACCCGCTTAGCAAGGGAAACTCTCCACCTTGCTAACCCGCGTGACGCTAAGCGGGTGCAACGCTTTGGTTGTACTGTGCCGCCAGGGGGCGTGCTAGGTCGAGCCGTCGTCGCCTTAGCGTTTTACCGGTGGCGCGGTCTCTTGGCAGGGCCAAATCCGAGCGTTCTGGCTGACGCAACTCGATCTCCAGGTGCACCTTCGGTGTCGTCGGTGACAAGTATTTCGGTCGTGTCTGAGAACGCATCATGCGATCTGTCCATAGTTTCGTTTGACAAACGCGGACTTCAGGGGAGAA
>NZ_ANOH01000084.1 GCF_000346505.1 Aporhodopirellula sallentina SM41
GCCCCACCAAAGTGAGCCGAATGGCCGTAAGGCCTCGGGTAAAACCGTCGAGTGAGCCTGCAAACCCAACACCCTCAAAACGGCACGAACTCCTCCGGAGAGTAAAGAAACCAGCTTTCCTTGCAGATGCGATCAGGAAAGAAAAGCTGCATCCGCTACCAGAGCACCAACAGCAAACATTCGGCAGCCACGCCTATCCCCCGGTCACGGGCCAACGAGCTCGCCATTCGCTGCAATGCGAGCATCGCCCCGAAAGCGAAAACAACACAAATCGCTCGATTCGCAAACACGCTTCAGAAACCAAACACGCTTCAGAAACAACGCCCCCCACCATCCGAACACTTGCTCCGCACGAAGCAATCACGCCGCTGGCGTATCCCGACTCGCACCCTCTTGCTCACGAACCAACCGATCCAGCGGACTCATCACCTTCGTCTCATTCGGATTCCGCACATGCGTGTAAATCTCCGTGGTCTTCACATCACTGTGGCCGAGCAACTGTTGAATCTGCCGAATGTCCGTCCCGTTCCATAACAGATGCGTCGCATAGCAATGACGAAACGTGTGACTCGTCACATGCTTCAGAACCCCCGCCGACTCCACCGCCCGGCGCAGGTGCTTCGGAAACGTATCCACGTGCAAATGGTGACGATGCCGTCTCCCCGTCTTCGGATCACGCGACAACCGGTGCGACGCAAACAAATATTGCCACTTCAGCTCCCGGTGAGCCTTCGGGTACTTCCGATCCAACGCATACGGTAACCACACCGACGCTGTCCCGTCCGCCAAATCCTGGTCATGCTGCGCCGCTCGGCTATTCACAAAACGTCGCAGCGGATCCATCAAATCATCCGGCATCGGCACCAAACGACTCTTGCCACCTTT
>NZ_ANOH01000085.1 GCF_000346505.1 Aporhodopirellula sallentina SM41
CACGACCTAGACTTAACATGTCGTCTCCGCAATTGACCCACGAAACATACGCTGACTTCGTTGCGTCAAATCCGTTCGCGGTGGTTCACTGCTGGGCCGTATGGAACGGCTACGATCACCAAATGCGCTCGGCGCTTGCCGACCAAATGCCACACTTCCCCCAGATCGCGTTCGCCGAATTTGACGTTGATCCACCCGATCACCATGACATCTGCCGTGAATTGAACGTGCATGGCCCTCCGTTTCTTGCGCTGTATCGCGATGGCGTGCTCGTCACTTCCCGCGTTGGCCTCATGGATCGCGCGGACTTGCGTGCGTTTCTTGATGGCCTGCTCAACCCCGCTGCATAGGTCGTGCAACATGGTTTTTACGCTAGGCCTTCGGCACACCTTCCATCTTTTGCAACGCGGGCTGGCTTTGGTACAATTTTTGGTAGTTCAGACGTCGCTCGCTTCGTTTAGGGCGGTGTCGTAAAAACCTTCCGTTGGCCGCACGAGATCATTGGTGCACGAGCTTCACCCCAACCTGCTCTGGCTCGGCCACGCGTTTGACGTTCGCGAACCTCGTCCGTTGTTCGATGCTGGCATCACCGCTGTTGTTGACCTCGCCTTCGAGGAACCGCCCGCTCAGCTTCCACGGCAATTGCTCTACCTTCGCTTCCCGCTGAATGACGGTGGTGGCAACGGCCCGTCCGTTCTTCGGCTCGCGGTTCAATCGCTCGTGGATTTGCTCCACACCGACACTCGCACCATCGTTGCCTGCTCTGCCGGCATGTCGCGTTCGCCGACAATTGCGGCCTATGCGCTCGCATGTCATCTCGACATCACGCCCGAAGTTGCCCTTGAGCGTATCGCTACGATCAAATCGCTGGAGATCAAGGGCCAACTTTGGTCTGATGTTGCTGGCGTTTTCCCCAGCGTACGGCGGCCAACATGGTTTTTACGCTAGGCCTTCGGCACACCTTCGTTGGTAGGCAACGTGCGTTGGCATTGGTACAATTTCTCGTGATTCAAACTCCACCGCTTCGTTCAGGGCGGTGTCGTAAAAACCTTCCGTTCTGCGACCTCAGTTAATCGCATGCCAAGCGCATTCACGCTCGACCTCACAGCTTCACCTTGGGGCATACCGATCGTGAACGCGGGCTTCACTCGCATTTCCGCACGCCGCTATCTACGTGTCACCGCTGGCGACGTTGCCCAGCGAATCGAACTTCGCCCCAACCGCCACGGTGGGGAGTTCACCTGTGATTTAACGATTCATCCGCTTTGGGCGCGAAATGGTGTGAACTTCGACGTGCTGGAACCCGGTATCTGGATCAAAACGGTTTGCGAGCATTTCGCTGGCTCTACTCCAACTTGGTACGATCGCTCGAATTTGGGGCTTCAACAATTGGCTGACTCGTTCTGCCAGCACGGACTGCGTTGGTTCGACGACAATTCAGATGCCACCGGCATCGTTCAATCATCAACCACGTTCACCGACCCGTGGTACAACGAACAGCACACTCACGTCGAACTTGGCCACTGCTTGCTTCGTGCTGGACGCCTTGCCGACGCACAACGCACCTTTGATCGCAAGCCTAAACGTGTCGCTCAATACAAATCCATATCGCAGTGGATCGCGGACGGTAACACTGCGCGAATTGCGGCGCTGCACGATGACTGGATCGCCGTTGGTCGTTTACAGATTGACGCTCTAACTTAGTGCAACGGTCGCAGAACATGGTTTTTACGCTAGGCCTTCGGCACACCGCTGTCGTTTGTTCGAGCCTCCCGCTGGTGGTAGAATCTGTAGTAGTTCAGACATCGTTCGCTTCTTT
>NZ_ANOH01000086.1 GCF_000346505.1 Aporhodopirellula sallentina SM41
ACATCGAGCGCATTCTCCATGGTGTCATTGTTGTTGTGTCCCTCCTCGTTCTCGTCCATGACCGGGAACGGAGTGACATGGAATGTCGCAATTTGGGTCAATTCCGTCGACGTTCTCAATCGAAATGCGTGCTCCCCCGGCGGGCAATCCGGGGCGATTTCGAACTGGCAAACCACCGCTTCTTTCACCGCTCCTCCGTGCATCAGACTACGTTTCCGAGGCGGCTCCTCGGCAGTCCGCAGACCGATCGCGCGGATGCCTGGTTGATAAAAGATGATCTCTTGAGGGTCGGCCAACGACACGCCGCCAATGGTGACCTCAATGGTCGTTCCACGTTGTGCGATTCTCGGGCGGACGGTCTCAATGCTCTTGGTCATCGCACCAACACAAACGTTGGTCAAAGCACACAGCGACAACACAGTGACAGAAATGCGCACGTGCATAGTGAATTTGGTGGGGAGGCGGGGGAACGATAAAGCTTCTGAAATGGGACGCGAGAAAATGGATCGGCTGGTCAACTCAACAACCCGTTGACCAACTCGCCGCCCTTGATGATTTCGATCGGACGCGTTCCGAAGGCCAACAACTCCTTGCTCGCATCAATACCGAGTTGATGATAAATGGTGTGCATTAGGTTCTCGAGCGGCACCGCGTCACGCGCCGGTTCGCCTCCGATCGAATCACTTGCCCCGTAAATCAAACCGCGCGAGAAACCACCACCGGCGATCAACATGGAATAATTCCTAGCCCAGTGATCCCTGCCGCTCGTGTTGTTGATCTTCGGCGTCCGTCCGAACTCAGACGTCACCCAAAAAATCGTGGAATCCAGCAATCCCCGTTGATCCAAATCGGTAATCAACCCAGAGATCGCATGATCGAGAGCCGGCATCTGATCCAGGCATGCTCGTTCCACATCAACGTGAGAATCCCATGCCCCGTAGGTGACCGTCACAAACCGCACACCGGATTCGACCAACCGCCGAGCGACAATCATCTTTTCGGCGAGTCCCTTGGGATGAAAACGACGGTCCGGTCCTCTCAATCCGACGACATCACGGCCATAGAGTTGAAAGGTCTCTTCGGTTTCGCCATCAAGGGCAAAGGCCGCCTGCGACTCTTTCGACGTCAACAGTGTGTAGGCCTGCTGATAGAAATCATCCATCGTATCGAGCGTGGTCCGATCCGCTTCCAAGCGTCGAATCTTCTGCTCGATGATCTCTCGAGCCGTTTTGCGTCGACTGAAACGATCCATCGAAACGCCTTCGGGGACCGAGAAGTCTTTGACCTTATAGTTTCTCTCCGCCGGATCCGCGTTCAGTTCAAACGGTCCGTGCGTGCTGCTGAGGAATCCCGTTCCGCCGGCAAAGCTATGATTGTTTGGGATCGCGACATACGGTGGGAGATCGCCGCGTTTGCCTAACTCATGAGAGACGATCGAACCCATTTGCGGGAAATCAATCACTGCGGTCGGCGTGTACCCTGTGAAGAGATGATAGGTCGCGGTAGCGTGATCGGGGATTTTGCCGACCATGCTGCGAACAACGGTCAGTTTGTCGGCGATCGCCGCCGTGGTCGGGAAGTTTTCGCTGAAGATTTCTCCGGTGTTCGTTTTGGTAACACCAAACGCACCACGATATTCGACCGGCGATTCCGGCTTAGGATCAAACGATTCGTGCTGGGGAGCGCCACCGCCGAGGTGTAACTGAATCACACTGAGAGCTTTGGGATTCTTTAACGTTTTTCCCTCGGTCATGCTGAACGCTTCACCGCCTTGCGACTGCAAACGGAGCATATCGCCGAGAGACAATGAAAGCCCACCACAGACACCGGCTTGAATGGCGGCGCGGCGGTTGAGCATCGATCGGAAGCCCTTGCAGCCATACCGATTGGGCGCATCGGTCGATCTGTTTTGACGCGACATTCTAAATTTCCTTGGGCGGGCGGGAGGAAGGCAGGATTGAGGTGGGAGTAAGGCGAGGCAGGTATCAGGTGGGACTCAGCCCGAAATCATGGTTTGGGTAATGAAATCATGGTTTAGGTAGGGGGTGTTCGAGAGGCGGGTTTTCACGTGACCAGACTAAACTCGGACGCCCTTCGTCCACGAGCGTCGAGATTTCTTCATCGCTAAGGGCACGCTTCCAAATCGCAACCTCATCCATTCGGCCTCGGAGCGCACGGGGTGGACGTTCAGAGAACTGTGCGAACGGCACCCAATTGCCCAGGCGGCAGACACCGGGTTTGATCGGATACTCATTTTCGCGGAGCACGCTTTGTGTCACCTTCTCACCGTTTACGTAGATGTCACTGCGTTTTTCCGGAACCGACGTAACCGACAAAACGTGAACCCATTTCCCAACGGGTACTGGATCACCGACCCAGCGGAGTTCATCTCGTCGGGCACCCATGATGCCCCCACGAGGCAAGCCAAAACGGTTCATTTGAAAGTGAAGCACGCCGTTTTCGCCACCATTGCTATTGCAGATGGAAATCATTTCCCGATCGAGCCGATCCACCTGGATCCAAACGGCGATCGTCATTTCCTCGTAGGTTCCCGGAATCTCGAACTCAACAAAATCCGTATCGCGATCGAACAACAAAGCATCTTTCCCGGGCCAGCGTCCCGACACCCAACGCGGCCCAGAGATTTGCCCCGGGGTCACCAACGCATTGCCTGCCGCGTTGACCAACAATTTGGAATCGTCTTGCCTCGTAAACGGAAACCAACCGATCAGGCTCGGGTCATCGACATGTCGTCTCCGCACCGTTTTCCAACGCAGAAAACCGATTTCGCCAGGCGACGGAAATTGTTCCGCAGCAGGCTCCTCACCGGGCTTTGCCTTGCCACCGGAATACCGAACCCAATCGCCCTCATAGACGCTCTTCATCAACCCGTTGTTTTTGGCTTCACGAACGTTGACCTGACCGTCGAACACCTGCATCGTGCTTTCCCCGGTCTTCTTCGAAACGTTCAGCCCGAATTCGGTCCCCACGTCTTCGAAGTTCACGTCGGTCGTTTTGATGGTAAAGCCGACCGCCGAAGGAGGAACAATCGCGCGGACCGCTCCATACGCCAACCGAGCGTGCAGCAGATCGTCAATCGCCAACTTGGCCGGCGCCTGCATCACCAAATCCACACCGCTGGCAAACCGCAGGTGAACGGTTCCCTCCAACAATTCATAATCGCCAGGATTGAAGATGACATCGTCCGTGGAACGATCACCGGCAAACTTAGCCCCCGCTTCATCGACCAACATCGCCGTGACTTCGGCGTTGACATGATCAACTTGGGCCACCTGCAACTGCGATGAAAGAACAACCGCCTCGCCATCCATCCAAAAATTCGGCCGCTGCCCTATCAGCACAGCGAGACACCCACCGACCAACATCACCCATGGAACCACTACCGCCGCATACCGAATGATCCATGACGCCGTTCGCGAACGCTGACGGTCGGCCAACGTGCACGACCATTCATCGTCGCTCGAGCGAGCGAGGCGTTCCGCCAGCCGAACCGAGGAATCGGGATCGACCGGTTTGACGTCGGAGGCATGGCCGATCTGATCCACCATTCCGCCGACCGCATCGACCGAAACTTCTCTCGCGACACCAGCCTCCAAAAGACGATGCCGGATGTAATGCCGCCTCGCCTCCCGATCTTCCTTTAGTCGCTGCTGCAGCGCGGCAAACTCATCATCGCTCAACGTTCCGTCGATCGCCGTCGACAACAGTTCGATGAACTCGCGATCCCGACGTATCGAATGCAGCGATGACTGCGTGGACTCGTTTTGATGATCCATTACGACGCCTTTAGTTTTTGCTGGACGCAACCGAGCAATGACTCACGAATTCGGAACAAAGCCTGCCGCACCGACCCGACGGTTCGATCGAGCGACTCGGCGATTAACTTCAGCGACGAGTCCGGCTCGTAACGCATGCTCAATAGCTGACGTTGCGGCGTCGGCAATTTCTCCATGCACCCCTGCAACACCTCCATGCGGTCGTCAATCTCACTGTCCATCTGCTGCACATCCAACGCAATCAACTCCAAAAGCGAATCATCAAAAACCAATCGTTCTCGCCCAAGGCGTTTGCAATAGGTCAGGACCTGGAACCTCGCGATCGTTGAGGCCCACGCCCAAAAATTGGTGCCCATCTCGAATTCATCATGCTTGCGCAGCAAGACGACATTCACGTCTTGCAAGACATCATCGATGTCTTTGGGATCAAACAGCAAACACCGCACGAACCCGTAAAGTCGGTTTTGCGACCGAGTGAGTTCGCGAACGAACGCATCAGGAACGGGATTGTTATTTGTGTTTACCTGCATCATTTTTCTCCAGCAATTTCGCAACCAAGAATGAAATGCGGTTTTGCTCGTAGTAGGCACATGGCGCGACAGAACGCATCATCACACCGAAATTGGACAACAACGGCTGATTCTTTCACCAAAAGTCGCGTCTCTTAGAGAAAAGAATGCTCTGGCACGAAACAACACTGGACACGCGTACCGATCAATAAATGGGGGACACACCAAATTGCCGCACCATCTCCCTGCCTTCCTGCCTGTCTGTCTGCTTCCCTATCTCGCCGCTTACCACAACTTGAAATACTCAGACTCATTTTCGACCACCAACACCCGCTGGTCGACGTTGACATCATGATGCACTTGCTGCCGCCCGTCCGGCCATCGAATCAGAACCTGCAGCGGGCCGATCGCCGTCCCTAACCCAAACGAGACGACGTTTTCATTGCGACTCAGATAGCCATCTCCCGACGCGACGCACTGCACGGCCTCTCGGTTGCCCCATTTCACCGTGACCCTGGATCCAATCGCATCGCGTTCGGACTCTGTCCCAACCAATTGAACCTGCAGCCAATGGTTCTTCGTCGGAGTCTCATTGACCAGCAATGCCGACGGTTGCCCGGTGTGCGTGACGACGAAATCATTTCTTCCGTCTCGATCGAAATCCAACCGTGCCAAACCGCGCCCCAGGTAACTCGCCTGCCAATATTCAGCATCTCGGCTCATCTCAACCAGCGAAAACCCTGCACCGGAATTCGCTAACAACTGCGTTGGCTGAAGAAAGGGAACGCGAATCTCCGTCGAATCATCGAGATGCCCGTTTGCCACCACCAGGTCGAGGTCGGCGTCATTATCAAAATCAATCGCCTGACTGCCAAACCCCACCATGCGGCGAGTCGGACCAGCAAGGCCGAACGCAACACTGCGATCTTGATACGCGTCTTGATCCGATAAGAACAAACTCGAACTCTGATTCTCGTAATTGCTGATGTGAATATCCGTCGCCCCGTTCGAATCGAAGTCACCGATCGCAATGCCCATCGATCCCGTTGCCACACCGCTGCCATCAAACGCACACCCCTTCATCGTCGCAACGTCACGCCAAACCTGACCGGCGTGATCGCGTGTCCAAAGCTGGTTCGGCGTCAAGTCGTTACCCACGAACACCTCATTGCCGGCAACACCATCGAGATCGGCGATCACGACGCCCAACGCGTAACCCTGTTCACGGTTATCACGACGAAACGGTTCCGAACAAAATCCACCTTCACCGTCGTTGACAATCACCGTGTCCGCGCCGACGTGATACTCGCCGGGTGATACCGCGGCGACGACACGCCCCGACCCGTCCAACGGCGGCTTTCGGTTGATTTCAGGATCGTCCACATAGACACATTGAAAGAGATCGGGCAGATCATCCCCGCTCAAATCGGCCATCGCGATGGACGAAGGCACCCGAGCGAAATTGGCAGGATTCGACAACTCGTTACGCTCGAAGGAGCCATCTCCGTTGTTAATAAACAAAGTGTCGGCACCGATATTGGATACGACCAGGTCGGGAAAGCCATCTTGATTCCAATCGCCACTGGTCATGCCCAAACTGTACTGCGTTTCTCGTGTGCCGGTCTCACCGGTCACGTCGACCCAGGATTGATCCACGTTGCGAATGAACAGATTCGACCGGTCACTTTGTTCGGCCGGCGGATCGGCGCCCCCTTGCGCGAACGCCAAATCGACTGCACCGTCCAGATCGAAATCGATCACCGCCACACCACCGCCGAGCGTTTGGTGGATCGAAAACTGTTGGATGACCGGGGTGTCTGCGACTTCATAGGTGTGGTCCAGCCCCGTGCGCTCAGCGACGTTGACAAATCTCACATCCATAACTCGACCTTCAGCCTGCGAGTCAACCTGGATGTCTAGATCATCCACAGCCTCCGAGTTGATCGATGGCATCGGAAAGTCGTCCAATTCCAATCCGCACAAACGCTCACCGTTTTGCGGACGATCTCTTCCCGTCGCTCCGAGTTCCCTCGAGACGAGCCTACGACGTTCGGCGTTGAGCCTGGCGACCTCTTCCGCGGGCGCGTCTCGATATCCCGCTTCGAGAATCTTCCAAAGCACCGCCTCGAGCGGACGATCGAGCCTCGCCAGAGATTCAGCAAGGCCAGCAATCGCATCCACATTCGGTTCATCCGATTCTGCGATTTGGTTGTTAAACTTCATCGCATCCTGAAGCGCCGACCATCGCGAATTCCAACGATCCGCAATCTCGACATGCTCCAACGCGATCAACGGTTGCCGGAGTCGACCGATCGAAATGAAATCCGTCGGGTCTCGCCAGACGGCTTCCGCCAAGGCACGAACCGCCTCGGGATATCGCCGGTGCCGCGACTCGTAGGCACCGATCGCAGCCCAGTAGTCGGCAAACTCTCGCGTTGCCGGGTCGATTCGCGCCAACCACCATTGAAACCGAGCATCGTCCTGAGCCTCGGCAACCGCCCGGCCGTACAAAGCGCTCGCAGCAGGAACAATCTCTCCCGAATCAACGGCCTCGTGCAACGTCTCAATGACATCATCGTACCTTTGCAACGCGAACTGCCTTCGCGCTTCACCTGACCTTCCGATCGGCCAATAAGGCAGCGTCCCAGGCTCGAGTTCGTCGGCGCGTGAGGGATCGTCGTACATCGCATCAGTCAGGATGACCAACGCATGAAGCTCATCCTGGTGAACGTCTCCACGACGACATAGTTCAACAATTTGCTCCGCCGCCTCGTGCCGTCGACCTTGCCGATTCAACAGATAGGCGAGTTGTCGACGAGGAGGAACCGCGTTTGGCACTCTCTTGATAAGCTCGCGGTAACGTTGCTCGGCTTCGTCATACCGCTGCAACCGAACACACCAATCCGCAGACTGCCCCAACGCGGGCAAACCAGCTTCAGGATGGTCTCGCGGAATATCACCGAGCAGTTCGATTGCCCTCTCAAGGTTCCCGCCCGCCGCGTGAACGTTCGCCAGACGGAACAAAACTTCGTGGTCATCCGGTTCGATCACCAACCAATTCTGCAACGATTCAGATGCCTTGGCGAAGTCTCCTTCCGCCATCAGTTTTTCAGCATTCACGATCGCCACACTGCGTTGCTCCGCCGGAGAACGCCAAACGACGACCGGTTGCTCAGGAATTTTCTGAACGGGCGTTTCCTGAAGGGGCTTTTCCTGAACGGGCACATCAGCCACCTTCGGATCACCCCCGCACCCGGACAAAACGCACACAACCGCACAACACCTCCACACCCAAAAACGGGAGTGAAGGTGATGGCGGTTTACGGAGCCTTCGATCGCACCGAAGGCTTTTCGTTTCGCGTTTCGCGGATCGATCGAATCAGCCTCCGCTAAAACTCGCCTTCGATCACTTCGTTGGAAGCCCTCGTTCCGAGCGAGCCCCACAACCCATAGGGGCTCTTGGAACCTGGCGCCTGCGTGCCGCTCTTGCCATACTCCACCATGCCCGCTCGCGAATCGCCGGCATCAATCGAATCGGTGATGAACTTCACCGCACCGTCGGCCATCAGCACATGGGCACCGCCTTGGTGACGGCTCGATACACCCAACACACCACTGTGCCATGATGGCTGATCCTTTTGCCATGTGCAGTTCTCTCGGTTTGGCGGAAGGATGGTGAAGACCCCGGAATACGTCGGCAACGCATCCGCCCAGTGGTACCCTCGCGCCGCTGCGATAGAGCCCATCGGTATTCCTGAACTCCAGAAGCTAGGACGCTGTGGATCGATCAACGGCGTCGTGTCATCGAGGCAAGCAGACGGATTCGCAATGACCGTCGCTTCGGCGGTGACCGATCCGGCGGCTTTCGGCAAACTCGTACGAACATCGTTGTCCCCTAGATCCGTCGCGATTTCACCGCCCGCGACCGTGTTGGCGAGACCATCGAGAATGTCCCGGAACTGAGTTTTCTTCAGCGTCACGAACGCCCCTCGGCATCCCGCACGGGTCCGCGAACTGTAATGATCGCCCGTTTGATACTTTGGACCACGCTCACCGCGGATATCCAGATAGCCACGTGCGGACCAAGCGATCGAGTCACCCATGCAAGCGGCGTAGTTGGTCCGCCCCAATGCCGGCAGTCCCGTCCCAGGATCACTCGGGCAACGGAACGCAGGCAGTTCCGTGGACCACGGGATGTACTGAATCTCTTCCGGTGTCGGCCCAAACGCAGGCCATGGCGTCGTTCCACCGGGATCGTCGGTCGTCCCGTCGGTTCGGCCGATCATCGGATTGCTAATTTGCTCCCACAGTGCCTGCTGCTCAATGAACGGCGTGGCACCGACGAGAAAACTGAGACGATGCAGATTGCCATCGTCCTTGTCACCCCAGTACCAGTGATCGGTCGCGGACTGAGTCCCGGTCCCTTGGATCGGCAACTGGTCGTATGCACTGTGGTAATTGTGAATCGCGAGCCCGATCTGCTTGAAGTTGTTACTGCAGCTCATCCTCCGGGCCGCCTCGCGAGCAGCCTGAACTGCAGGCAACAGGAGCCCGACTAAAACCCCGATGATCGCGATCACCACCAGCAGCTCGACGAGAGTGAAGCCGCGTGGCTTCCATTTGGAATTTCTAAACATGTCGTTGGACCGAAACAGAGTGCGTGAAAAATTCGAAACGCCGCACGCGAGCCTGTTAAAACTGCCGCCAAACCACCGTAAGTGGAACACAGCCTCATAATCATCCCCTAAGGGGAGACCCGCGTGCTTATTTTGATGGCGCCCCTGCCGCTCAGATCACGCATAATGGGTGAAATATTTGAGAAAATTCGATACGCCCGTATTTTCAACGATTCAGCAAAAAGCCGCCATTTTCTGCGGAACAACACTTCATCCAGAGGCATTAGCGATGGTGGAAACAGGTGCATTGCCTGCGTTCCTACTTGATTGAACCCGCTTCCACGCTCCACGGGCAGGTGGGTACCGCACTCCTCGCGGAGTTTCCGGCACCGCCGTGGACGATCATTCTCGAATCGGGCCCCGTTTCTAACTTCATTTTCAAAAGGTGCTGCTATGAAAACTCTCGCCATTCTCTCTCTCCTCGTCGCTGGGTTTGCCGTTACCGGATGCGGTTCGAGTGAGCCCGCCGTAATCGGTGCCAGCGACCCAGAAGGCATTGCCAATTACGAAGCGATCATCGCTGAGCAACAAATGTCCCAACGCAATATGAAAGAGGTTGAAAAAGAAATCATGAAAGAGTGAACTGGACGACGCACTCGAAAGCATGTCCAGTGTCGCGTTAGCGACGCGGCACTGGGGGATCGTCGACGCCGGAACCTACCTACCAATAGCATCCGGCCTGCACGGGTGAATCAGCACGGGTTCCGTGTTGTCATTGCTATCTCACCAACGAAAGCCGCTGCTCGGAAAGTGTCGCATCACGAGACAATCACCGACAAGGCTAAAAGGGCTCCTGTCCCTGCACGATGGTCCACTCGCGATCCACCGCGACCTGGTCCATTCTCTGTTCACTGCCGTCCGGCCATGTGATGTTCACGGTGACAGGCATTTTGTTAGCGCCTAGTCCAAATCGGACGACTCTCTCGTTGCTGCACAGATAGCCGTCGCCCGCCGACACGACACCGGTCCATCGGTGATCTTCTTGTTCGACAACCACAACCGCGCCGATCGCGTCTCTCGAGACGGAGCGTCCCACCAACCGGAAAGCGATCCGGTGGTGATCGGTTTCAGTTTGATTAACCAGCAACGCGACCGGTTCGGTTTGGTGAGTGACGACGAGATCGACTTTCCCATTGCGATCAATATCGATCGTCCACAACGCCCGACCAGAGTGATTCGCAGACAGATACCTGCCGGAACGTGCCGTATCAAAAATTGAAAACCGACCATCGGTATCTTGGTAGTAGACCTGCATCGGTTGCAGGTACTCCGATTCACTTTCCGAAGCGGGAAAGTCAACGTGTCCGTTGGCGACAACCAACTCTAACAAACCGTCGTTATCAAAATCGACGGCCTCGCTGCCAAATCCGACCATCGGAAACGCGGCTTCGGAAAGGTTCTGCTGCAGCGTTCGGTCGAGCCAAAAGCCGCTGCCGTTTTGCTGATGGAACGTGTTGTATTCGTCTTCAAAATTGGTGATGTAGATGTCCAAATCGCCATCACGGTCCATGTCTGCGGTAGCGATTCCCATCGACGCCTGCGGGTTCGAGCGGTCATCGGTCGCCAAACCACGCGAAATACCAGACTCAACCAACCGCATGGAATCAGAAGAGATCCGGCTGTAGTAGTGATTGTTGCTCATGTCGTTGGCTACGAAAATATCCAACCCAGGACTGCCATCCAAAGACGACACAACCACACCCAATCCGCGCCCCAAAATCGCAGGCTCGAACCCCCAATCTTCGGTCACATCGGTGAACGTGCCGTCGCCACGATTGTGAAAGAGGTTGTCCGCTTCCGCCGAGAAATAGATCGGTGCACATGATTTGTGAATCCCTTTCGCTTCATCGACACATGAGTCGGTCACGGGATCGAGCCCCGCACAGTAGTTAAGAACAACGATGTCGGACAAACCGTCACCATCGACATCCGCAATCGCCCCGCTCGATGACCATCGCGAAAGAGGGCCTGGCATCAAATCCGCAGTCGCATCCGAGAACGTTCCATCACCATTGTTGATGTAAACAACGTTCTCCCCGTAGTTCAAAACCAGCAGATCAGGAAAACCATCTTCGTTCAAATCACCAACGGCGACGCCCTGTCCAAACCCCATATCGGTGGTTCCCGATTGTGATCCGATATCAATCAATCGGCCATTGAGGTTACGCCACAACGCATTGGGACTTGAATCGCGATGTGGCGGCGTGCCACCGGCAGCGGACAAGTACAAATCACACCAACCGTCCAAATCAAAATCAATGGCACCACCGCCGCACCCCAACTCGGCATAGATCGGAATGCCCGGTTGGTCCAAATCATCTCGCGTTCGTCCAAAGAACTTCAACCCACGCTCGACAGCCTCGTTTTGCAGCGTCGGCATGACCGACGCGACCGTTACCGGCGGTGCAGACTTCGCGGCTAACACCGAACCAGACGAACCATGTTTAGGCTTGGGAAGATGACTGAGGTCGCAGGCCAACTCGGTACGCTCGTCGATGACCTGCCATGGAGTATCACGTCGCAGTGATTTAACGATCTTTTGTCGTATCGCATTCACATCCACCTCTGGTTCATCAGCCGAAGCCGGAAACCCCAATGCGATCGCCGCCCACGCTTCCGCTTCCCAAGGACGCCCTAGCGAGAACAAAGTACTCGCAACATTGGCTGCTTCCACTCGCGAGTCCCGGCCCGCTCGATCAAAACGCTTCTTCGCCTGGATCGCTTGGCTCAACCGGTTGGCTCGCCGCTGAGCGGCATCGATCGTCGTCTCCATCTGCGTCGCGGACGTGTCATTGCCGTCCGTCTCCGGCATTTGGCGAAGGGTGGACGCAAGTTTCGCCCATACCAACGCCACATCCGCGTTGCGCCTGGTCGCTTCCCAGTACGCCCGTGCAGCACCCGCGTAATCGCCCGCAAAACGTGCCCAGTCTCCCTGCACGGACCAATACATCCACTCCGCATCGTGCCCCCTCAAACCAGAAATCGCCTCAGACCACTCCTCCAATTCGTCAAACCGCCCCAAATCCGCGAGCGTCCGCCCCCGTAACAACTGTGCCGGCAGATACAGAGGATGCACGTCCAATATTTCGCGAAGCATGGCTTCGGATCCCACCAATTTCCCTTGATCGAATAGCTTTTTCGCAGCTCCGATCAACGGTCGCTTGTCATCTGGATTTCGTTCCACCATCTGATCGAGCGAGTCGTTTTCAAGGTCACGTTTTTCGGTGTTACTCAGTTCGATCAGCAGCTCGGCATCAAATTTTCTTCGTCGCACCAACTCACGCCCGTGAGGCACCGCCTCGGTGTGTCGTTCAAAAATGACCAAGAAATCAAACAACCATCGGCGCGATTCGTTTTGATCAGGATGCCTTTTGACCGCTTCAGCGAGCAATTCCATCGCGTCGAAGACACGTCCCACCGAAATCAATCCGGTAACCGCGCGACGAACCGCAGCGACGTCAGCCAACTCGCCCACCTGCGCCGCATCGACGAGCAAACCGATCGCCGCGTCCGGACGCTTGTTCTCGTGAGCCACGCGGGCGACCTGAGATAAAACCTCAGGGTCATCGGAATGCGAGATCAACACGGCTTCCGAAAATTGATCGGCCGTCTTCCAGTCCCCTGACCGGATCGCTGCACGCATGGAATCCAGCGACGAGACCTCTTTCGTTTCCACACCAACACTCGTGCTCTCGCGCGCCGACTCGTCACCACAACCGGTCATCGCACTCAACACGCAGAGCACCACGAGACATGATCCGATTGGAAACATTCTTCGGTACCAAATGATTTCCATAGCAAGTCGATTCTTAATGTAGAAAGCAATGCGTGAAGTAACCCAAGCCTGAAAACATCGTCAGAAGATTTCGGACGACATACCGATCGATCGCTCAGACGGAGGTTGAAACATACAACGACGAGTGAAGAAGCCTACTGTAGACGATACGACGATTCAAACTCACTGACGTATATCCCATTTTGCAAAACAAAACATCACAGCACCTCTGCGAATCCGATCACGATCATTGCGATCCCTGTTCATCAAACATTCTGTTCACGTGTAACACAGCGCATCAAGGATGTATAAATTCGGGCCACCCATCGATTGACATCATCGCGGGCAATCCGACGACGTCCCTCCCCACGGAATCTCTCATGATCATTCGCCACTTGACATTTGTGTTTGTCTCGACTGCGTGCGTTTTGTTCAGTTCCACTGCGATTGCGCAATCGGACTCCTCCACTGCGATCCACATCGCAGCCGTGTCTCAAAACTCTCCCAATCTGGCTGTCCCCAGTGACAAACGAATCCCGTTTGGGTGGCCGTCTCTTCCGATCGCGTCTGCTCGCGACGGGATTGCCTCGCATGTGCGGTGGTCTCCACAGCGCCTTCCACCTGGCGACACCATTCGCCTGCGTCTGACAACGGCACTCGACTCCCGCAAACCACTCTTGTTGGAGGTCAGCCTGCCTGGTGAAGCGAAACCTCTCGGTCAATTCAACTTTAACTTCGCACCTGTCTTCCAAATGGGTGAACTGCCGCTGACTCGAGACCAAGCCCAACAGGTGCTCCAACACGGCATCGTCATCACGCGGACCATCGGTGAGGCGCCGTTTCATTTGTTCGGTCCCGCGTCAGACTCATCACCTACCAATCCGTCCACGACCAATCCTGTGCCACCCCACGCGGTCGCCATCCCTACCTTGCTGCAGCCCCATCTAATGGTCGCAGGGGAGACAGACCGGTGGGCGGAATACAACAAACGGCTCGAAGG
The DNA here is from genome assembly GCF_000346505.1 of Aporhodopirellula sallentina SM41. GTDB lineage: Bacteria > Planctomycetota > Planctomycetia > Pirellulales > Pirellulaceae > Rhodopirellula > Rhodopirellula sallentina. Next base: position 13,758 of record NZ_ANOH01000086.1, read on the forward strand.
AGTCGACACGGTTCAACCTTTTGGATGGATGGAAGGAGCATTGCTCGACGGTGTTTGGGATTTAGCGCAAGCGACCCACAGTGACGCCTTCGCGAATGGCTATTCAAATCGAATGAGTCTGTATCTACGTGGTGACCGACTGATCTATGAGGATCCCAAGAGTTGCCCGTGCGACGATCGGATCTTTGGTATCGAAGACACGCTTCCGTTTGCCGCAATTGCTCAAACGCATCCCAATCACCCGGCTGTCGATCTTGCCATCGCGTTTTGGAAAAACCACCGTCGCCCGCCGGGTTTCGCCGAGGGATGCGTCCAAGACGGTGGGCTGTGCAGCGCCGAGGGTTCTTACACGGTGGGCTACCCGTTGATGCGGGTCGGTCGACTTCGCAGCGACCCTCAACTGATTTCCATCGCTCTCGATCAGTATCGGATTCGCAAACAATTGCTCGTTGACGAAGACCAGAACATTTGGCTAAGAAACTCCAACGGTCGGCGGACGATGAAGAATTGGGCGCGTGGCGTGACATGGTATTTCCTGGGTTTGATTCGCGGTATCGCCGAGGCTCCCGACTCAGTCGACACGAGCGACCTTCGTGCCGAAGCCATCCGCACAATGGATTGGGTAATACAACATCAACAAGACAACGGCTTATGGCGGAACCTCTTTGACCAGCCTTCGCAAACCGTCGACACCTCAGGTTCATCGGGAATCGCCGCCGCACTCGCGATCGGTGCCAAAACAGGCGTCTTGCCGGAACGGGCACGTACCGCGGCGCTGAAAACCAAACATGGATTGACCAATTTCCTCACCGCCGATGGCCTGCTCGCCCACAGCACTCCGAGCAACCGGTCGCCCGAAGCCCAAAGCAACCGCCGCGTCATCTTCCCGGTCGGCATGGGACTCACCGCACAGCTCATTGCTGCTTTAGGAAAAGAATAACCGCCCCGAAATAAACCGGGTCGCAAAATGGGGTGTATCCGCTCGCAAAACAAGCGGGCGACAATTTTAGCAACACCCCAATTTCGAGGTCAAACCAAACACTATCCCGATCGAGAATCGGCAGATGTCAGTGCCGACGTGGGCGTAGCCAAAACCAGATACAAGCCGAGCGATGTCAAAAGCGCGATAGCGATGACCGCAAACAAGCCCGCGTCAGCACCCCACCACGAAAGGTCAACCGTCATCGGCCATTTCAACAACAAACGTACGAAATGCATGACAGCAACCGCCAACAACCCGAACCTCATGAACAAGGTCACCGTGAGCGTCATTTCGACGCCCGTGAATGCCATTGTTAGCCAAAACTGATGGTGCCGTGATGCGACCAATAGCGACATAAATACGACATATGCGACACCAGCTCGCAGGTTGGTTCGCAAAACAACACGCAGCAACATCAAAAACAACAACTGCGTGAAGAAGCTATACAAAACGCCAAAACCTGCGGCCGCGATCATCTCCGCCAACGTGACCCGCATGCCCATCAACGGACTAAAATTGATGATCGTCGCAAACGAATCAGAAACCTCGCCCGCCCAAAGCGGCAGCAACGAGTTAAGCAACTTCATGAGCCCCACCAACACGCCTGCCGCAGCGCCGACCAACAAGTCACGCCCCACAACGGGATCTCGATAGTTGCCCATCATCAACCGACTCCATCCGATTAAGGTTCTCGGCCAGAGACGTCGTGTATCCGGTTCCAAAGCGACATAGGAACACCAAACAAAAGCCATCACCATCAGTGCCGCCGCGAGCGTCGCGAGCAGCATATCGAATTCGAGCGCCGAAAACACGTGGCTGTCTTTCAACAAGCACACAACCAGTGCGACAGCGAACATGATCCGTGCGATTCGTTTCGCGGTGCGAAGATCACTGCGGCCGCGACAAATATTCCTCCAAGCGAAAAACGAACCTCCGGCAACCAGGATCGGAAACCAGACCAAAATGATGATCACGCGGAGCGTGCCCGAACCGGCGGCATTGGGTGCGGAAAGACTGCCGCCAAGATCCCACTGTCCGAGCAATCGGAAGAACACAGGCCGCTGGCCAACCGCAGCCGCCTCAGCCCTCAGATCCGGCTCCTCGATCTCGCGCAAATCCGCCGAGAACTTGAGTTCCCACGCTTTCCGTTGCTCGGCGTACCCGCTCGGCAACAGTTCAGGCGAACGCCCGGCGAGCAACGTGAGGTCGGAGAGATTCGAGAGTCCTGCGGCGTCCAGCAATCGTTGCTCCCACGCTTCGGTCAACTCGTGATTGCTGCTGGCTCCTTCACGACGATCACCTTCACGCAGCATTCCGACTGTCGGTAGGACGTCCAGTTCGAGCAATCGCCCCTCGAAATCTGACTTCATGCGAATCATGCCCGGTGTATCAAATGCGGGACGAGCTGAGTCCGCGACTAAGTAAGATTCTCCCGACCAATCCGGCACTCTGGGCACCAGTGCTTGGGGACTACTTCGATACCAAAAACGGACCGCGGGTGGACTGGGCTTCTTCACCCGATCCCAGCGTTGTTGATGCTTGGTTAGGTAATGTAGATAGTCGCGATCGATTTCAAATCCGAACGCTTCGTCTCCCGGTGATTGGTTGTAGCCGAGTGACTCAAGCGAATCTATCGCCATGCTCGCAAGTGCTCGCGGAGAGCCCGGCAATCCTATTTTGTCGATCAAGTTCGTCCATAACCCGACCACGACTAGCAACCCAACCATCGCAACGGCAAATACGGTCCACGCCAGCCTGGGTTCGAGCATGCGATCGTTGCTCGCCGCGACGACTTGTTGCGGGGTAGGCGTTGTCCCCAATGCAATCGCCCGAGCGATCGGATCACCGCCGGGCAGACGCCGGGCCACCGCCGCGACGCCCGGTGGACGTTGTTTGGGATCGGGCTGCATGCACCACTGGATCGTATCCCATATCAATGCTTCCTCTTCCCACTCGGTTTCTCGCTGCACATGCGGTACAGGATCCGACAACCACAGTCTTAATTCGTCTTTGCTGGTTACGTGATGAGGGTGCCGCCCGGTCAACATCTCGTAAAAAATAATCCCCAAGGCAAACACGTCACTTTGCGGACTGGTCTGGCGTTCGAAGTATTGTTCGGGAGCCATGTAGAGTGGCGTTCCCATCAATCCGTCCGAATCGCCCTCACCATCGAACTTTCGCGCCACACCGAAATCGGTGAGCTTCGCACATCCCTGTCCGTCAATCATGACGTTTGCCGGTTTCAAGTCCCGGTGGACGACACCTTTCTCATGCGCAGCCGCCAAGCCAGAGCACAATTGCTGGGCCAACTCGAGGACCTTCGTCAAAGGCAACCGACCGATCCGCCGTATCAAACTTTGCAAGTCCTCACCATCGATATATTCCATCGATAGGAAATGCGAATCTTCGGACTGACCGATGTCAAAGACACGACAAACGTTAGGGTGTGCAACCGTTCTGGCCAAACGGACTTCGTTAGTCAACATCCGCAGACGGGCCGGGTGAGCTTGCACATCCTGGGACAGAAGTTTGAGTGCAACCGTCTCCCCCAACTTTAAGTCATCAGCTCGATAAACTTCACCCATCGCACCCTTGCCGAGAATGGATGCAATGCGGTATCGACCTGCAATCACAGAACCAGGCAGCAGACCAATCGAAGGCGAATGGAATTGTTCGATTTGGGTATTCGACTCCGCTTCGACGGTCGAATACAAGGACTTCTTTGCATCGGATTCGCAACGATCAAAAACCTCAGAGATCGTTTCGGCAAAGTCGGGAAACCGGCTGATGTAGGACTCAGGCTCCGGGCAATCTCCCCATTGTCGACGGTGATCCAGCTCCAATTCCAACAACTGCTTCAGCAGCAGCCTGAGTTGACCGTGTGGCCATTCCGGAAGAAAGTCTTCCAGCCTTGCATCTCGATCTAACAGAAACGCTTTTTCAAATGCGTCGCAGATCGTGTCGATCTGTTGGAGCAGCGAGATCTCATCATGCCCGATCGGCACGGCAGGCTGGCGATCATTCAAGACGTTGCTCCGCCGACCACGTTAAGCGTATGAGGTTCAACTTCCGCTCGACGGTTCGAATAGACACGCCCAACTGTTGGGCAATCGCTTCGTTGCTTTCACCCTCCAATTTCTTGGTGGCGATTTGCCGCTGCACCGGTTCAGTTAACTGCTCTAAACGGCCGGCAAACTGTTCTTCGAGCAGTGCGACGAACTCTGCCGTGGGCTCTCCGGCAACAAACTCTTCGATACTTTGGGGCATGTTGTCATCACCGCCCGCAAACACCGAGGCGCCGCGAACCAAGCCGCCTCCGCGTTTCAGACTGGTTTGTCGACGAACCTGATCGACCGCCTTGCGGGCCGTTAGCACAATAAGCAGTCGCCAGAGGTCGTCGCGATCTCGCAACTGCGTAAATCGCCCCTCGCGAACACCTGAACACAGGCTATCAAACACGCTCAACACGATATCTTCTTCGTCAACAACCCGCCGCGAAGCCGACCCAAACTTTCGACGTGCAAGACTTTCGAGCCGACGGAAATAGCGACCCCAGAGGCTCGCAGCCGCATCGTCTCTGCCGCTGCGAACGCCATCGATCCAGTGAGTCACTGATTGATCAAATTGTTCCATATCACGGACTCCAATTTCGTCCGAACGTGCGAAGCGGGAGTATATCACAATCAGCCCCGCCACGGCGTCACCCCAGATCAACGTCGTGCAATGTACGCCGAGACCGTGTCCGGCGAAAACATTTGCAAATTTTTTTGACGCCGTGGCGGGTCGGCGGAAAGTTTTGCGAGCCATGGATGTCGCCGGGCACAACGTTGCTGCCCGGCTCGTCAAAACGCCCTTTCGATTAAGGATTGAAACCATGTCTCGCTTCATCACCCTCGCTCTTGTTGCCGCTGGAACCCTCGTCTCGATGGCCAGCCACGCGAATGCCTGGTTTGGCATCGATGCCAAACCGCGTCCCGTGCCCAATCACGGAGTCGAAGAAATTGATACTGCCTACTACTATCGCCTTACCAACTCGTTTTTAGGTGAAACCCGGGCGTTGGACACATACTCCAACGGCGACAATAAACCATTCATGGGGAAGACCGGGAATTACTCAGGCCAAAAATGGAAGTTCACCCCCTTGGGCAACGGTACGTATCGGCTGACCAACTCCTTCCTGGGCGATGGGCGGTCGCTTGACACCTACTCGGGAACCGAGAACAAACCGTTCATGGGCCCAACCGGCAATTACTCCGGCCAAATCTGGAAACTGACGCCAGTCGGAAACGGATACTTCCGAATGACCAACTCGTTTTTGGGTAAGGGCCGTTCGCTCGATACCTACTCAGGAACCGAGAACACACCGTTCATGGGAACGACCGGCAACTATAGCGGTCAATTGTGGAAACTCACCAAGTTGTCTCCGACCCACTAGTCCGTGCAACGGCGAGAGTTCGAATGATTCAACCGTAGAACCGAGATCATCGGTTTCAACATCAGCAAAGCCGTGGGGTTTCAATGAGATCGCTCGGCTCTTTTCGTTCATGAAGAAACACCGAACCAGGGCAGAAAACGAGCACAAAACGAGGTGAATCGATCGTTTTTTTGTTGTTGGTCGGACATCGGCCGTGCTAGCTTGGCAGCTTCTATCGACCTCGTTCCCCCACGTCTCCCCGTTCCCATGGACACAGCGTGACGCTTTAAAAGACTTCCACGCTGCCCAAGAAGCTTCACTCAATCGCTTGTTACCCTAAGTAGAGACAGAGAGATGTACCGATACCTGACGACGATCGCGATCGTTGCAACAAGCTTCTTATCAGAAGGTGTGTCGACGGCGCAGAGCGTCTTTCAACTCATCGAGCCTCAAACTGGTATCAGTTCCACGGCCACGATCAGCAGTCGCAAATTGGACATTTTGTCAGGTGGCACGATCTATCGCTACCGACGTGAACCCAGATACGACACAGTCGGATACGATGCGTACAGCAGCTCAACGCTTGGTCAAGTGTTAGGTTGGCCTCACAGCGATTCGGGCCGTTTACGTATCGGGCGAGATACGGGCACTGGCATCTCCTGGCGATGGAGTGATATGAAGATCGACAATCCAGTCGTCGCGCGACCATCGAATTCACCGTCCTACGGTTCACCGTCCTCCAATCCCTCGTCCTACAATCCCCCGTCGTCCAGTCCGCCAGCATTCGGCCCCGGCGCCCCCTCTCGATTCAACCGTCTGGGGATTGGACAATTCGTACCGCCCCCACTGCCAACAGGAAACGCTACTCTATCCAACCAACACTACAACGAGTTGTGGATTGAAATCATTGATCTCCGACAACCAACAAATGTGCAACGCTTCAAGATCAAGCCGAATCAGAAGGTCGCGGTGGATTTGGATCGCGATCCGGTAGCGGTGATCTACGAAGTAGTCGTCTATGACATCGCACGCCAGTCGATTGCGATCGATCAAACGCCGCGTGGCCAAGGTCGAATCACGGACGAGAATTTCGCAGCCAAAAGCGTTGGAATATTCTCGATTCCTCCCGGCACACCACAACGCAGCGCCGCGATCGACGTTTATCAGATGGCCAAGGACAATCAAAACCCAGGCGCGGTGGCGCCATTCAACCCGGACCACTGGAAAGCGATTTACGGCGCCATACCCAAACCATCCACGACCACGTTTGGAAACACTACGTCAACGTCAAACGTTGGAACGGCCGTACCGTCTCTTCCAAAGCCCCCCAGCCAACCCGCTGTCGCACCACCACGCAAACCGACACCCCTGGATTTGCATTTGAGCACGGTGGACAACACGAACGGTGCCCCAAACCATCAACCGGTTATTTGCTTGGCAAAACTATCCGACGTTGGCACGCTCACCATCGAACGTTTGATCTGGCAAACCAAACAACTCATGTACGACGTCCAAGTCCCTTATACCAAACAAGTCCTCATCGATGGCCAGGAACAAACAATCACGCAGCTTCGCGCCGAAACACGAACACGCTCAGAACCCTACCTGTTGTCCGCAACCATT
>NZ_ANOH01000087.1 GCF_000346505.1 Aporhodopirellula sallentina SM41
AATAGCCAAACGAATACTAGAAAAAAACAACTCTGTTGCTTCCGCATCAATGTCTTACCGCCAACGGTCCACTGGTCTCGAAATGAAAGAAGGGACCGGGAATTCTAGCTAAACAGCATTGGCGATTCTTGCACGCACCTCACAAGTTCCGTGTAAAAAAGCAGCGTAGTTCTCACACCTCATTTACGTGAGGCAGCACACTGCATCAAGCCTATCGAATTCGCAAAGCAATTCTTAGCGGCTATCCGAAGGCGAATCAGCCGATCGGCGTTAGCCGCGATTTTCCGACAGGTTGTTAGAGCATCGGTCCGACGGAATCCATGAAGTCGTTCGTCTGGCGAGAATCCATCACGCTCGGGGCCCCCTCGGCGATGACCTGATACAACCGTTGACCATCGAAAAGTATCCGGCGGCGAATAACGAGATCCTTGCCGTCGCGTGTCCGACTGCCGGAAATTCGGAACGTGAAGTCTTTGCCCTTCGAACCATTCTGCGTCATTCGCTTGGAACTCGATGGCTGCCCGAACGCTTTGATGTATTGCTCTTCGGCTTGCTCAACCATGCTCTCGCCGTACTGGTCGAGCAAATCCTTGTCGTCAATTTCGATCGGAATGAGGACACGCACACGCACCTGAAACTTGGCACCACTGACGTGGGCCGTTGAACGGTATTCGGTGTCAACCAGGTTTTTCCCTGGGATCGTCTCGTTGGTCACACCGGCTGGCATCAACGCATCAAAGCGGGCGGTCTCGTTGGTAAACGCACGCAGTTTCGGTCCGGCTGCTTGGGCCGATTGCCCCGCGAAAATCGAAAGACTCACGGCGGTCAACAATAATGCGGAAAGTACTCGGTTCATCGTTCTGGGCTCATTCTCGAGTTCTGGAGGCGTCGGTAAGA
>NZ_ANOH01000088.1 GCF_000346505.1 Aporhodopirellula sallentina SM41
CGCTGCGCTTGTCCGGCCTACGATTGGTCTTCGGGTAGTGGATCTTGTTAAAGATCCTGCTGCATGAGGATCTTTGACAAGATCCACTACGGCATACCCGGGAATTTGGCTGCGTCGAAATACTAGAGCGTCACTAGGTTCGCTGGTCCGCGAGCGTTCATGCCGTCGGTGGGCGGAGCAAACTTGGTGAGTTTGATTCCGGTCACTGCGGCCTTGTACTCATCGATGGTTGGCGTTCGTCCGAGGATCGCAGAAAGCACGACGACTGGCGTTGAGGCCAACAGCGATTCACCTTTTTTGCGTTCCGAGTCGGCAACGACGCGACCTTGGAACAATCGGGTGGATGTCGCCAGGACGGTATCGCCTTTGGCGGCCTTCTCTTGGTTTCCCATGCAGAGGTTACATCCCGGTCGCTCCAGGTACATCATGTTTTCGTACTCGGTGCGGGCCGTTTTCTTCGGCAGCAAATCGTTGAACTCGAAACCGGAGTACTTTTGCAGCACGTCCCAGTCGCCTTCTTCTTTCAGTTCATCGATGATGTTGTAGGTCGGTGCGGCAACCACGAGCGGTGCTTTGAACTCAACCGTTCCGCGTTCTTCCTCGAGGTTCTTCAACATCTGCGAAACGATCTTCAGGTCACCTTTGTGAACCATGCAGGATCCGACGAAGCCGAGATCGACGTGCTTTTGCCCATCGTAGAACGTGAGGTCGCGGATCGTGTCGTGCGTGTAACGTTTCGACACGTCTTCGTTGTTCACGTCGGGGTCGGCAATCATGGGCTCGTCGATCACGCTAAGATCGACTTCCATCTCCGCAAAATACTTTGCGTTCTCATCGGGAGCGAGTGCAGGCTTCTCGCCCGATTTGATCTCGGCGATTCGCTCGTCTGCTTTGTCGATCAGACCTTGCAGGACCTGTTTATCGTTGTCCATGCCTTTGTCGATCATGATCTGGATTCGGCTCTTGGCGATCTCCAGTGACTCGATCAACGTGTCGTCTTGCGAGATGCAGATAGAGGCCTTGGCCTTCATTTCTGCGGTCCAGTCGGTGAACGTGAACGCTTGGTCGGCAGCGAGCGTTCCGATGTGAACCTCGATCACTCGACCTTGGAAGACATTATCGCCGCCGAACTTGCGCAGCATCTGTGCCTGCGTCGAGTGAACGACATCGCGGAAGTCGATGTGATCTTGCATCTCGCCGGTGAAGGTGACCTTGACCGATTCCGGGATCGGCATTGTGGCTTCGCCCGTCGCGAGGGCCAACGCCACGGTTCCCGAGTCCGCACCGAATGCGACGCCCTTGGACATCCGCGTGTGCGAGTCACCACCGATGATGATCGCCCAATCGTCCACCGTGATGTCGTTGAGCACCTTGTGGATGACGTCGGTCATCGCATGGTAAACGCCTTTGGGATCACGAGCGGTGATCAAACCAAAGTCGTTCATGAACTGCATCAACTTGGGAATGTTTTCCTGGGCCTTTTTGTCCCAAACCGACGCGGTATGGCATCCGGACTGATAGGCGCCGTCGACGATCGGCGAAATCGTCGTCGCCGCCATCATCTCGAGTTCCTGCGATGTCATCAGACCCGTGGTGTCCTGCGAACCGACGATGTTGACTTCAACACGAGCGTCTGATCCGGCGTGAAGCACTTTGCCGGGAGTGTTGCCCACGGCGTTCTTGTTGAAAATCTTTTCAACGGCGGTGAGTCCTTGGCCTTCGTGAGAAACCTCTTTCGATGCCGCAAACACGGGAGGGATATCAATTCCGAGCGTATTGGCCGCGAAGGTTTGCAGTTTCTTGCCGAACACGATGGCGTACGATCCGCCTGCCTTCATGAACTCAACCTTTTGAGGTGTCAACGCACTCGAAATGTCGATCAGTTCTTTGTCGCCGTTGTAGAGTTTCTTCTCTTTGGTGTTGATCGTCAGAACCGTTCCGGTGTCGACCGAATAGGCTTGCTCGAGCACGGGTTCGCCTTCGTCATCAACGACCACGTTGCCTTCGGCGTCGGTCTTCTTTACCCAGTTCTTCAGGTCGATGCCGATGCCGCCGGTGACGCCGACGGTGGTCAAGAAGATTGGCGAGATGCCGTTGGTACCGGCAACCACGGGAGCGATGTTGATGAACGGCACATAGGGACTCGCTTGCTTGCCGATCCAGAGCGCGACATTGTTGACGCCCGACATCCGCGACGACCCGACGCCCATCGTGCCTTTCTCGGCGATCAGCATCACGCGTTTGTCTGGGTGTTCCTTTTGCAACGCGACCAGTTCGTCTTGCGCCTTCGCATCGATCAGGCACTTCCCGTGCAGTTCGCGGTCGGAGCGTGAGTGAGCCTCACTGCCTGGTGAAAGCAAGTCGGTCGAGATGTCACCCACTCCCGCGATGTAAGTCACCACGTCGATTTTTTCGGGAACGTCAGGAAGCTTCGTGAAGAACTCTGCCTTGGCGTAGCTTTCGAGAAGATCACGTGCGATCTCGCTGCCTTCTTTGAACGCCTTTTCCAAACGTGACGTGTCGGCCTCGTAAAGGAAGACCTGCGTCTTGAGAACCTCGGCGGCCTGTTTGGCGATCGACTCGTTTTCGCCGAGCGCCAAGTCGAGCAGCACCTTGATCGAAGGGCCGCCCTTCATGTGTGACAACTGTTCCAACGCGAACTCAGGCGTGATCTCCGCAACCGTCGCTTCGCCGAGAACGATCTCTTTGAGGAACTCGGCCTTCACGCCCGCCGCACTCGTTGTTCCAGGCAACGTGTTGTAAATGAAAAACTTCAGCGAGTCCTCACGGTGAGGGTGATCGGGGGTTCTGATCTGCTCGATGATTTCGCTCGTCAACTCCGCGCTATCGATCGGCTTCGGGTGAAGACCTTCCTTCTTGCGTTCTTCGATTTCGTCAAGGTAGGCGGCGTAAGCACTCATATCAGCAGCATCTCAAAAAAGGTGTCAGAATTGTGTCAGTATTATCAACTAGCGTGATCACAGATTGGCACGACAAAGCAAGCCGGAATCACCGCTGGAGTATTGGTCAAAAGAGGTGTCGTGAAGCAGAAGGAAGTCGCCATCGACGCGGTCAAACAGAACCCAACTCTTCGGCACCCGGCCCCGCCGCGCGTGGCGTTCTCGAACCGCCAACGACTCAGTCGCGTCAATCGGTGTGTCCTGCGAGAGTGACCTTTCTCGCCGGCGTGGAAGGTGGCGTCCGATTTGACCCGCTGGGATCCCTTTGTGCTGCGACCGGCGAGTATCGACAAAAAGGCCGGCGACAAAGGGAAGATGACTTGGTTCGGCAGCGATCACTCGCTTGGCTGTCGGGAGGTCCCGTTCGGGTGTCCGAGACAAGCGTCTCGCGGCGACCGCCGGCGGTATTCTCTCCGGCAGGGGCATTTCCCCATACGGACAGCGTGCTAAGTCATTTTCCAGCATTGCTTTGGTCTTTTATCGGCACGAATGGCGTACTCCGCGTCAGACTTTCTGAAGATTCAGGGGCCGATCGTATTGTCAATAGTTTTACCAAACAAGGGTAGCCCCGATGGGCCGGCTCGAACGTGATGCCGACCTTTGGGCCGGATAACGGAAGATAACACCCCAAACGCGCACAAAACGGCGGGCGGACACCACCCCAGTTGAAGTGTCCTCGACGACAGGCTGCCGTGCAAAGTTCATTGACACGAAAACGAACGAACAACAGTCATGGCCCGGATCAGCGACGGGCGCCACTCGATCCGAGGTCCGGTTTGGATCGGAATGTGCTCCGGGATGTGTTCATCAAGGGTTGTGCATTCGGTGAAGTCAAGGCTCGCTCTTTTGTCAAAAGGTTGATCCGGGGCAATAGTGGTCCGAACGAGGTGCTCCGCCGCAGTCCGCTAGCAGCCCAGCGACTCCGGTGTCGTTGAAAGCCGCCCTGAGACGGCTCCTGGAATCGAAGTCTCACACCAAATCATTCAAATTCACAGCAACATACGAAGGAAGTAGACAATGGGATTCGACTTAAAAGAGAAAGTGGTTCTGGTCACAGGTGCCAACCGAGGCATCGGGAAGGTGATCCTCGAGGAAGCTTTCGCTCGCGGCGCTAGCAAGGTTTATGCGGCGGTTCGGCGAGTGGAGTCGGCTGATGATCTTGTTGCCAAACATGGTGACAAGGTCGTGGCGGTTCACTTGGATTTGGATGACCCGCAGTCGATCGTTGATGCGGCGAAGACGGCCACGGACGTCGACGTGGTGGTGAACAACGCGGGTGTTTTGCGTTTGCAAAAGGCATTGGATCCCGAGGCGGTTGAAACGCTGCAGTTCGAAATGAACGCGAACGTTTACGGTTTGATGCGAGTCGCACAGGCCTTCGCTCCGGTTTTGAAAGCTAACGGTGGCGGAGCATTGGTGCAACTCAACAGCGTCGCTTCGGTGAAAGCCTTCCCCGACTTCTCGACCTACTGCGCATCGAAAGCGGCCAGTTACTCGATCACGCAGAGTCTTCGTGAATCGTTGAAGGAACAAAACACGCAGGTCGTCAGCGTGCACCCAGGACCAATCGATACCGACATGGGGTCGGACGCCGGTTTTGACGAAGCCGCTTCGCCCGAGGTGGTTGCCATCGCGATCTTCGATGCGATCGCCAACGGTCAATTTCATGTCTGGCCGGACCCGATGGCGGTCCAAGTCAATTCGGCTTACCAAAGCTTTGCCGAGCAAGTGGTCGAAACGTCGATGGAAGAGTCACCGGCCTAGCGTTCCGACGCAGTTTGGTTTTCGGGTAGGTGGTAGAGGATCTTGTTAAAGATCCCGCTGCATGAGGATCTTTCACAAGATCCACTACGCGGAAACGGAGCTGACATGAATTACCCGTTTGAGACCGAGTCTAAACCCGCACACTTGTTGGAGTTCGCTGTGGCGAAGTCACTGCTCATGATCGTATTCGTTGTCGGTGTGTTTGGTTGCGCATCGATTGCGACCGCGGAAACACCCACCGCGACCTCCAATCAACTCCCCACTTCTGAGAACGCAATGGAAACGCCGAAACTGTTGATCTTCGATGTCAACGAAACGTTGTTGGATCTTGCTCCGTTGAAAACCTCGGTGGGCGAGGCATTGGGCGGCCGCGAAGATCTGTTGCCGTTTTGGTTCTCGACGATGCTTCATTACTCGTTGGTGGAAACGCTGAGTGATCAGTATCACGACTTTGGTGAGATCGGGACCGCCGCGTTGTTGATGGTGGCCGAGTCGCAGGGCGTTGAGCTGACCGAAGAGGAAGCCAAGCAGGCGATCGTGCCAACGATTCGTTCGTTGCCTCCTCACCCCGATGTAATCGAAGGGATCCATCGTTTGAAGCAAGCTGGCTACCGAGTTGTCAGCTTGACCAATTCGTCATCGGCCGGCGTGGAGGCACAGTTTCGAAACGCGGGGCTGACCGAATTGTTCGAGCGACGCTACAGCGTCGACGCTGTTGGCAAGTTCAAACCGCACCCGGCCACGTACGCTCATGTGCTCCGCGACCTCGACGTGAAGCCGGGCGACGCAATGATGGTGGCGGCCCACGCATGGGATCTCGCCGGTGCGAAGAACGCTGGCTTGCAAACTGCGTTCATCAAACGACCGGGCAAGACACTGTACCCTAACGCCAGCAAGCCCGACATGATCGTTGCCGACCTGAATGAGTTGGCGGACCAACTGGCACAAAACCACGATAACCCCACGTAGCGGAGTCTCTCCGAGACTCGGAGCGATCCATCCAAATAGCTGCCAATCTTCTTTCGCGGGCGATCTTCTCTTCCTTCGCTCCCGCTGAGTTGTGCCCACGCCGGTCACCGCTGAAAACGCTGCGCTGAACGCGTTGTTGAGCTACTAGCCCGACGCGGAAGCGAGGGACCACAAACAACCCCTCGCTTGCCGGGCTGTTGATTTATTCTTTTAACGGGCAGCCGTAGGCGACCTACTTGCCACTGCACGTCACCTACGGCTACCGGTTAAACGAAAACAGGTTGACTCTTGAATAGGTCAACAGCCCGTTGCACGTCGGGCTGGTAAATCAACAGCCTGCGAACGCGTGCTTGCAAACGAATTTGCACGAAATTTCAAATTCATTGTCACCTTCGCTCGGCCGCGACTATTTCAGGGTGTATGGCAGGCTCTCAAGCAACAATCGAAGACGACGAGATGGTGGCGTTGATCGCGAAACACCAGCCGATGCTGCGCGCGGTCATCCGAAGCATGGTGCCGGGCTACGTCTCCGGGCACAGCGACGGCGACGATGTTTTGCAAGAAACCAACATGGTTCTGTGGCAAAAACGAGCGACGTTCGAACCCGGGTCCAGCTTCCCGGCCTGGGCGGCCACGGTCGCCCGATTGCAAGTCATGGCGTGGCGGAAACGTAGTGTTGCCCATCGAGCGATGACATTGGACGACGACGCATTGATCGAAAAAATCGCGTCCCGAGCCGCGGAATTGGCGGACGACATGGACCAGCGTCGTGAGGCGTTGCGGCACTGCTTGGCGGGTTTAACGGCTGAGCAGCGCGAGTTGGTCCAGCAGCGTTACTTCAGCAAAGAATCGCTGGTGGACTACGCCGCCCAGCGAGGCCTGACTTATCCGACGCTCAAGAAAAACCTCGAGCGGGTACGAACACGGTTGCGAAAGTGTGTTCGCCTGCGTCTGGCTGCGGAGGCTTCCTGATGAAAACGCCCCGGTGGGAATCACTGCTCAGCCGTGCTCAAGACGGCGAATTGTCGGCTGAGGAGAAACGCGAACTCGAACGACTGCTCCGCGAAGACGAAGCTTCGCTGGATCAGTATCTCGACGCGATGGCGCTCGATGCGTTGTCGCAAGAACATCATGATGAGGAGTCCATCGCGAAACCGTTAGCGCATGTTGCCAACCAAGCGACCGAGACAAGAGCCTGGCGGACGGCGGTGTTGGCAATCGCCGCTTCATTGGTCTTTGTCGCAGGTTGGTGGTCTTTGCAAACCAGCGACTCCCCTTCATCGAGTCGGGCGGAGCGCGTTGTGACGGGGCCGCGGGTTGTGTTGGCGAAGGGACAAAACGCCGAGTTCGAAATGCCCAGCGGTGTGCAGGTTCGGCTGCGTGGACCGGCCGCGTATCAAACGCTCGGGGACAACCAACTTTCGTTGACATCCGGATTGTTAACCGCGAACGTTCCGCCACAAGCGACGGGGTTTCGAGTCGTCACGCCCAACGGCGACGTGGTCGATCATGGAACCGAGATCGGTGTGATGGTGGACGAGTTGCAAACGGAACTGCACGTGTTCGAGGGCCAGGCGGAAGTCGTGCTGCCGCTCGATGGTGTTTCCTCCATGGTCGGCGCCAGCAAAGCGGTTCGTGTGAACCATCCCAATAACGCCGGCTATGAACCGATTTCGATCCAGCCATCTTTGTTTGGCAAACCGGCCAAGGCTGCTTCCTCGAGAATTCGATTTGATTTCGATTCGAATGACGAAGCATGGACGCAAACGCAAACCGGTGTTTTCGCGGACCGTGGCGACCAACCGACGAGCAACCTCACGGCGGGACAAAGCCGGTACGAGACGCTGGTTGGTTTCGTGAAATTGCCTGCCGCCGAAGACAAGGTCGAATCGTTCCACGACAACCCGTTGCAGTTTGCTCCGCAATCGGGTGAAGGGCGAGTGTTGCCGCTGCCGTTTCACTTTCGCGATTCGATGTCGAGCCTGCGTTTGACATCGCCTCCGTTTCGGCTGAACTCAAACGACGGACCGATCACCGCGTTCATCACCGGTGGTCGTGGGCACGCCGAGACGCCTCCCGACTTTGTGCATGAATTGCCCGATCAAGCCGACGGGGAAGGCTTCCTCGGTTTGGCACTGCGCCGCGTTCGTGATGGCCGGTACCTGTGTAGCGTTCGCCGACGACCGGGCAATTTTTATGAGTGGGCCCCGGTCGAGATTTCACAATCGACGCTGGCGGCAGCAACGCGGAATGATCCCGCCGATGAAGTCTACGTGTTGGACTTGATCGACACTTATCAAGACCCACGATGGAGTTGGATCGGTTTGGACACGGTGTCCATTCCCGGCCGTTTGGTGCCCGGCCGTTTGGTGCCCGGCCGTTTGGTGCCCGACCGCTTGGTCGAAGAACAGTAACTCGACGCTCGAGCAACGATGCGAATTCAGGACTTAAGAACGATACCGATGTGCCATTCCCGTGCGACCGGGCGGCTCGCATGCGCACTTGCGATGATTGTCTGTTGGCACGGGGCAGCCACCGCGGTCGCGCAGTCGCAAATTGACTTTGGTGCCGACGTTTTGCCGATCTTGTCGGACGCGTGTTTTCATTGTCACGGACCTGATGAGAATACTCGCGAGGCGGGTCTTCGTTTGGACACGCAGGACGACTTGCTGTCGATGGTGTCGGCCGGTGATCCGGACGATAGCTACTTGATCCAGCGGATCGTTGCGGAGGATCCCGATGAGCAGATGCCTCCCGCAGAAAGCCATCGCCAACTCAAGCCGGCCGAGAAACAAGTGCTGGTTGATTGGGTGAAACAGGGGGCGAGTTGGTCAGGCCATTGGGCGTTTGAACCGATCGAAAAACCGGAACTTCCCTGCATCGATAGCGATTGGGGCAGGAACGCGATCGACTCGTTCGTCCAATCCAAACTGAACGAGAGGTCGTTGACGCCGTCGCCCGAAGCGGATCCCCGAGTTTTGCTTCGCCGGGTTGCTTTGGATGTGACCGGATTACCGCCGCGCGCCGACGTCGCGGAAGAGTTTTTGACAGCCGCCGAAGATGACCTCGACGCGGCTTACGAAACGTTGGTGGATACGCTGCTCGCGTCGCCCGACTACGGCGAACGGATGGCTTCGGTGTGGATGGAGGTGGCTCGGTTCTCTGAAAGTGATGGGTATCAGCTCGACCAAGTCCGCACACAATACCCGTGGCGCGACTGGGTAATTCGGGCGTTCAACGACAACATGCCCTACGACCAATTTGTGTTAGAACAAACCGCCGGCGATCTGCTGCCCAACGCAACCGAGCAGCAAAAAATCGCGACAGGGTTCAACCGCAATCACGTGCTCAACGGTGAAGGTGGTGTGGATCCGAATGAGACTCGGATCGAAGTCGTTGCCGACCGAACCGAAACAACCGCGACGGCATTCTTGGGACTGACGATCGGTTGTTGCCGCTGTCACGATCACAAGTTTGATCCGCTGAGCCAAGAAGATTACTTCCGTTTTTTTGCGTACTTCAACAACGTCGATGAATCAGGCAGAGCCGGCCACGATGCCAAACCGTTCTTGGAACTCGAGGTGTCTCCGGAGGATCGCCAACAAGCCGAGCGATACCAAGCCAACACAAAGCACCACCTCATTCGATTTCCCAAAGGCAACAAAATCCGAGTCGCGGTCCTGAAGGATCGCTTAGGCGAGCCACGCAAGACATTCATCTTGAATCGCGGTGTTTGGGACCAACCGACGCGTGAGGTCACGCCCGCGCCGCCGGCGTCGCTGCCCTCACCGGAAGGCCTGCCGCCCAATCGTTTGGGGCTGGCCGAGTGGATGATTGACGACAGTAATCCGTTGACCGCTCGCGTGGCAGTGAACCGTTACTGGGAACTGTTCTTCGGTCGCGGCATCGTCACGACGCAAGAAGACTTTGGTGTGCAGAGTGCCCGGCCGAGCCATCCGCGATTGTTGGATTGGTTGGCTGCCGACTTTCGTGAACATGAATGGAACGTCAAACGCCTGATCAAACAAATCGTCACGTCATCAACCTATCGTCAGTCTTCCGCGTGTGATGAGGAAGCTCGCAAGACAGATCCTGACAACGTTTGGCTGGCCCGCGGTGCTCGTTTTCGTCAGCCTTCATGGATGCTGCGGGATCAAGCCCTGGCAGTCTCGGGTTTGCTGAATCCCGAGATGTTTGGGCCTTCGGTGCGTCCCTATCAACCCGAGAACATTTGGTTCACTCCAACGGCTGGCAAGATCCGCTACGAGGCTGATGCCGGTGACAAACTGTATCGAAAGAGCCTGTACACGTTTTGGCGACGCACGACGGGGCCCGCGAACATGTTTGACGCCAGTCCACGACGGGTTTGCGAAGTCAAAGTGAGGCGAACCAATACACCGCTGCACGCGTTGGTGACGCTCAACGACGTTACCTTTGTGGAAGCCGCGCGGGTGTTGGCCGGGAAGATGTTGGCCGGTGAATTGCCGGGTTCGCAGGAGTGGATTGGCGGAGACGAATCAGGTGATTCGGAGAGGATTGCCGAAGCGTTGAACGCGGTGTCACAGCGTGTGTTGTTGCGAGACCTGAAAAAATCCGAACACAAAATGCTCAGTACTTTCGTCACCGAAACGATCGAGCACTATAAGACACATCCCGAGCAAGCCGAGCAGTTGCTTCGCTTCGGAGAGACTCCTGCGGGCGACCACAACGCGGCTCTTCACGCTGCTCTGACCAACGCCGTGTTGCTGGTCATGAACACCGATGAATCGCTCAGTCACTTTTGACGATATTTTTGCGTAACATCACGTAGCCGAGGCTCTCCGAGACTCAGGCCTATCGATTTGAACGAATTGTTGTCTGAGTCTCGGAGAGACTCGGCTACGTGCTTTGACAACTCAATCGCACTTTCGAATAAACCATGTCAAACAAACCAACGGCTCACCCATTGCATCTCTCGCGGCGGCACTTTCTTGGCGCGACACAGCTCGGTATCGGTGCGGCGGCGTTGGCACGGTTGGGGATGAGCGGATCTGCGTTCGCGGATGGCTTGTCTGGTGGCAGCCATTTTCCCGCCAAGGCGAAACGCATTATTCACCTGACGATGTCCGGCGCACCGTCGCAGATCGAAACGTTTGACTACAAACCGCAACTCGAACGTTTCAACGGAACTGAGCTTCCCGACTCGATCCGCATGGGTCAACGCGTCACCGGGATGACCGCGAATCAAAAGCAGATCGTCCATGGCAGTCTGCACAAGTTTAAACCGTACGGTCAGTCCGGCGTGATGCTGAGCGAGCATTTGCCGCACACGGGATCGATCATCGATGATCTTTGTTTGGTCAAGTCAATGTCGACCGATCAAATCAATCATGCCCCGGCGATGACGTTCATGTTGACCGGTCACCAAATCCCAGGGCGTCCTAGCATGGGAGCTTGGTTGACGTATGGGCTCGGCAGCATGAACGAGGATCTGCCCGGTTTTGTTGTGTTGGCGTCGAAGGTCGATAATGCAGATGGGCAACCGCTCTATGATTACTACTGGGGGCCTGGCTTTTTGCCGAGCAAGCATCAAGGCGTGATGCTGCGGTCCGAGAAAGACGCGGTGTTGTACTTGAACAATCCTCCCGGGATCCCGCGTGACGTGCGGCGGGGCATGTTGGATCGGCTGAAGGAGATGAACGCGATCCAGTACGACGCGTTTGGTGATCCGGAGATCCAGACGCGAATCGCTCAATACGAATTGGCGTATCGCATGCAGCAGTCGGTTCCCGAACTCACCGATCTGTCAGAGGAAGCCGAAGAGACGTTTGATCTGTACGGTCCGGATTCGAAAAAGCCGGGAAGTTTCGCGGCCAACTGTTTGCTCGCCCGTCGCCTCGCTGAACGTGGTGTGCGACACATTCAATTGTTCCATCCCGGTTGGGATCACCATAGTTCGATCGATTCCAAACTGAAGGAATACTGCCGAGCAACCGATCAGGCCAGCGCGGCTCTGGTCAAGGATCTCAAACGCCGGGGCATGTTGGATGATACGTTGGTGATTTGGGGTGGTGAGTTCGGGCGAAGTCCCGTGATTCAAGGCGAGATTGGCAAACCGAACGCAGGCCGCGACCATCATCCTCGATGTTTCAGCATGTGGATGGCGGGCGGTGGAGTGAAGCCGGGAGTGTACGGCGAGACAGACGACTTCTCATTCAACGTCACCTCCGATCGCATCCACATTCATGACTTGCAGGCCACGGTGCTGCACCTGATGGGCATCGACCACGAGCGTCTGACTTTCCGTCATCAAGGTCGCGCGTTTCGGCTGACAGATGTCCACGGCGAAGTGGCTCACAAGATTCTTGCATAGAACCGATCTAGACAATCTGGCAAATCAGTCGACGGGGATTAGCTCTGGTATTCTCGTGTTCACCGCGGCCAGCGGCAATCGGCTGATAAGGTTCCGATAGGTACTTCCCTTCGCAGCCTCGCATCGCTTCAGTGTGTAAACAAAGCGCGAAAGCGGTTCGCTATACTGCCGGGTTTGGAAAGCGATCGGGCGCTCACGAGGCCGGTTTGAGAACACTTAGTTCCAGCAACCTCGTTGGCATTCGTCCCCATCGTCCAACCGACAAGGATGACGAAATGCCTGAAGGTTCTTTCGTGAAGCGTAGCCGCATCGCTGTTGTTGGATCCGCGAATGTGGATTTGACGTTTCGCACTCCCCGATTGCCTGTGCCGGGTGAAACCTTGGCAGGTCGTTCGCTGCATCAGGGCATGGGAGGAAAAGGTGCCAACCAAGCTGTTGTGGCGGCGCGTCTCGGCGCGGAGGTTGCGTTCATTGCCAAGGTGGGCGACGACGGGTCTGGCCAGCAGGCATTGGACGCCTACACCGCCGACGGAATCGACGTGTCGCATGTTGAACGAGAATTCGATTGCCCGACGGGAACGGCCGCGATCATGGTCGACGACGACGCGGATAACTGCATCATTGTCGTCGCCGGTGCCAACGCGAAATTGACGGCGGGCGACGTTCAGTCGGCACGGTCCGTGATCGAACGAGCGGATGCGGTGTTGTGCCAATTGGAAACACCCGTCGAGGCGGCAATCGAAGCGTTCCGCATTGCTCGCGCCGCTGGAGTGCGAACCGTTTTGACACCGGCGCCCGCCGAGTTGGTGACGGACGAACTGCTATCGTTGTGCGATGTTTGTGTTCCCAACAGACCGAGATCGCAGAGATGGTCGGTCGACCGGTGGAGGCCGACGAGGACGCTGTGTCGGCGGCGGAGTTGCTTCGCGAACGCGGAGTCAAGCAAGTCGCGTTGACATTGGGCGGTGACGGTGTGTTGGTGATCGATGACTCAGGGTTGCAACCGATTGCTCCGCAGAAGGTCGACGCCGTGGACACCACCGGTGCTGGCGATTCGTTCACGGGAGCGTTGGCGGTTTCGCTGAGTGAAGGTTTGAGCTTAGTCGAAGCAGCCAACAACGCTTCGATCGTGGCCGCGATCTCAGTCACTCGGATGGGAACGCAAACCTCGTTTCCCACTCAACAGGAAGTCCGACAATGGTTGGCAAAATAAAGCAGATCAGGAGTTTCGCCTTCCCAATGATTCTTTGTGGTTCGCTTAACATTGCCTCAATCGCAACGGACGCGCCATCAATCGTGCCCGCGTTGGATCCGGTCGATGGCATCCAACATCCAATCGGAAACGGGTACACTCATCTCGAAGACCACCAAACGCTTTGGTCACTGGTTGAACGCATCTTGAACTGCACTGAGAAAGTAAGCTCATCATGAACCGAATGACTCGTTTGTTTCTGCTCCTAGTGATCGGCTGGGCGATTTGCCTGCAAGCATCGGCCGAGAAACCGCGGCTGTTTGTGCTCACCGACATCGGAAACGAACCCGACGATGCCATGTCGATGGTCCGTTTGTTGGTGTACGCGAATCAGATCGACATCGAGGGGTTGGCGGCGACGACTTCGGTTCACCAACAACACCGCGTGGGGCCGGATCAAATTCGCCAGATCGTGAAGGCGTACGGTGAAGTTCGTGATAATTTGGAAAAGCATGAAGCCGGGTTTCCGACCGCAGAGGTCTTGCTGGATCGTGTGAGCGAGGGCTTGCCAAAATATGGGATGCAAGGTGTCGGCGAAGGCAACGACTCACCCGCATCGGACGCACTGATCGATGCCGTCGACAGTGACGATCCGCGTCCGATTTGGGTCACCGCGTGGGGTGGGCCCAGTGTTCTCGCTCAGTCGCTTTGGAAAGTTCGCGAATCGCGTTCGAAGGAAGAACTCGACAAGTTTGTTTCCAAGCTTCGCGTCTACGCGATTTCGGACCAAGACGATTCGGGACCGTGGATGCGAGCCAATTTTCCGGATCTGTTCTACGTCGTCAGTCCTGGTTTCCATTCCGGCGGGGCTTATCACCATGCAACCTGGAGCGGTATCAGCGGTGATTACTTTCACGCGAGATGCGACGGGGCCGACTTCTCATTGGTGACCAATGAATGGTTGGATAGAAACGTTCGCCGCAAAGGGCCGCTGGGCAAACTGTACCCTCGCTGGGAATACCTGATGGAAGGTGACACACCATCGTATTTGAACCTCATTCGCAACGGTCTGAGTGATCCGGAACATCCCGATTGGGGAGGATGGGGCGGTCGCTATGAACTCTACCAACCGCGGTATCGCAGGTGGTTCTTGCAGGAAGAGACGCGACCGGTTTGGACAGATGCGGAAGACGAAGTCGTGGGTGTCGACGGACGTTGGCATGACTCCAATCACGCGACCATTTGGCGATGGCGGGAAGCCTATCAGAACGATTTTGCCGCACGAATGGACTGGACGATGCGTTCGGTCGAGGACGCCAACCATCCGCCGGTTGTGAAGCTGAATCACGCCGATCGCATCACCGCGAAAATGGGTGATCTGATCGAATTGGATGCATCACCGTCCACCGATCCCGACGGTGACGCGTTGTCGTTTAAATGGTTCTACTACGCGGAAGCCGGAACGTTTTTGTGTGCCCGCAGCACCACCGGTCAACCCGTATCCATTGATGCGTTCGATCAAGCAAAAGCAAGCTTCCGTGTGCCGATTCACGGCGTAATGCCGCCCGGCACTGGAACCATGCATGTGATTGTCGCGGTGACCGACCACGGATCACCAAGACTCACGCGCTATCACCGAGTCATTGTGAATGTGGTGAAGTAATGCGTTTTGTCGTGGAAACCGGTTTTAAACGTCGCTCACATCCTGGTGAGAATCGTCCAAAGAGCGGCAACAACAAACCCGGCAGCAAGCCACAGCGTTGTCACTCCTTGTTTCCATCGACCGCCAAGAAACTCTTTCGCCGCATTCATACATACCAATGCGAAACCGATAAGAGCCCCAGGCAAGACCGATGCCCAAACGAGGTACTGGGCATCGTAGCCGATTCGTGCGTCTCTGATGACGTTCGGTACGACCAATGACGCGTACGCGAACGTCACAAATGCGGCGAAAGCAAGTAACGTTGCGGGGATCAATCCGAACCGGAAACTGGTCGGTGAGGCATCGACGATCGGGCATCGTTTCGCCGCACGAACGTAGGATGGCGTGTAGGGATTGATCTTGTATCGGTCGGACACGTCGCTTCTCCTAGGTTCTTGGCTCACGTGATTATATGCCAAATTGATCCCGCTGGCTTTCGTTTGCCATCCGCGTCAGTGGAAGCAATGATGGGGCTCGCTAGATTGAAGTTTCCTCTCCGTGTGTGCCGAATGCTTTTCGCTTTCAAACATATCCGCTTGCTTTTCCTCTCAGCCGTTTGCTGCGGTGGTGCATTTGTCTCCGCTCAGGAGCCTACGACCATCGCAGATCAGGAGGCAGTTCAGAAGCCAACGTCGCCTAGCGTGGGATTGCCTCTTTCTTCGAAAGATCCCACTGACCTCCGTGAAAAGGACATCGCCGAATTCATTGGTCCGACGGTCAAGGGACGCATCACGCAACGATTTGAAATGTACTGCCCGCGTTCGGACGAGGATTTGCGTCGGTTGAAAGAGATGGGATTCACACAGGTGATCCTCGACCGCGTCAAACTCCACTCTGCGGCAACCGAGATTGGGTTGAAGGTCGTGCTGGGCAATTGGTGGTCGGAGGATACGGATCCTGAAGAGATCGATCGAGGGCTACGATGGGCACGCGCCGTGGAACCTGTTTCGTTGATCGGTTTCAGCATCCAGGACGAACCCGAACGCAACGCTCCAACGACGCACTTTCAGTTTTATATCGATATGTATGAGCGTCTGTTGCCGCTCTTTCGGCACGAGCATCCCCACACCCGAATCGAGATTTCGCATTGGGGGCCAATGGCGTCGCTGACCGACGAGCAACTTCGCTACTACTCACTGCTCTATCGTGCCGCGGATGTCATGCGAATCATGCCGTATCCTGACATCCACGAAGCACCACTCGACGACGTTTACTTCATCATGCAGCGGAGTCGAAAAGTGATGCGTATCGCCGGTCGCGAGCTTCCGCTCGTTGTCATTTTACAAACGTGGGTTCATCCGCCCAAAAACAAGCTGCCCGAAATCGGTGAATTGCGAGTCATGGCCTACCAAGCCATGTTGAGCGGCGCTGAAACGCTGTCGTTCTACAACTACGATACGGACGTCTGGGACCGGTCTGCGGGTTTCCATGAGCAGTTCGGTGAACTCATGAAAGAGTTGACGGGTTTGAGTGAGCGATACCGAGAACATGAGATCGCGACCTCTATCAACGCTCAGGGCATCTTAACCTCGACGCTGCGTTCACCAGACGGAGAGATCTCCAAAATTGAAATCAACGCTCGGCGTCAAAGTGTGAAAGGCTTTTCGCCGCTGGAAGTTCGACATGAGGAGCTGCGTTCGCATGCCCGACTTCATTCGACACCGTCTCGCTGACGGACGATCAAGAGCAGCTCGTCCAGGTCCGTGATCATCTCACGCATCGATTGATACCGACTCGCTGTTTGCTTCGCGATTGCTTTAAAGACAATCCGGTCCGCTTCCTCGGGGATGTTCCGCTGGGGAGAACGTTCGCTCGGGGGCGTGGGCTGGCGCATGCAAATGTTGTCGAACGTTTCATTGCGATCTCTGCCGCGGAATGGCTCGGCGACGGCCATCGCCTCATACAAACAAACCCCAGCCGAAAACACATCGCTGCGTTCGTCGATATTGCGGTCGGAGATCTGTTCGGGTGACATGTAGGTCGGCGTGCCGATCAACAGGTTCGCAGGCGTCAGCGGCGGGAGGTCGTAGTTCGTCTCTTCGTGTTCCACCTGCTGCGATTTATCATCGGGTGTCGTTCGTCGCACGCGTCCGGCTCGAGGTTGTTCGCTTTCGATCGTCGACTCGCCCCACACCTTGGCCGATCCCCAATCGAGTAGGGTGACTTCGCCGAAGTTGCCGACCCAAATGTTTTCCGGTTTTACGTCGCGGTGAATAACCCCAGAAGCGTGGGCAAATAGCAACGTTTGGCAGGTGTCGCGGATAATCTCGATGCGGCGATGCAGAGGAAATGCGGCGGCCACGTTCTCGTCGCCTCGGGCGAGTTGCCTCAGGACGGAGAAAAAGTTCTCCCCCGAGATACGCTTCATCACGTAGTAAATCCCATATTCCTCGTCCTCGCCGATTTCGTGCACCGGCACCGTTCCTGGGTGCTCGAGCTGCGCCGTCACGCGTGCTTCGCGAAGCAACCGGCGACGCGCCGCCCGGTCGAGGCGCTGTTCGGGCAGCAACATCTTGATCACCACGGTGCGGCCAACGATTCGATCGTGAGCGGAATACAGAACCCCGTTGCCACCCCGAGCCATTTCGGTCAGGTCACGGAACTTCGCGAGCCCCACGGGTTGTGGCGAGGGCAACTGGACGTCGGTGTTCGAAAGAGAGAGCATCATGTCGACAAACAGTCACGTGTGGAAGAAAACAGCATCGGTATTCAAAGGCTCGGTTGCGATGACGACGAATGTCTCGTGCACCACCACGCGACTCCATCGGCCGAAGCGTGTGCTACCGTGCTTGGTTTCGCTCAGGGTGCATAGGGATTGTTGGGATCGATATGGCGTTCGAATGTGCCGCCGCTGACCTCGAGAGAAGAATGCGGATGATTCGCTGGTAAAAGGTAGGCGATCAAGAACGTGAAGCCGGCGCCCAACGCAGCCCCAAGGATTGCGAAAACATAAACGCCAATCCCCATCGGCGCATTTTCTCCGTAACGAATCACATGCACGATGGCAGCTACTATTCCTCCAGCAAACTCACCGACGATCCACGACACAACCAGCAGAACTTGCATCCAAAACGGCTTGCGTCCCTTGCCGCGGAGCAGTTTACCAATCGTTTTGCACAAGCCGATGACAAGAAAGATTTCAAGCATGAGACGGACTCCGGAATACGCGACGTTGAGAATGGGAACAACGTTGAGACTGGGAACAGTTGTCACCATATCAGAACCCCACGCTCAATGCGGGCAAAGAACCGCAGGAGGCCTACAGTTGGTGAACGCGTGAGAACAGAATGACAGGTGAATCACGGATGGGGCGACGGAATCCCGTTCGACGCTGATTCTCGGAGGAAGCTACCCAACCGCTTGCGGACGGCCTCAACCGGGGTTCAAAGCTCGGCGGCACGGACGATGCATCTAGGCATTCTCACGCATGAATGCGGACCAGGGCCGTTGTCGATTGCTGCTAAAGCGGTCTTTCCTTGGAAATCGAGCGAGACTAGGATGCTACATGACTTTGTGATTTCTTCGCTGCGACTTTGTCCATGATCCGTCTCGTTTCACTACTGCTGATTCCTCTGTTCGTGCTGGGGCATGCCTTGCCTCATTCGCACGCAGGAACTGGCGTGGTTGAACCAGATGGACATTCGATTCGTGCCCACATTCACTTGGCCGGTGGGCATCACCACGGTCATGATCACGCCAACGACGATCACGATCACGCGGACAGCATTCACGCGGACAATGATCACGCGGACAATGATCATGATCACAGCGTTCATGATCACTGCAACGGTGAATCGTCCGACAGTTCCGAATCCAAAACGCAGGCACCTGCTTCGGTTTCCGTCCCGATGGACCACGATTCCGATGCGATCTACTTGGCGGATGTCGATGGAGCTGTGAGTCGAACGGTTGCGACACCGAGATTTGATTCGGTGGCTCAGTCCTGGGAACCACTTGTTTGGTGGATTTCGCTAGATAAATGTGTTCGCGGTCGGTATGCCGATCCGCCCGACCGCTACGCCGGGCTAACGATCTATCTTCTCACCGCCTCGCTACGGCTATAGCCGAGGCTGCTCACCGCATGTGCATGGCGTTGAGCCGTGCCGTTCTTTGGTGAATTCTTTCGATCCCCGTGATACACGCTAAGTCCTTTCGTGGACTGATGCGCTCGTATTCATCGTCTGTCGTGAGCAACGGCTCTACGTGAAAAGAATGAGTTTGAAATGAAACGCACTCTACCAATCCTGAAATCGCTCATCGGTCCAGCGATCGTGATCGGCGTTGTCGTCGCGTTGTGGCTCTTTCGCGATCGCTTGGTCAGCTCGAGCGAATTGAGCGTGGCAGAGGCAACTGCGAGCGAGACCGGCAAATCAACCGAGAAGCAAACCGTCTTGGAGATCAGCCCTCAAGCGCGAAAGAACTTGGGGCTCGTTTCCAAGCCCGCGAAGCCGCAAGAGTATTGGCGATCCGTTTTGATTCCTGGAGAGATTGCGGATCGACCGGGCATTTCTGATCGGGGCGTGACGTCTCCGGCTGTGGGAGTGGTGACGGCAATTCATGCCTATCCGGGCGACACGATTCGACCGGGCGAGCGGCTCTTCACGCTACGGTTGTTCAGCGAATACCTGCAAGCCACCCAGACGCAGTTGTTCAAGGCACGACAGGGAAACGGGGATCATACAGGCGAGGATTGACAGGTTGTCTGGTTTGGCGGCGTCGGGGGCCGTTTCCCGAAGCGAGCTGATTGATTTGAAGAGCGAAATCAAACGGCAAAACACGCTCATTCAATCCGCTCGGCAGGAGTTGCTCACCCGCGGTTTGCTTCCGGACCAAGTCGCACAGATCGAGGAAGGCACTTTCATTTCAACGGTCGATATCGTCGCCCCGCCTGCGATCGCGACACCGATCGCGACGGGCATCACAAAGTCGAATTCGGTGCAACAAGCGAGCTTGCTCACCGAGGTCCAATCGACCGATGGATTTACATACGAAGTGCAGGAGCTTTCCGTCGAAATGGGCCAGCAAGTTCAAGCGGGGCAACTGCTTGCCAAACTATCCAACCATCAATCGCTTTACGTCATCGGCCATGCATTTAAACGCGAGGCATCGTTTTTGGAGCAAGCTGCTCAGGAGCGGCGACTGATCCGCATCGAGTTTGCTGAAGACGACGATGGCCGTTGGCCTGAGTTGCAGCAGCGTTTCGAGATTCGACATCTATCGAACTCGATCGACAGGGAAAGTCGCACGTTCGATTTCTTCCTACCACTGACCAATCAATCCCGGGTCTACGAAAAACAAGGCAAGTCGTTTCTTGTGTGGCGGTTTCGTCCGGGCCAACGAGCGCGGCTGCATGTGCCAGTTGAAAAATACGAGAACGTGTTTGTGGTTCCTGCGGCGGCGGTCGTGCGCGAGGGACCGGAAGCGTATGTGTTCCGCCAGAACGGCGATTTGTTCAAACAGTTCCCCGTCCACGTTTTGCATGAGGATCGCCAATCGATCGTGATTGCCAACGACGGCAGCATTCGAGCCGGCAGTTATCTCGCCCAAAGCGCAGCCGCTTCGCTGAACCGCGTGCTCAAGGCACAGACTGCAAGCGGCGAGCAGCCCGGTCTACACGTCCACCCCGACGGAACCGTGCATGCTGCGCATTGATTGAAGAATGTCGATTGTCGATTGAAGATTTGGTAGAGCGAGAGCAGGGAACGAGAGATGAATGATTTGGAATTGAAGACTCGGACGAAGCAGTTTGCTTTACGAGTGATGAAGCTTGTTGGAGCTTTGCCGCAGAATGCTGTCGGACGCCCGATTGGTAGTCAGTTGATTCGCAGTGCGACGTCCGTCGGTGCAAATTATCGAGCAGCCTGTCGTGGCCGATCAAAAGCTGAGTTTGTCTCAAAGCTAAGCATCGTGATCGAAGAAGCAGACGAGAGTTGCTATTGGCTCGAACTGATCATCGAAGGCAGCCTTCTGCCAAAAGAAAAAGTCGAGGCCTTACTCGATGAAGCAAACCAAATCACAGCAATCATGGTCGCATCCAGGAAAACAGCCAAGAGGGAATGAAGATTTACGATTGCCGATTGAAGATTGCCTGAACAAACCTCCAACCTCCAACCTCCAACCTCCAACCTCCAACCTCCAACCTCCAATCTCCAATCTCCAACCTCCAATCTCCAATCTCCAATCTCCAATCTCCAATCTCCAATCTCCAATCTCCAATCTCCAATCTCCAATCTCCAATCTCCAATCGACATTCTTCAATCGACAATCTTCAATGTTAGATTCAATCATTCGCCTTTCCCTTCGTTACCGGATGCTGGTTGTTTTCGCCAGCCTCGCGGTGCTTGTGTACGGTTCGTACCTCGCTACCGAGATGTCGATTGACGTTTTTCCTGATCTCGATCGGCCCCGCGTTGTCATCATCACTGAAGCTCCGGGATTGGCGACCGAGGAAGTGGAGACGTTGGTAACACAGCCCATCGAAATTGCATTGATGGGGGCCAACGGAGTCCAAGCCGTTCGCAGCCAATCGACCGCCGGCTTGAACGTCATCTACATCGAATTCGATTGGACGACGGAGATTCGTGCTGCACGGCAAACGGTGCAGGAACGACTGACCACTTTGGAAGGCATCTTGCCGGACGGCATTCGGCCTCAGATGACGCCGCCATCGTCGATCATGGGGCAGATCGTCGTCGCCGGAATCTATCGCCAGGACGGACCACGTGGTGGAAGACTCGCGCAAGTCGGCACCACCACGATGATGGCCGAACTGGTTGTCGGAGATGACGGACGTGTTGATGTTCAGGTTTGGCGGCCTGGTGACCGGCATGATTTTTCGACTTGGCAACGTATTGAAACTCAGCGAGTTGAGTGGCGTTTGAGTGAGCCGACGGCGCTAGCCGCGGGTTCCGTCGCGAAGATGCCCGAGGCTAGCGCCTACGGCTCACGAAGTCAGAAGATGCCCGAGGCTAGCGCCTACGGCTCACGAAGTCAGGAAACGCCCGAGGCTAGCGCCAACGGCTCACAAAATCAGTTGACCGGAACGGCGACCATTCGCGTCGGCGACCAAGAGTACGCGGCAAATTTTTATAGTGACCAGAAACGGCAACTGGAACTTCGCACGATCGCCGACTGGGTGATTCGACCTCGTTTGTTGAAGACGACCGGTGTCGCCGAGGTCTTCATGCAGGGCGGCGACCGCAAGCAGTATCAAATTCTGATCGACCCGACCGCTCTGTTGGAATACGACGTCACGGTTCAGGATGTCGAACGGGCATTGCGGGCGAGCAACATCAATACGAGCGGTGGCTTCGCGGTCACTGGTGAAACCGAACGACCGATTCGCGTTCTTGGACGATTGGGGCCGCAGTCTCGAGTTGTGATCGAAGACCTGAAAAAGATTCCGGTCGGCTATCACCCGAAACGGGCCGTGCTGCTTGAACAGGTCGCCCGAGTAACCGAAGGTCCGCAACTGAAACGGGGTGACGGCAGTGTCGATGGCCATCCCGGAATTGTGTTCACCACAGTCAAACAGCCGCACATCGACACACGAAAGCTAACCGACGATGTGGCCGAAGCTTTCGCGGAAGTCGAAGCGTCGTTGCCGGCCGATATTATCATCAACTCCGAACTCTTCCGGCTGAAGAACTTCATTGATCGAGGGATTTTCAACGTCGCCGAAGCGTTGGTGATCGGTGCGGTACTCGTCATCATCGTGCTGTTTCTGTTCTTGCTGAACTTTCGCACGACGTTCATCACGCTGACCGCGATTCCGCTTTCGCTAGTCCTGACCACGCTCGTCTTCCGAGTGATCGGGATGCTCAGCGGTAGCGAACTTTCGATCAATGTCATGACGCTCGGAGGAATCGCGGTCGCGATGGGCGAACTGGTCGATGATGCGATCGTGGACGTCGAAAACATTTACAGAAGATTGAAGATTGCCAATTGTCGATTGAAGATTGATCAAGAAGATTCAGCAATCGTCAATCGACAATCATCAATCTCCATTGTCTTCCACGCAAGCAAGGAGATTCGCAGCTCGATCGTGTTCGGCACCGCCGTCGTGATTCTCTCCTTCTTGCCGCTGTTCGCCTTGTCGGGCGTCGAAGGTCGTTTGTTCACGCCGTTGGGCGTTGCCTACATCGTTTCGATTTTGGCCTCGTTTGTCGTTTCGATGACCGTCACACCGGTGCTTTCGTATTACTTGTTACCGCAATCCCGTGCAACTCACCGTGAAGGCGACGGTTTTCTCTTGCACGGGCTGAAGAACTTGGCAACGCCGCTGATTCGTTTAAGCATGGCCCTGCCGCGCACGCTGTTGATATTGACTTGGATTGCCGTTGGCATGGCTGCGTTGCAAATGTCACAGCTCGGACGAAACTTCTTGCCGCCCTTCGACGAAGGCAGTATCCAAGTCAACGTAACGCTTCCGCCCGGGTCGTCGCTCGACGCGTCCAATCAAGTTTCTGGATCGATCGACGCGGTGTTTCAGTCCATGCAGAAGACGGACGAGAATCCTGACGGTGAGATACTTCACTTTGTGCGCCGGACGGGACGGGCAGAGATGGATGAACACGCTTCGCCCGTCAACTTCGGTGAATACATCCTCAGCATGAACCCGGAATCGGAAACGCCGCGTGATGAGATCCTTGCGGACGTACGTGAACGGATCAGCGACGAAGTTCCCGGCGTTGACATTGAAGTCGAACAGCCACTTGCTCACTTGATCAGCCACATGGTCTCCGGGGTTTACGCTCAGATCGCGATCAAGATTCACGGCGATGATCTCGACACATTGCAGCGAGTTGCCGAGCAAATCAAAACGACGATTCAAGATGTCCCCGGCATCACGCCGCCGATCGTCGAACCGATCCGGGAAACGTCCGAGTTGCACATCAAATTGCGAGCCGATGACCTGGCGTTCTTCGGATTGACTCGACAGTACGTTGCCGACGTTCTGCAGACCGCACTGCAAGGTGAGGTTGTCTCGCAAGTCCTCGAAGGCCAGCGGCGTTTCGATTTGATGGTGCGATTGGAAGAGGAATACCGAACCGATTACGCAAACCTCGGACGGCTTCGCATCGACTTGCCGCATCACGAAGGCGAATCGGAACGAGGCCAGATCGAACTTCGCGAGGTCGCGGACGTTGGCGAAGGCACCGGCCCGAACTCGGTCAATCGCGAGAACGCTCGGCGACGAATCGTGATCCGTTGCAATACCGAAGGCCGCGATTTGGCTGGAGCAGTCGGTGAAATCAAACAGCTTATCGGCGATCAGGTGCAGATGCCGCTTGGTTACTTCATCGAATACGGCGGCCAATTTGAGAGTCAACAACGGGCCACGCAGCTCATTATTGTTTTGGCGGGCGTTTCGGTTATCGGAATGTTCGTCGTGCTGCTGCTTTTGTTTCCGTCGGTGCGAGTCGTTCTGCAAATCCTGAACGCATTGCCCACCGCGTTCATCGGCGGTGTGCTGGCATTGGTCATTACCCAACAAACGTTGACCGTCGCGAGCTTGGTTGGATTCATCTCGCTCGGCGGAATCGCGGTTCGCAACGGTATTCTTCTCGTCACACACTACTTTCACTTGATGAAAGAAGAAGGCGAGGAGTTTTCGCAAGAGATGATCATGCGTGGCAGTCTCGAGCGACTCGCACCGGTGCTTATGACAGCACTGACCGCCGGCATCGGCCTGATTCCATTGGTGTTAGGCGGCCAAGAACCCGGTCGCGAAATTCTCTATCCCGTCGCCACGGTCATCCTTGGCGGACTGACCACATCGACGTTTTGCGAGTTTCTGATTCACCCGGGATTGTTTTGGAAGTTCAGCGGCAAAGCTTTGTCGATCGAGGATTTGCGATCGAAGAATGAAGATTTCTGACACGAACAATTTGATTGGATTTACAGTTTCCGCGATTCTTGAGTTTGGTTTTCCAGTCGCCAAACACTTATCAAGAACCGCTATTTCAAAAGGTATCACGATGAACGTAATGAAGTACGCACTGCTGTCGATGAGTCTGATGATTCATGTTGGCTGTAGTCAGAAAACGCCCGTCAACGAGCGGCCAGCCCAAATCGACAATCTTCAATCGTCAGTCGACAATTCACACGACCACAGCGTCGCAGGTCACGCACACGGTGCCGGACCGCACGACGGCACGATCGTCGACTGGGGCGGTGGCAAGTATCACGTGGAGTTCACCGTGGATCACGACAAGCAGGAAGGCACTGCCTATATCCTTGGCCCTGATGAAAAGACACCAACGCCGATCACCGCCGAAGAGATACAATTGGCGATCACCGACCCGGCGATGGAAGTCACTTTGAAAGCGGCTCCGCAAGAAGGTGACCCTGAAGGTTCGGCGTCGCGCTACATCGGCAATCACGAGAAACTCGGAGTCGTCCAAGAGTACGCCGGCACGATCACCGGCCTCATCGACGACACACCCTACTCAGGCGACTTCGCCGAAGTCGCCCACGACCACTAGGAGAAGGTCGATTGGAGATTGCCGATTGAAGATTAATTTCTTTGACTCTTCATTCTTCAATCGACAATCTTCAATGCCATTGTCAACGCTGCTGAGGTATCGGGCCGCGCGCCACGTGTGGTTGCTTTCCTGCTGACACTGCCTCTCATCCGCATTCTCGCGTTCATCGTGGCGTGGCGAAAAGCAAAAGTTGGGAGCAATTCCTGCAGTGCATTCTTGTTCCACACCGTGCCCACCCAGGACGCGCCGGGATGTAAATGAACACGGTATCTCAAAGATTCCGCATTCTATCTTAAGATCCGTCCTTAAATTCGGTTTGCGATTCGGTTGCGTCCAAAATCTTGTTCGCAGATTTCAAAGTATATCTCGCACAGACTATTGATCATTAGCGAATGTTTCCGGTCCCGCGGCACGCGGGACATGAAACTTTTCCAAGTTTACAACGTGTACAGTCTTTCTTGAATGTTTTGGGGCCAGTGATCGGGCTGCCATTGACCGAGTAACCAAGGACGACAACTTGGCGAACGCTGATTTTTCCGTTGATGCAATTTGGGCATGTAACGTATGTTCTGCCTCCACACCACAGACAACAATCATCAGCGAGCAACGCATACTTTGCTACCGATCGGTCGCCATCTGATGATCCGCCTCGGGAAGATTCTGTTGGAGGGGCAGGTCGGGCCGTGGCGTAGCAATGCACCATCAAACTGCTTCGCATTTGCGGTGGTTCGGTTCGTTCATTATGAAGGACGGGTGAAACACGCAAGGGAGGCAAGAGGGGCGATGGCGAGAAATGTTGTGACGCCGTTTAGGTCGGCAAAGAACGCTGGTTAGGCGAAATTGACGGGCTAGTGTCGACGGCAGCGGGGATGTGATACAACTCTTGGGCTTCAAAATTCACCCGGAGGATTTCCAATGTCCGAGTCTTTGGTGGTAGCAACAGACGCGTCTGAAAGCGTTGACGCTTTGAACGATGTGATCATTCGTACGCTGGCGACGTTCGATGAGCCGGCAACGCTAGTAACGCTTCGCAAAAAACTGCCCGTCCCCTATCAGTGCGAAGAAGAGATCCTGCGACAAACGTTGGAGGAGTTAACGCGGCGAAATTTGGTCCATCGGTTTTCTCCCTATCGCGGCAAAGCCGATCGCTATTGGGGACGCTCCCCAAAAGAATATGCGGAGTGGCTGTTAACGACCCAAACGGTTGGACGATTCGCAACGAAGAATGAGCTGGTCAAGCAGTTCAAGGCTCGTCTGAAGGAACTGAGCAACAAGGAGATTGGCGATCTCGTGCAACAACTCGCTCGTTCTGGCAAGCTGCATTCGGGACGGTTTCTGGGAAGTCGTTCGATGCGATACTCCGCAACTCCCGTCGATGCCCAGGCGTTGTTGGACAACGCGATTGATCAGATCGCTCGGCGGTTTTCCACTTCGCCCGCTGATGTGCGATCGCTGCTCGTTGAAGACGATCAGCCGCAACTCGAAGAAACATCAGCGTCACCTGAATCGGCGTCACATGAATCACTGATCATGGACGCGATCTCAGAGATGCGACCAGGCGGTGGAGGCGGAACGATCGTTCCGATTGCGGAGCTGCGTCGGTATCTGAATTTCAAAATCGATCGAGACATGTTTGACGAAACATTGCGTACCCTGGAACGCTCCGGACGCATCGATTTCACGGTACATCCCGATCCGATGTCGCTCGGTGATGACGATCGACAGGATCGCTTACTTGGCGAAGGCGGAACAGTTTATGACATGTTAGTCGTTCGGAGGTGACTGAGATGACGACAAGTGCGAGTACAGCGGTGGATCCTTCGTTGCCTAACCCGTTTTTGGGCGGCATCGTTCCCGACGCGTGGCGAGGTGCGACTGCGGACGTGCCGGAGATTCACGGTGACGTGTACGCGAAATGTTTCGCAGCGGTCCAAACCGTGCGGACGCGGCAGCAGAGTTCCTCGGTGTTGATTCACGGTGAACAGGGGAGCGGCAAAACGCACCTGTTGGCGCGGTTGCAACGGCAGCTGACCGATACCGAAAACTACCCCGATCTGGATGACGATTGGCAGATTTTCGTGTATCTGCGGATGCGAACGTCCTCAGGTCGGATCTGGCGTAAGATCCGAACGGAACTGGTGACGGATCTGATGAGGCCGATGCCCGATGGTCTCACGCAGCTCGATCATGTGCTCGCGAAACGACTGGCTGCTCACTTCGATGGTCATGCGGATTTGGCACTGTGGTGGGACCATCACCGCAACGAACGCATGGAAGAACTGATCGATGCGTGGCACGAGATCGCCATGCAGTTGAGCTTGCGGGATGATTTCACACAGGTGCTCGAGTGCTTCATTCGCGGCAATCATCGTCGCCACGTCCGCGCGTACTTGAGCGGTGGATTGGTCAGCGAAGCAGGGTTCCGGCATTTGTTTGGCAACGTTGATGCGAGCCACTACGCACCCGATAACGAGGACGATGCGTTTAGCGCGGTAAAAACACTGTGCCATGTCGCCGGGCCACAGATTCCGATCGTGTTTTGTTTTGACCAGATCGAAGCGATCGAGGTCGAAGATTCGAATCGCAAACCGGTCTGGTATCTTGCTCGCGCGGTCGCGGACCTGACCGACGAGGCAGCCGTGGCTGCGATTTCATGTGTGTTGGCGAACTTTGCCGA
The DNA here is from genome assembly GCF_000346505.1 of Aporhodopirellula sallentina SM41. Taxonomy (GTDB): domain Bacteria; phylum Planctomycetota; class Planctomycetia; order Pirellulales; family Pirellulaceae; genus Rhodopirellula; species Rhodopirellula sallentina. The sequence continues at coordinate 28,104 of NZ_ANOH01000088.1, forward strand.
CGATGAGATTCGATCGCAGGATCGGGCACGGCTCGTTTCGGGAGGTCAAACGGCGCTGCAGCGACTCGACCGGAATCAAATGCAGCAAGTGATCCGATCACGTGTCACCGCCATGCAGGCCACGGCGGATGCGGCGGGCGAGAACATGCATTGGCCGTTTGCGGAGGACGAACGCATGTTCGCCTCCCGTTCGACGCCTCGCGAGTTGCTGCATGCCGCCGCAACGCGCTTTGACGAGCTGCAAGGAACCGTTGCGGCGCCGCCGACGACTGAGAAGACGCCGGCACTAACAAAACTTTTTGAAGACCGCGTCGACGAAGCGATTCGATCGCAGAAGCCAGAAGACACCGATGACCTCATCGCATCAACGTTGCCCAACCTGTTGTCCATTCTCGAGCCAGGCTGGACGACCGATTACCCCACGGGCCCGCACAATAACAAACGTGACATCGAGTTGGTCTTGGTCGGACCTGATGAAGAGGCTCGGGTCGGAGTGGCGTTGTGCAATCAGCCCAGCATGACCAGCTTGGCAGCACAGCTCAAGCGTTTGATCGAAAACCGCGAAGCATTCAAACTGCACAAGTTAGTTCTGATCCGGGACGGTCGCTTGCCGATTTCACCCGGGGCAGCTGCAACTCGCAAGCGGATCGATCAGTTGACCAAAGATGAAGGCGTGTTAGTACGACCGACTCGCGAGGTGATGGCCGTGCTCGATGCGGTCCGTTCACTGATTGCCGATGCGACCTGCGGTGACCTGACGCTCGACGGCCAGGCAGTCGGCATCTCGACGGTGCGTCAATGGTTGGCCAATCATTTGGATGCGGTGACTCGCGAATGGGTCGATCAGTTTTGTCGTCCGTCGCGTCCCGGGTGGCACGACGAGGCAACGGCCGACGATTCCGATATCGACGCGGTGCTCGAGTATCTCGCGGACTGTCCTGTCGTGTCGATGGACGCGATGTCCCAAGCCACGGGTATCGCGGAATCACGCATCGTCGAACTCGGCAGAGTCGCCAGTGATCGATTGGGGATCGTCAGCGGCGAGCCCACGGTAATCTTTCGAGTCGCGAGTTCGAGTTCATCCGAAGAGGAAGTCCAATTGATGCAAGGGAGTGGAACACGATGAACAATTCCAATACGCCTGCTGTCGAAATCTCCGTCAGTGACGTCCGGCAGCAGATCTATTGCGCGAGTCCGAACAACGGTCCCGGCAAGGCTTCACAAACCGATCTGGGCACGACGTTCCATCGTTTGATCGCTTCGTTGTTGCATAGCAGCGAGCGAGAGTTATCGGCAATCTTCAGCGGGGCATCGATCGACGACTGGGTTGCCGAGATGCAGGATTTGGCATTTCGCAAAGAGCTTGGCCCTTTCTTAGAAGGGCACGCCGCAGCGTTGCACGGCCGTGGTGCCGCCGTCTTGAATCTATGGACCGCGGTGGGCGAGGCCACGCGATGGCTGGCCGAACTGTTTTGGGAGCATCGTCAATGGCAACTGCGTGAGGGGCGTCACTTCAACCCACGAGAGTTCGCCGATTGGTTTCAAAACGAGGTGCCGCTGCGTCTTGAATTGACCGACACGAACTGGACCTGTCCTGTTGTGCTGACCGGGATCGCGGATTCGCTGCTCACCCTGCCTCAGGGACGTCGCTGCGTGATCGAGTACAAGCTGGGCAAGACGTCCCCCGAGGCAGATCTTTGCCAAGCCGCGCTGTACCACAGGATGCTCGGTGAAGGTGAAACGAACTCGTTGGCTGTCGTTAGCTTCCTACCGGAAAAATCGGAACAGTTAGTTGATGGAGCGAAACTTGGCGAGGCGCAGTCCGAACTGAAGGCGCTGATTGGAAAACTGGCGGGCGTGATCAAGACGCCAGCCTCCCGTCCGGCGGAACCACAAAAGGCTGCCGCCCAGAAGCCCGCCACACCGCCGGTCTCGAAGGAGATTGGCGAACTCGGCAGGCTCTTGAAGTCAGCGTTATTCGAAGCGGGATGTGATGCCACGTTCAGCGTGACCCCCATTTTGGGACCAACATTTGTCCGTTTTACGGTTACGCCGTCGCGAGGAATTGCTCCCAAAAAATTCCTGCGTTGTGCCGATCTGCTGCAGGTGCGATTGCAGTTGGAGCGACCGCCCGTGATTCAGATCGGCTCTGCGATCACGATCGATTTGCAACGGCCCGATCGTCAAATTGTCCCATGGAGTTCGGTCGAGCTTCCGAAGTCCGATCCGCTGCATGGCTGTGCCAAAGTCCTCGTGGGCGTAGGCATCGACGGCAAACTGCGAACGGCCGATCTGGCGGACACGGCCAGCTATCATTTGTTGGTCGCCGGGACGTCCGGCAGTGGCAAGAGCGAATGGCTGCGTACCGCGGTTGCCGGTTTGATTGCCTCGAACACGACTGAGCAGTTGCAGGTCGTCGCTATCGATCCGAAGCGTGTTGCATTTCATGACTTGCGTGATTCTCCCTATCTGCGTCGTCCGGTGGTCTTCCCCGGTGACGAGGACGCTGACATTCTTGAAGTGTTTGATGAGTTGATCGACGAGATGGAACGTCGCTACGTGATGCTTCAGGGGTGTTCGTCGCTGTCGGAATTGATTGACCGACGTGGCGAACCGATTCCACGCATCGTGTGTGTGTGCGACGAGTACGCGGATTTGATGCTAGGGTCGGCAAGCCAGCGTTCCGCGATTGAAACACAGATCACGCGATTGGGAGCCAAGGCGCGAGCCAGCGGCATTCACCTGATCTTGGCGACGCAGCAACCGAGCCGAAAAACGATTACCGGCGCGATCCAAACAAACCTTCCGGGCCGGGTCGGTTTAACGATGACCTCGGCAACCGAGAGCCGGATGTTGTTCGGCGAGCCCGGCGCGGAGAACCTGCTAATGAAAGGCGACCTGCTCTACAAAGACATTGGCGATCCCAAGCGATATCAAGCCGTTTATCTATCCGACCAAGAACGCCGCGCGATCTACGCCGGTTCAGTCGTTGCCGAAACGGTGTGAACACGTTCGAGCCCGAGGCGTCATACCGATCCGCGGCTTCGCGGCCCTAACTCTTCGAACGCCATCAAGACCGGCGTCCGACTTCCAGCAGCATGTTCATTGCAGGAAACGACAGCATCGAGTGAGCCGAAGTGCGTAAACACTCGGTTTGTTAAGCTGGTTCGGCCCCGATCATCAACCGGCGATTCCACCCGAGGCCATTCGGCTCACGATGCTCGGGCTTTCCAAAGCAGAGGGTAATCACCTTCCGTCGGCCGAAAACAAAGTGGCCGATACCGTTGTGTTTGGTATCGGACACATTTTCCTCACGCACACTTTCCTCATTATCCCGCGAGAGCCTCATCCATCATCAGGGCATCCTTGTTGCAACCGAAAACCTGACCTGACCCCGGCGAGAGCCTGATCCTCGTTTGCAGGAAGTTGCCGCGACCAGGGTTCACTCGATCGTCATCGAGACCGGCGTCCATTTGACCAGCAACGTGAGCTAACTCGCCTCTGATCACAAGTTCGATATCGTCCTCCTCGATTCACACGGGCATCCTACTTCTCGTGTCTGGCAAACCAGAATGGCAATATCTTGGTGGCTGCCACCATCTGGTCTTCATTCCTTTGGGGGTCGAGCTCGTTAGAATTTTGTCATGAAACGTGCCTACTATTCTGATTCCATCGCAAACTTCCTCACTGAGAATCACAACACGATTCTGGGGCATCTGGTTAGCAGCAGCGAGTTCTCGGTCGAGAGCACTCAACGCGATGCTTGGATGTGTCAAATCAAGCTTTTGAAAAAGTTACTCATTGGAGTAGGTGGCACGATCTACTTTGAGTATTCGATTCCACGAATGGGAAAGCGAGTTGATGTATTGCTATTAATCGGCAATGCCATCTTCGTCGTCGAGTTCAAGGTTGGCGATACTCAGCACTGGTCTGGTGCACTGAACCAAGTCACCGACTACGCACTCGACTTGAAGAACTTCCACGATGCCAGCCACGATCGTTTTGTCGTACCAATTCTGATCGCAACCGAAGCCGAAGCGTCGCCAGTACGAATTGAATCAACGCCACGTCGAGACGGTTTGTTAGCAACCATTCGGTCCAATGGAAACAACCTCGGAACGATCATTTGCGAAGTTCAAGACTTCGTTGAAGCAGCGGCGGCGGGTGATCGCTCTCAGATTGAGTCGTCGAGTTGGGAAAGCGGAAAATACCTTCCAACGCCAACGATCATTGAAGCCGCAATGGCTTTGTACAACGGGCATTCGGTCGCTGAGATTTCACGAAGCGATGCGAGCGGCGCCGAATTGCATCGCACCACGGACACGATTTCGACTGTCATTGAGAACGCCAGAGCGGGACGGCACAAGGCAATTTGCTTTGTGACAGGGGTACCAGGTGCAGGTAAAACACTCATCGGGTTGAACATCGCGACGCGTCATTTGGATGACCAAAGCAACACCTACAGTGTTTTCCTGTCAGGCAATGGCCCGCTCGTCCAGATTCTTCAGGAAGCACTTGCTCGCGATAAGGTGGCGAGGGAGAAGGCTGCGGGGCGGCGAGTCACCAAATCAGCGGCACGCAGTGAAGTGAAGACATTCATTCAAAATGTCCATCACTATCGTGATGAGTATTTGAAGGACAGCCGGGCACCGGCGGATCACGTTGCTTTGTTCGATGAAGCCCAGCGAGCTTGGGATTTGCAGCAGACATCCAAGTTCATGCGGCAGAAGAAGAACCAGCCAAATTTCAATCAATCGGAACCTGAATTCTTGATTTCGTGTATCGACCGTCACGAAGACTGGGGAGTCATCGTCTGTCTTGTAGGTGGCGGGCAGGAAATCAACACCGGGGAGGCGGGGATCGCAGAATGGGTCGAAGCACTGAATCGCTCATTCCCGGACTGGCACATCCACATTTCCGACCGTTTAACCGACAGCGAATACGGTGCGGGCGAGGTGCTGTCGAGCATCGAATCTCGAGAGAACGTGCACTACGATTCAGGCCTGCACCTGTCCGTGTCCATGCGATCATTTCGTGCCGAGAACGTGTCGAGGCTGGTCAAAGAGATTCTGGATTTGGACGCGGAGAGCGCCTCACTGACTCTGCGGTCAATTCGCGAGAACTACCCAATCGTTTTGACGCGGGACCTTGCCAAAGCGAAGGCCTGGATGCGTCAGCAAGCTCGCGGAAGCGAACGCTACGGAATTGTGGTGTCATCACAAGCGAACCGTCTCAAGCCGTTGGCGATCGACGTTCGATTACAGCCCAACCCGATTCATTGGTTTCTCGCGGGACGCGAGGATGTCCGATCTTCCTATTACCTGGAGGACGTCGCCACGGAATTTGACATCCAAGGCCTCGAACTCGACTGGGCCTGCGTCACTTGGGATGCGGACTTTCGCCATGCTGACGATGGTTGGGTCTACCGCTCATTCCGAGGCAATAAGTGGCAGAAGATAAACAAGGCTGAACGCCAAGCCTACCTCAAGAACGCCTACCGCGTCCTCTTGACGCGAGCGCGCCAGGGAATGGTCGTTGTTGTTCCGACAGGTGATGCCCAAGACCCGACCCGGGATCCTGCGTTTTACGACTCCACCTACGTCTACCTGAAGTCGATTGGAATTTGCGAGATTTGATTACATTGCGATCGTTAGCGGCTAATTCAGCGCCGAACAGGTCGGTCGTCTACCGATCGCTGTAGACCGGCGGAAGAAGTGAGCAAACTACCAGCAACCGCCCAAGATCCGTGATGTCCTATTTGCGAAGCGTAACTTTGCCATCGCGTTTCGGACAGTTCTGAATTTCAAATGCAACGTGACTTGCATTCGTTCAGGACGGGGCACCATGGGCTCACGTGAAGTAAATGAAGAATTCAACGATTTGCGTCTCTTGCGTGCAGGGGAGTACGGAGTTTGTCGCAGTGGGTGCGATGGCCAGATCCTTTCCTGTACCATTACAGGCATTGCATAAAACACGCCCGGGGCCGAGAGTGGAATGGAAAAAGAAATCCAAGAATTTTTAGATTATTGTGCCGGAATGAAAGAGGTTGCATTTCAAAAGGAAATCGTCTGGCCGTTTCTCGATGCGTTAGGTGCGACATCAATACAGCATACGCACGGGAACAATGAACGTGGCAAGGACTTTCTTTATATATACCCTTCCGGTTATAGCACCGAGGAATTGCATGCTTGCGTCGTCAAGAACGGAGGATTCAACTCCAGGGCTGGAGACTCGAACTCAGTTCAGACGGCATTGCTCCAGATTGAGACTGCCCGCAGAACTACGGCACTAAATCCCGTTACCATGGAGAACGAGGTCCCTCGACGGGTCCTATTCATCGGAACCCATGCATTTCCTGATAAGCATTCAGGCAATCTTGCGGAGCAAATTCGAGAAGTCGAGCGATACTGTCGTTTTTGGTGGTCCGAGGATTTTGCGATTGCGTTCCGAGAAAAGTGCGAATCACTTTTTCACAATGTCGTTCGACCAGGCCATATGATCTCGGATTCACTTTGCAAAGACGTGACACTGCATCGCGAAGCACATGTCCTGAAGTTGCCACTAGGCCCCTCGTTTCGGGTCTACGTCAACATGTGCATGTCGTCAAACCTTGAGACACTCCGCACTTTTGTTGAAAGAAAGAAAAAGCCGCGTGCAGTGTATGCAGAGCACGTTAGCAAGAGGCTAGTCAATTACACCGCTGCATTACGAGAAGCACTTCAGCCAAAAATTGAATTGCCCGACGTATTTGAGGTTGGAGAGCAACCGAATGAACGAGTCAAAGAAAGTGCAATCGAACTCGGAAAAGTCTCGGTTCAACATGTCGCGTTGGACGAATTATATGATTTTGTTGTCGATGTGCAAACTGGAGATGCAGCAAATGCGAGTATCGACCAAGTGTTTGCGGCTCAGACCATTCTTGGCCAGATTCTTGAGCAACTCGGTGACCATCAGCACTCCACAGAGGCCGGGTCACGCCACTTGGGTTTGATAGGTGATCGAGTAGACGCAGTAGACGCGATCGTGTCCGCACACGATGATCTTCTTCTTTTAGGCGATCCCGGCGGTGGCAAGACTTTCACCGCTAAGGAAGTTTTCATCCGTTCCGTCGAGGCGAATATCTCATGTGTGTATTTTCCGTGTTCCCGCATTCGATCAGAGAATGACGATCTTCTTGAATCAATCGTGAACTACGTATCTTCTATTACAGGCGCCTCCCAAGAAGAGGCGTCCGACTACGTTTCAGAATGCGAGCTGTTAATCGTTGACGGAATAGACGAAGCTAGGAGTTTGGAGAACGGTCTCCTAGACCAAATTGAACAACTGTCGCATTCGCATCCTGCGAGTCTTGCAGTCGATCCGGATAAGATCAAAGAACTCGATTTGGCTCCCGATTCAACCCGGGCAAAGATTGAGTTGCGGCATGCCGGCAAGATTCCCGTTATTTCTCTCTCTGACAAATTGTTTTGGGACGAAGCATCGGTTGTCTCGCAGCTTCTATTTGATGACGAATCGAGCCGCGATAATGCATTTCACGAGCTCCAGAAATCTAGACGCGTGATTGCGACTTGCAGGGCGACCGTTCCCATTGATTTGGGGCCTGCGTTTCGCTCACTGAACCTACTCCCGTTCACTGAGAATGAGCTTCGAGAGTTTGTTGAACGCCATTGCGAGGCGAAGAACCATGACGCGAATTCGTTGCTTGAGTTCTTTCGAAAGAATGACTACATACACCAGGTTTGCCGGAGTCCGATGACCGCGTCAATCATGGTTGGAATCTACTTGAGAGGAGAAGAACTGCCTTCTTCAAGATCGGAGCTATATGAGACGAGAGTCCAGCTTTTGCTGAGTGAGTGGGACCTCGCCCGTGAGGTCGAACGGCCAGTTGACGGTCGAAAGAGTTCAAAGCTCTCTTTACTTGGCTACCTCGCTTACGTCATGCAACACGAAGGAATGGTTGAGGTAGATAAATACACGGCGATACGTACTTGTGAGCAAAAGCTTGGCTCAAAGATCCAAGGCGTTTCGATTTCAACTCTGATTGACGAACTCGTTGTGCATCATTGCCTGCTGGTTCGTCATGCAGGTAACTTGTTGAGCTTTGGTCACTTATCGCACCAAGAGTTTTTCTGCGCTCGTTACATGGTGTTTTCGCAGAAACTAAACGAGCTTGTTGCAAAATTCGGTAATCGCTGGTGGCGGAACGTTTGTTTCTTCTTCGTTGGCATTAGCGAATCCGCAGATGTTTTGCTCGAAGCAGTTCATCGAGAGAGTGGTTTCATTGGGCAGGAACAGTTTGTTCACGAATTGGGAGAAGAAGGGAAGTTCGCAAGTGACTTTATGAGGTTTGCGGATGAAGCTTCATTGATTGACGATGATATTGATGATGACCTAGATGAGTACTCATAAAGCAGCGGTCTTATCGCAGCCGGACTTCTGGGAAACCGGATGGTGCCACCCACCAATCGCCCGCTTCGCGGGGGGAGCGAAAAACGCCAGTTCTTCGTCTCGGTTGAGTCAATCGGACTTTGTATGCGGCACTGCCCGTGTGATGACTGGCGGACGATCCTGGTGTTGACTCGATTCGGCGGACTTTGTTGTTCGTCGGAATTAGTGTCCCTGCGATGAAGCGACGTCGACTTGGAAGCTGGCAAAATGACGGGCAACGCCTCCAAGACCGAGCACCATGCGATCGGCGGAGTTCGGGGTGCCAGTCTTTCCGGGCGCTACGGTCCTCTCTCCAGGCCGCGTGGCATCGTATGCCGGACGGTCCCAAGTCGCCGTTGGTCATCACCGCTATCGGCGACCGGAACAAAACCTGCGGCAAACATTGCTGAAAATTTTGAAAGCTGCGGGTGTGGCACCCTGGCCGCGACTCTTTCAAAACATGCGGAGGTCCCATGAGACGGAACCGATGGCTCGCTATCCGGCCAAGGGCGTGTCGCGGCGGCTGGGCAACAGTGTGCCGGGTTTCAATGCGGCACTCCGCGATGGCAATCAATTTTTCGTTTGTGGCGGCGGCGGATCCATGGGATCGACGGTGACCCGCAAGCTCGTCTGGCCCCAGACAACCGTCTGGCGGTTCCACTGGTGGTTCCATTTTGGGTGTATCTGGTGCTATTGAAGCTGAGGACCAAAACGCAGAAAGCCCTGTTTTCGCTTGGAAAACGGGGCTTTCGATAGTTCAAGATAGTGTGGGGAACTACTATCTGATGGGCGATGAGGGACTCGAACCCCCGACATCTTCGGTGTAAACGAAGCGCTCTAGCCAACTGAGCTAATCGCCCTGGGGAAGAGCTCTCAGCGGTTAGCTGATAGCTCTTAGCTTTGGGTGTTCCTGCGATCGTGAATGCTGGAAGCTTCCAGCTAATCGCTCAAGGCTGTATTGGTCTAACGGGCCAGCAATTGGGTGCGTTTGTTGCGGCGTTCGGCTCGCAAGCGGGCGCGACGGTTGGTTTCACTCGGCTTCTCGTAGAACTCGCGGCGACGCATTTCTTTCTTGATACCGCTTCGTTCCACTAGTTTTCGGAATCGTCGTACTGCCTCTTGAATCGTTTCCCGATCTCGCACCAATAACTTTACCATATCCGCTTCGTAAACCCTTCGTTTTGAATTCGTTGCATTTGAAAATCTCCTCCGTTTGAGGACTGATGATCGGGGGTGACTGCGTTTCGGGCGTGTTGTTAACGCACCTCGGGCCAGAACCCCCTCGTGGGATGAGGGATGATAGCGTTCGAAGTGGAATGTCGACAACCGAGGAATCGTTCGAAAATCGGATAATTTTCGATTCTGGTCTTGAATTCTCGGCGCTGCGGGGCCATCGGCCGTGTTCACAGTCGATGCGAACGCGGGGAAGTGGTGTGCAGACGCCTGGTCGGACACGCGGGCGTCGGTGCATCGGGCAGTCTATCCGGCGGTGCATCGTATCCGGCAATCTATCCGTCAGTGCATCAATGTATTGATCGGTGCTTCGATCGTTTTATCGCCTAGCGGAGTTGGTCCCAGCGGATGGTTTCGCGGCGGACACCGTCGCTGCCGTAGAAGACGGTGCTGCGGGATTTCAGGTCGGCGATCGCGGTCAGTTTGACGCTCCGTGGGCCGT
>NZ_ANOH01000089.1 GCF_000346505.1 Aporhodopirellula sallentina SM41
ATCAGCGGCCCCAGCCGGATTGGAGACGCGACGCGTTCTCCATCCGTCCTACATTTGATACTAACGATCTAGCCGCGGCCGAGATCGCGGACTTTTTGCAACAGTGTGCGGACGGGCTGGATCGGTTGGTATCCCATCAAGCGACGTCGTTTCCAGTGACCGTCTGACGATTTGCTGAAGACGATGATTTGAGGAATCATCTTTTCATCAGCCATTAACTGCTTTGCCAATTCAGGTTCGGCATCGCGATCGACAACGGCGAGACTGACGCTGTCCAATTCACCCGATCGGCTCATGTCAGCGATCGTGGTTTGTTTGAGTACTTGGCAGGCCGGGCAGTAAGGTGCGCCGACTACGACCATGAGTGGTTTGTCTTCTTCGACTGATTGCTTGTACGCCAAAGTGTAGTTCTGGTCACTCGAGTGAGTGCTCTTTTCAATCGCCGGTTCTGCAGTGGCAACGCCGGTGGTAACGAAAACGAGTGTGAGACCAAAGAACAGTGACAACATTCCATGCTTCCTAGTGCAAGTTAGCTTGTCAGGACAGCGGCGGCACCATGCCGTCTGGAGAGCCAGGCGAGTCTTACGCCAAACGAATCTCAACCGATCATTGTCGCGATCAACCGCGACCGAACACGTCAAGAAAACGGACTCAATACAAAAGGAGAAAAGTAACTGTCAGGACAAGATGTACGGCCTCCCGAGACACACCACTGGAAAAACTCCCTTCCGTGTGTGTGTCACCAAGCGGCAACATAATGGCTTCCAGAAAGTCGGCTCCCGTCGGCGTACTCCACGCGGACGTCGGAAATGACCTTGGCCTGAGAAACAGCTCGGCAGAATCAGGAAGCCTTCCGGGTTACGGAGGGTGGTGAAACTGACCTGGGCGTGCCGTTGAAGCAGGCTGGCGAGGATTGTATGAGTGCCTCCATGTCGTGCAAGCGATTCGGGAGGCTTTTTTCGATTCTGGCGATAATGCGGATTGCGCGGCTTTTGAGGGCTCGCAAAGGGGCGGATTTTCACTTTGCCAGACTGCCTATACCACCTATATGGTTGGAAACACAGGCAGGCGGGGGAGTTTGCGCTTGCTTTGGTGGACTCTGAGGCCTGTTTGTCCTGCGGTCTTTCGCGTCCAATTCCGCTTTGAAGACAGGCCTGTTTGCAAACGTCAAATCACCAGCGAGACGTTTGGATCGGGGTGTCTTCGCCGCCCGCTGTCGTGACGTTTTGGAGGCTTCCGCCCCTAAAAGCCGTTGATTCCAGCGTGGTTTGTTCGGTTCAGGGAAGTGCGTGAGTCCGCGCTGCGAACGCAATTCAGTCTCCGTCTTCCCGGGCTGGATTCGCCGACTTTCGGGTCACCGGAGTCTCGCGGCGTCGACTACATCACGTTTGATGTCCGGTTTCTGTTTTCGTAGGCTGTCGCGGTTCGCGATCTTGCGTCACGATTCCGTGTTCGGAAACGGCTGACGCAGTCGTTTTTCGTCCTGATACTCCCTTTCGTTTACTGCACTGCTTCTCCGCCGCTGAACGTTTCATGACTGATTCTTCCCTGACCACGCCTGCGTTTGACGAACTCAATGACGAGCACCGCGAGATGTTGCAGCGGATGGGAGACAGCGTCGGCAAGAACCCGGAAGACTTACGAAATGCTGACGATCTGATCGGCTACTTTCAGTCCTTTCGTCCGGACGGTCGGGGGCTGGCCGGGGTTTTCAGTGGAGTCGCTGGTGGTGACGAGGTGCACGAGCGTCTCGAAAGGTTGTTCGACGTGGCGGGCGACGACCGACGTCCGAGCGGAGGAAAGGATGCGTTCTTTGTCGTCCGCAGCCCGGCCGAGATCGATCCCGCGGAGGTCGAGTCTGCGGGCAAGGAATGGATCGAACAACTCAAACGGCTCGGCGAAACGCTCGGCAAACTCAACGCGGTGGAAAAATTGTCAGCGATCGAACGTATCCGCGTCCTCGAAGGAATCCCGCCAAAACACCCGAAGGTCGCCGCGGAGAAATCGGAACTGTTGGTGCTGCTCAATGAGGAAATCCCTAAATGGCTCGAAAGTGCGGCACCGGACCATCACGTTGCCTCTTCATTGCGGAGTCCTTTCTACTTCATCAACTGTGACGCGATGCTGCGAGACTACTTGATGTGGTCGCTTTATCGACGTGGCGGAATTGGAACCCGCGTCGATGATCCGTTCTCGCCGTACTTTCGGTTGTGGCGTCATGGCGTCAAATGGCGAGTTTTCCAGGAGACCCAAGTCGACCTGTACATGCCCCGGCGGTGATCGTGCCGGCGACTCAGAAGGGGGACCTGCCGGATGTGTATGGCGAAGTGAGGCATGCGGCGAACCGGGGATGTGGTGTTCGCGAATCAGAGAATGCTGCAATAATGGCCGAATGGACACTTCAGCAGTCCGTTGTGCAAAATTGAAAATGTGTGGCCAAAGATGAATCCCGACGAAGACCATCACCCCGTCGACAGGGAATACCCCGACACGATCATGCGGGTTCTCGATGCGAACGCGAATCGTGCGGCGGAAGGGCTTCGGACGTTGGAGGAGACGGCCCGCTTCGTGTTGAACGCTCATGCGTTGACGTCGCGGTTGAAAACGCTGCGGCATGACCTTGCGACGGCGATTCAGTTGTTGCCGAGAATGCAGTTGCTGCGTGCCCGGGATACCGCGGGAGACGTCGGAACCAACGCCACGACTCAGAGCGAACATCAACGCAGCAACGTTCGGCACATCGTCTCCGCCGGAACGGGACGGACGCAACAAGCACTCCGTTGCCTCGAGGAGTACGGCAAGATCGTCGACGCCGAAATGGCCAAACGCGTCGAGCAGATTCGATACCGTTGTTATGATGTCTTTGCCGAATTGGAACAGGTTTGCGTGCTCGGCGGAGATCGGCTGTCGCGTTTGCAGCGAGCACGCGTGTACGCATTGATCGACGGTGGCGAAGACGAAACCGCCATGGTGCAACGGATCGGTCTTCTCGCCGATGCGGGCGTCGACATCATTCAACTGCGAGATCGCTCGCTCGATGATCGCACCCTGTTCGAACGAGCCGTAGCCGGAACGGCGGTAACGGGTCGGCTCGGTGTGCTGTGGATCATCAATGATCGGGCGGACATCGCCGCCGCGTCTAACGCCGACGGAGTCCATGTGGGGCAAGAGGAACTGCCGGTCGGTCAGGTGCGCCGCATTGTTGGATCGCAATCGATCGTTGGCTTGTCGACGCATGACATCCACCAAGTCCGTGAGGCGTTCGCGTCGACAGCGGACTACATCGGTTGCGGGCCGGTGTTCCCGGGCATTACAAAACAGTTCGAACGGTTTCCGGGATGCGATTTTCTTTGCGAAGTCAGCCGGGAGATCAGTAGCCGTGCGGATCACTCGGAAACACGCCCCGCGTTTGCGATTGGCGGAATCGGGGCGTCGAACATCGACCAAGTCGTCCGAGCGGGCTTTGGACGAGTCGCGATGTCGGGCGCGATCGCCGGAGCAGACTCAGCCGAGGTCGCTCGCGAGGTGCGAACGAAGTTGGAAACGGTGCCGATCGACAATCCTGCTGACATGGTGATCGCGTGAAGACATTCACTCATCGTCGTAGGAAACTGCTCGGTCCGCTGAATGACCGAAGTCTCCGAAGCAGCATGTTGATGGCGACGTTTCTCGCGATCGTTGGGTGGTGTTTTGCCGAGAATACCGAGACCCAATCGATTCGTTTGCTCGGTGCCCCGCAACTCAACGAGAGCAGCGGGTTGGGGTTTTCCTTCCGAGACCTCAATTGCGTTTGGACGCACAACGATTCGGGCGACCGTGCTCGCCTATTTTGTTTCGACCGGACCAGCGGCGAAGCGACCGGGCGTTGCGAATTGCCGGGTGTCCGAGCGATCGATTGGGAGGCGATGGCGAGCGTTCCGGTGACGAAAGACGAGACGGCGAAACTGATTATTGCCGACTGCGGGGACAACGATGCCGTCCGTCCGTTTATTTCGCTGTATCGTTTCGACGAGCCTGACCCGCACGACAATACGAAGCTGGACAAAGCGGATTGCGAGGTTCTGCGAGTGCGGTTCCCCGGCGGACCGGTCGACTGCGAAGCGGTTTGGTATGACCCACTGGAAGAATGCACGGTCTTGGTCGCGAAAGGCCGACTGCCGATTGCCGCGGTCTACACGGTGGATGATTCGCTGTGGGAGAAGGCGGCGCAGCGTTCCCGTACAATCGCTTCTTCGTTAGCGGAACCAAGTCGTGCACCGGAGAAAGGTGCGAGCGATCCGCAAACAGTCATGGCAACCCAGATCACGACGCTCGCGTTGCCGATGGCCACCGGCGGGGACCGCGACCCGTTGACGGGCGATGTCTGGATCGCCAGCTATTTCCAAGCGTTCCGTTTTCCACGCGGTGAATATTCTCGTTTGAGCGATCAGCTCGGACAGCTTCCCGTGGCGACTGAGATGCCACGGTTGCGACAAGTGGAAGCGATTGCAGTCGACGAAAAAGGCGGTGTGTGGGTGACGACCGAGGGAAGCCAACCGTTGCTGCACCCGATCGCGCCGCAGGCTACCGATTCCAATGCCACATCGGTTGACTAGCTGTTTAGTATGCGCGTAGGGCGGATGAAGGAGGCTTTGCGACGCGCATCAGATAGTGTCGCAATTGCCGGAATTTCGCAGGCACTTGGTCCGGCCTACCAAGCTAACGAAACGTTTGGCGAACCGTGTTGGCGTTGTCGGCGGGGTGGTAAGATTTGCCAATGCGTGTTGGTTTTGTGTTTACGGCCTGTCGATGATCGCATCGGTTTGTTTGTTCACGTTGAAGGATTCATTGATGTTTGAGATCGAACAGAAGTACTACGTTGAGGATTGTGATCAATTGGTCCAACGCCTCGCGGCCGAGGACGCTGTGTTCGTGTCCGAGAAGGCAAACAGCGATACGTACTACAACCACCCGTGCCGTGATTTTGTACAAACCGGCGAGGCTCTTCGGATCCGGCGAGAGGACGACGTTCCGTTGGTGACATACAAAGGAACGAAACGTCCCGGCGATGTGAAGGCACGCGAAGAGTTGGAATGGCGTCTCGACCCAGGCGACAAAGATGGTTCCCACATGCAACGCCTGTTGGACGTGCTCGGTTTTCGCGAAGTTGCGACAGTGAACAAACAACGCCAAACGTATCGCATCGGTGCGACGGAGAATGCACTGACGGTCACGATTGATGCCGTGGACTCACTCGAACGAGACGGTAACGCAGGTCTGTTCGCCGAGATCGAATGTGTGCTTCCGGTGGCAACACCGAGCGACGAGCAGATCGCTGAAGCACGTTCACGTGTTTCGGGTATGGCCGGACGCCTCGGTTTAGACAAACCAGAAAGTCGGAGTTACCTAAGAATGCAATTGGAGCGGTGACTGTGTTAAGATTACCGCCCCCACGCCACCGCTAAGCGAACGTTCGCACTCCTAGGCGTCAACGCACTCGAAGAGGTAGTTCAGATCACGATGCCGACACGTTACCCCATTTGCATTCGTTTTTGGAC
>NZ_ANOH01000090.1 GCF_000346505.1 Aporhodopirellula sallentina SM41
CTCAGCCCCCCGAAGTTTGGCGACATCGGCTATCTCGATCGTCAAAACGCTCTAACGCCGCTTCACTCTGCTGGTTGTTTGAACACTCAAAAACTTACGGCCCTTTACGGGTATTATTTTAGGCAACAACGTCTTCAAAACATGCGTTCCATCAAGGGTTTCGAGTGGACGCCAAACTACGACGCAAGGCGAGCGTACGCAAGTGAATAGTGCTGCGACAATTCGACAAGAAGACGCGGCAGCGAGCGTCGACAAACGACTCGGAATGCTCTAACAATTAGATCTGCAAA
Source organism: Aporhodopirellula sallentina SM41 (assembly GCF_000346505.1). Taxonomy (GTDB): domain Bacteria; phylum Planctomycetota; class Planctomycetia; order Pirellulales; family Pirellulaceae; genus Rhodopirellula; species Rhodopirellula sallentina. Next base: position 291 of record NZ_ANOH01000090.1, read on the forward strand.
CGGAAATCAATCACGCAATTCCCCTGTTCAAGTAACCTTTGCGATACGAACATGCGACAACTTCTTACGACCATTCTCTTGGCACTGAGTTTTTTGAGTTGCCATGGCGTTGCCAGCGCACTCGAGGGCAGCCGTCCCAACATCGTTTTGGTCATGACCGACGATCAAGGCATGGGTGACTTGTCTTGCATGGGTAACCAGGTCGTCCGAACACCAAACGTTGATCATTTTCGCGAATACGCCGTTCGTTTCACCGACTTTCAGGTCAGCCCCACGTGCGCTCCAACACGTTCGGCGATCATGAGCGGCAGGGCACCGTTTAAAAACGGCGTGACTCACACGATCCTGCAGCGTGAACGGATGTCCTTGGAAACTTTCACGGTCGCCGAAGCATTGAAAACCGCAGGCTATCGCACAGGCATCTTTGGCAAATGGCATCTCGGCGATGAGGACGATTACCTGCCCGGCAATCGCGGGTTCGATGAAGTCTTGATCCATGGCGCCGGTGGCATCGGGCAGGTCTCGCTAGGCGATTTTCCGCCAAACAAACAGAACGTCTACTTCGACAACGTTCTCTTGCACAACGATGAAATCGTCCAAACGAAGGGTTTTTGCACGGACGTTTTCTTTGACGCGGGGCTCGCATGGATCGATCGACACCGTGACTCGAAAGATCCGTTTTTCGCCTACATCGCACCCAATGCTCCTCACGCACCACTCTCAGCCCCTGAGGCATACAAGCAACGTTTTCTCGACCAAGGCTATGATGCGGGAACGGCCGGTCGATACGGAATGATCGAAAACATCGACGACAATTTCGGTCAGTTGATGAAGCGTCTCGGCGAATGGGGGCTTTTGTCCAATACGTTGGTGATCTTCATGACCGATAACGGAGCCACCCACCTCAGCGGCAAATTGCACGGCAAGAAAATCCGTCACTTCAACGCCAACCTCAAAGGCGGCAAAAACTCGCCCTATGAGGGCGGCACCCATGTTCCCGCGTTCTGGTATTGGAAGAACGTGTTCGAGGGCGGCAAGGATATCGATCAGCTCACCGCTCACGTGGACATCTATCCGACGTTGTGTGAACTCGCCGGTGCGGACTTGCCATCGGACAGTCAAACCCTCGACGGCCGATCGCTCCTTCCGCTGCTGAAATCACCGAACTCGGATTGGCCCGATCGCGAACTTTTTTTCCACTGCGGACGATGGCCGAATGGAAAAATGAGCGAGTTCCAATTTACCAAGTGCGCGGTACGGTCGGAGCGTTGGCGTTTCGTCAACAACGCGGAACTCTACGATATCAGCAACGACCCGGGCGAAACCAACGACGTCTCGGCAAACTACCCCGAAGTCGTATCGCAATTGAGAAAGTCGTACGACGTTTGGTGGAACTCACTTCGGCCGTATTTGGTCAACGAAGGACTGCCTCGCATCAAACCGGACCAACAGCCTCTCGCGATTCGCTACCACGAACAACTCCGCGAACGCGGAATCCCTGAGTGGGCCCCCAGCGACAAATAATCCCACTCGCATTTTTTCATAAACAGTCAAAGACAGGCCCCCCTGATGGATTTCCAATTCAATTGGTCGCATGGAACGTTCGTTCGTTTTCAGGCAGCAATCATTTTTCTAGTGATCGGCTCTTCGGCCGCGGCCGTCACCCACGCGGAAACGTCCCCGCCGAACTTTGTCATCGTGTTCGCGGACGACCTCGGCTACGGCGACCTCGGTTGCTTTGGTGCAACCAAGATCAAGACACCCAATCTCGATCAAATGGCCGAAGAGGGGATTCGATTCACCGATTTCTACGCCCAAACGGTCTGCGGCCCTTCACGCGCCGCGCTGATGACGGGTTGTTACCCGCTGCGCGTTGCGATCGAGCACAATCGAGTCGAGGTGCATCCGCATCTACACTCTGAAGAGATCACAATCGCCGAAGTCCTCGCCCCTCTGGGATACCAATCAATCGCGATCGGCAAATGGGATTTGGCAGGACATTCGCAATTGAAGTTTTCTCCGCATCTCCTTCCCACGCATCAAGGGTTCAACCGATTCTTTGGCACGCCGAGCAGTAATGACTCGATCGTCAATCTGCTCAAAGACGAAAAGATCGTTGAGAAAAGAGCCAACATGAGTCAACTGACGCGTCGGTACACCGATGCCGCGATCGACTTCATCAAAGAGAACAAACAACGCCCATTTTTCGTGTATTTGGCTCACTCGATGCCGCACGTAAAACTCGCGGTTTCGAAACAATTTGCGGGCAAATCGGCCGGTGGGCTTTACGGCGACGTGATTGAAGAACTCGACTTTCACGTCGGTCGCCTGTTGGATTTCCTCGAGGAGGAAGGCCTCGACGAGAACACGTATGTCATCTTCACCAGTGACAACGGTCCTTGGTTCTTTGGACGCAGCAAAGGACACATAAGGCGATTCGGCGACGACGCGGTTTCGTACGGAGGTTCGGCTGCGCCACTGCGCGGCGCGAAAACCAGCACGTGGGAAGGTGGCCTGCGAGTGCCGTTCATCGCAAGAGCACCGAAACGAATTCCGGCGGGCAGCGTTTGCCGGGAAGTCGCATCAACGATGGACCTGATGCCAACGCTCGCCAAACTCGCCGGCGGACAACCGCCAACGGATCGAGTGATTGATGGAAAGGACATTCGTCCTCTGCTGCACGCGGAGCCAAATGCCGAGAGCCCGACGGAGGCGTATTTCTTCTATCGACGCACGCGACTCGAAGCCGTTCGTTCAGGCAACTGGAAACTGGTTGTCCCCACGCCGGTCGACAAAACTTGGGCGCACTACAGCAAAGCATCCGACGCCATCGAGATCACTCAACCAATGCTTTTCAATTTGGAAAGCGACATTGGTGAAACCAAAGACGTCGCCGCGAGCCATCCTGAGATCGTCGCGACGCTGATGAAACACATCGACCGAGCGCGTCATGACATCGGCGACCACGATCGAATCGGCGAGCACGCAAGGTTCTTCGACGACCATCCGCGACGTCCCGACATTATGCCCCCATCGGAAAACGCATCAGCCAATCAGCGTTAGCCGCGGTTTGCATGGGGTAATCCACAGTGTCGACGCGAACCCCGCTATCTAACCACTTCGCAAAACCAAACGCCGTTGTCACCTAAAGAGAGGACAGACAGCCAACGGCAATCCGCTTAGTTTGATAGCTCGCGGTGCAAACGACGTTGCATCAAACAACGTCGATGACGCGCGGCAACCTCTCCCCATCTCTTGTTCACGAAGGCGTTTTGACGGCCTGCTGCTCCCGGCGCGACACGTGTCTTTCGGACAGATGAACCCTCGACCGATCGATGGCCGAGCGGTCCAGGGAAAGATCGTGCCCTCGGGTCGCACTGTCTACGCATCAGCGTCACTCTCCTTCCCCAGATCGATTCAAAAGCAATCGTCCCATGCATCATCATTCGTTTCGCGGCACTCGGATGCGATTCGCCGCGGTTTACTGTCTCGTTTGCTTGTTCACGATCCAACTCACGATCGTGTCGGCGTCGGACGCGAGCACGCAGCCGGGTGTGACTTCGCCCCCGAACGATGACGCTCGTCCGAATATTGTTTTTATCTTCGCTGACGATTGGGGATATGGTGATCTGAGTTGCCATGGCAGTTCGTTTTGCCTCACGCCCAACTTGGATCAAATGGCTGCCGAGGGAATCGACTTCACGAACTTCACCGTCAACAGCCCGGTGTGTTCGCCGAGCCGTGTGGCGGTGATGACCGGACAGTTTCCGGCACGACAATGCATCCATCAACACTTCGCCGGGGTCACGTCCAACCGCAAACGCGGGATGCCCGATTGGATGGATCCGAACGGTCCGTCATTGCCACGGTTGCTGCAAGCGGCCGGCTATCGCACGGGACATTTCGGCAAATGGCATCTCGGACGCGGTGCGAGTGCACCGAGCGAAGACGAGTACGGATACGACGCATTCGCAACATTTAACGGATCAAAGAAAAACGAGATCGCCAAAGACGGTCTCGCTTCCGTCGATCACGCCGAAGCATTCATTCGAACCAACAAGGACGTCCCGTTCTTCGTTAACCTTTGGCTTCACGAAGCCCACCTGGCTCACTACCCACAAGAACACTATCTCGAGAAGTTTCGGGAACTTGACGAACAACAGCGAGTCTACGCGTCCGTAATCGCGGAAGGCGATGAGGGCGTCGGACGCATTCTCAAGTTACTGCAGGAACTCAATCTCAGCACAGGCACGCTCGTCGTCTTTTCGACCGACAACGGTCCCGAGGCAACCCGCGGACAAAATGCCAGGATTCATCAACAGGGCGATCCGGGTCTTGGTGGCTACTACTCGGTCGGCGAATCAGGTGGTTTAAAAGGTAGAAAACGTTCGCTTTTCGCGGGCGGCGTGCGGGTTCCCTTTCTCGTTCGATGGCCGGGAGTCATCCCTCCAGGCAGGATCGACAGAACCTCGGTGATCACCGCCGTCGATCTACTGCCCACATTCTTACATGTGGCGGGGGTCGAGCTGCCCGCGAACTACACACCCGACGGCGAAAATGTTTTCAACGCGTTTCGGGGAACTCCGATCACGCGCACCCGCCCGATATTTTGGGAATGGAGGGGACCTGCGTCACAAGAATACACCTGGCCCTCTTTGGGAGTCCGCGACGGACGTTGGAAATTGGTACTGAATCCCGACCTCGAAAAAGTGGAACTATACGACGTGAGCAGTGATTGGTCGGAAAGCCATGACGTCTCACGCCTGCATCCCGAAGTTGCCGATCAATTGACCCAAAAGATTATGGAATGGAAAGCGACACTTCCGACTGCTCCCAACGAGGCCTGCTGCGAGAACAAGAAAAACGCGAGAGCGTCGAAAAGGAACAAACACCAATAACACCGACGAACAATCTGCCGGAACCCCTGACGCTCAACAAAATACGCCCCTTCCTCCCCTCCCCATTCTCGGACGCCACCTCAAGGCTCTCACCCATTTCCCCCACGACCATGAAACCGACACTCTTTCTCGCGTTCTGCTTGTTACTCACAAATGGCTCGCTCGCCGTCTCGAAAGAGCCCGCGGCTACCGCCGACTTCTACGTTTCGCCGGAAGGATCAGACACGTGGTCGGGTACGATCGCAGATAAGAATCCGTCTGGAACCGACGGACCGTTCGCCACACTCGCAAGGGCTCGCGATGCGGTTCGAGAGCTAAAAACGAATCACTCGGGGGACGTCCATGTATTCGTCCGCGGAGGCACCTACGCTCTCGACGACACGGTCGTTTTTGGGATCGAAGATTCAGGTGATTCCGACACGACGATTTTCTACGAGGCCTATCCCGGCGAGACTCCTGTGCTCACCTCGGGACGCCCGATCGAGCAATGGCGAAGAGCGGATGACAATCTCCCCGGACTGCCGGACGCCGCTCGCGGCAAGGTCTACGTTGCGGACGTGACCGGATCATTCAAATGTCTCTTCGACGATCAAGGCTTGCTGCCGCGTGCCCGCTCGGCAGGTTTCATTCCAACGACACGTGGTAGTCGCAACCGACTGCACTTTCCCTCCGGAACATTGAGAGCGTGGCCGAACGTGACCGATGTCGAGGTCATCGTGCGACCTCACCATGCGTGGATTGTCAACGTGCTTCCGCTGAAATCAGTGGATGAACTATCGGGCACTGCGGAAACCTCAATCGATGCCACCTACGCAATGAACCGGCTTCATTTTCTACCGACAACAAAATCATGTTGGGTTGAGAACGTCCTCGAAGAACTCGACGAACCGGGAGAATGGGCGGTCAATACTCAAACGCAGAAACTCTACCTTTGGCCACGAAACGACTCGACTATTCTCGCCCCGCAGTTGATCGAACTGCTTCGTATCGAAGGAAGCATCGACAAGGAGGGGCCTGTTGACTCGCCCGTTGAGAACATTTATTTTCGCGGCATTCAGTTTTCTCACGGTGACCGCTACACGCTGACCAAGGACGATGCGGGACTGCAACACGATTGGGAGATGCACGACAAAGCCACCGCCCTCGTTCGAATGCGTGGCACGGAGAACTGCCGGATCGAAGGATGCCATTTCGTTCACAGTGGCGGCGGTGCGATCCGAGTCGATTTACACGGCAAGAAAAACCGAATCTCCGGCAACGACATCGAACACCTTGGCGGATCAGGCATCCTGCTCTGCGGATACGGACCGGGAACGAAAGATGTCAACGTCGAGAACCTTGTCGACAACAATCACATCCATCACGTCGGCCGAATCTATTCGCATTCCCCTGGGATCATGGTTTGGCAAAGCGGCGAGAATCGGATCGCCAACAATCTGATCCATCACACTCCGTATACCGGGATCATCGTGTCCGGATGCATGACGGAGTTCTTCGCCAAATCAGGTCGTGAACTGACGCGGACGATTCGTTGGCACGAGATCGGCGGAGGGCGGTCGAAGAAGACACTCGATGAAGTCAGGCCGTTCCTACACACGCATGACAACCTAATCGAATACAACGAAATCCATCACGTGATGGAAGAACTTGGCGACGGAAACGCGATTTACATCCGCGGCGCCGGGGCGGGGAACGTCATTCGTCGCAACTACGTTCATCACCTCGTCGCACCGATGATTATGCAGTGTGCTCTGCGAACCGACGGCGGACAACGTGACACGGTGATCGCTGAAAACCTGATCTACAAATGCACGTCGCAGGGCATCATGTTGAAGCTCAACACGCGTGTTGAAAACAACATCGTTGCCAACGTGATCGCCCCACCTCGCGGTTACTATTTGTCGGTTCGCGAAGGACCGCTCGACGATGCGGTGATCCAACGGAACATTTTCTACTCCGATCGCGCGGACTGCCACTTCATCGATGAACTCCCACCGGGAAAAGGTAAGAAGTCGGAGGACCGCCGAGGTCGCGCACTCGCTCGCGCGGCCGATGCGAACACGGACCGTAACATCTACTACTGCACGACCGACCCGAGCGTTGCGAAAGACATGCTCGAAAAAACAACAAAGCGACGGCGTGGATCAAAACAGTCTCGCGACTGATCCACTGTTTGTGGATCCCGAGAACGGCGACTTTCGATTCCGACCGGACTCACCGGCGTGGGAGTTGGGAATCGTTCCGATGGACGTCTCCAAGATCGGCCTCCGACGAGCCGATTGAGCGTCGTGTGCTGAGACGCCGTAGTGGATCTTGTTAAAGATCCTGCTGAATGAGGATCTTAACAAGATCCACTACCGGGACTGAGCTGAATCAACGACTCGTCGTGCATCACGATCAAGCACGAGGGTTCAAGGGCGCAGCAAAAGTCGCCGAGACTTTCGGTGATTCACGAGCCCTCCCGAAACTCTTGGCGGGCTGTTGATTTATTCGTTTAACGGGCAGCCAGAGGCGACCTACTTGCCACTGCCACGTCGCCTACGGCTACCGGTTAAACGAAAACAGGTTGACTCTTGATTAAATCGACAAACTCTTGGCGAGTTTCGCTACCCGAAGGCGAGGCTTTGGCGCGCCATTAGATTGAACCGGTAGAGAACAACTCCGTCACACGTCGATTTCGCTGGCGTCTTCGGCGCGTTCCATGATGAAGCGGAATCGTGCCGAGGCGTCGCGGCCCATCAGGTCGCTGATCGCTCGGTCGGTCTCGATGTGATCGTCAATCTCGACTTTCAGAAGACGTCGTTTGCTCGGGTCGAGCGTCGTTTTCCAAAGCACCTTCGGATCCATCTCGCCGAGACCTTTAAAGCGGGTGATCTTGGGTTCGGATCGACCGCCGTGCTCGCTGACGATCTCATCGCGGGCCTGTTCGTCGGCGGCCCAGTAGGTTTCTTTGCCGATGTCGACTCGGTACAACGGCGGCACGGCGATGAACAGTTTTCCTTCGGCGATCAACGCCGACATGTGACGATAGAAGAACGTCAGCAACAACGTCGTGATGTGGTGACCGTCCGAGTCCGCATCGGCGAGCAGGATGATTCGGTCGTAACGCAAATCGGCGAGGTTCACGTTCGGCCCGATACCGCAACCGAGCGTCGCGATCATGTCCTGAATTTCTTTGTTGTCGAGAATCTTCTTCAACGTTGCCGACTCGGTGTTGAGCACCTTTCCGCGGAGCGGCAGGATGGCCTGATAGTTCCGGTCGCGGCCCTGTTTGGCACTCCCACCTGCAGAGTCACCTTCGACGATGAACAGTTCCGAGCGGCCTTTGCCGCCCGATACGCAGTCGCCGAGTTTGCTCGGCAGCATGACGCGTTTGGATCCGCCTTTCCGCGAGACCGCTTCGCTCGCCGCACGCGATGCCGCCCGAGCACGCGCCGCTGCGATCACGCGAGCGATGATTCCGTCGGCAATGCTCGGGTTGTTGTTGAGCCATTGTTCCATCGCACCACGGACGTTCGATTCGACGACGCCGTGGGCTTCCGGGTTGTTGAGCCGGTCTTTGGTCTGGCCCTGGAATTGAGGTTCGGCGATGAAGATTGAAACGATCGCGATCAACCCTTCGCGGATGTCTTCGTGGGTGATTTTGACCCCGCGAGGCGTCAGGTCGTGCGTATCGATGTAGTTACGGACCGCTTTGACGAGACCGCCGCGGAAACCATTTTCGTGCGAACCACCGTTGCCGGTCGGAATCCCGTTAACATACGAGCGGACGTGTTCGTCGGTCGATTCGGTCCACTGCAAGGACACCTCGAGCCGTTCGTTCTCGTCGACGCGGTAGGTAAACGGGGCTTCGTGGATCGTGCGAGCCCCGCGTTCTTTGATGACTTTCGCGAGGTAATCAACGATCCCGTTTTCGTGCAGATAGGTGACCTTCGTACCGGCAACTTCATCGATGTAATTGACCTTCACACCGCGGTGCAGGAACGAAGCGGTTTCGAGGCGGGCTACGATCGTCTCGCTGTTGAAAGTCGTTTTGGGGAAGATCGTCGGGTCGGGTTTGAACGTGATGGTTGTCCCCGTTCCACGGACGGCGCCTTTCAGTTTCTGCAAACGTGAGGTCGCAACGCCCTTGGAAAATGTCATCCGGTACTGGGCACCGCCGCGTTTAACGACAGCGGTCAGTTCTTTGGAGAGTGCGTTGACGACCGATGCCCCCACGCCGTGCAAACCGCCGGAGGTTTTGTAGTTGGCCCCTTCGAATTTCCCGCCCGCGTGCAGAACAGTCAGCACCATTTCGAGAGCGGGCTTTTTCGTTTTCGGGTGTTTGTCGACCGGGATGCCGCGACCGTTGTCACTCACGGTGATCGTTTGACCGTCCTTATGCAGCGTCACTGTGATTTCGGACGCGTGCCCGTTCATCGCTTCGTCGACCGAGTTGTCGACGATTTCCCAGATCAGGTGATGCAGCCCCGCCGAGTTGACACCGCCGATGTACATCCCGGGACGCTTGCGAACGGGATCGAGTCCCTCGAGTGCGACGATGTCTTTAGCGTTGTACTGTGCGGCAGGTTTGGTAGCGGTGGACATGAATAATTTTGATTAGCGTGAAGCAATTTCGGATGGGGAGCGGAGTCGTGTCTGGGCCGGCTAGCGGGACGACGCACCGGCCGGCAAACCTACTCTTCGAAATTCTTAGGCGGTTCGATCGGGGCGTCGACGATCTCGGCGATCTTGCCGTTCTTCTGCAATTCGATACCGCGCCCGCCTCGTGAAGTCGTGCGGTACTTGGCCGTCGAGATCGTCTTCTTGGCACCGCGGTTGGTAACGACGGTCAACAGGTCACGATCACCGGTGGAAGGTTTGAAGCCGAGCAAGCGATCGCTCGCGGCGAGCTTCATCAACAGCACACCTTTCCCTGCACCGGAGAGATAGTTGATCTCGTCGACCGGACAGACCATCGCACGGGCATCGGCGGAAACAGCGAGCACGGTTTCGGTACCGTGGATCGCCATCACGTCGATGATCGAGGCACCGGCCTTCACGCGAGCAAACCGGCGACCGGCACGTGTGGACGGTTCGACGAAGCTCTGCAACCCGAAACGCAGCGAGTATCCGTCGCTCGACGCGGCGAGTGCATGCGTCTCGGGATAGTAATCCCCTTTGGGGTCTTCCTCGATGTTTCCGATGATGCGTGGGTCGAGCGACATCGCCGCAACGATCTTTTCGCCGTCTTTGAATTTGAACAGCTTTTGAATCGGTTCACCGAAACCGGTCGACGCGGGGATGTCTTGCATCCGAGCGGTGTAGCAAACGCCGAGCGAACTGAAGAAAGCGATCGTTTCGCGAGTGTTGCCGGCGACGCACGCGAGGATCTTATCGCCCTGCCGCAGTCGACTCTTGGACGGATCGGCAATCAGTTTTTGCCGTTTGACCCATCCGTCAACTGTGATCAAGACGTGGCAGTTTTCGGCGACGATGAAGTCTTCTTCGGTGTACTCGACTTCCTCCGTCGGCACCATGATCTTGCTGCGTCGTCGGGCATCCTTGTCACTTCCGTAGTCGTTGACCAACTGCGTCAGTTCATCGCGAACGATGTTCCATCGTCCCGAGGACGCGAAGTCTTCGTGGTCGTCGGCGAGCAGTTTTTCGATCTCGCGGACCCGTTTGCGTTTCGCTTTGAGTTCATCGAGGATCAAGTTGATTTCCAACCGGGCGAGACGATACAGCTTCAACTCGAGGATCGCGTCCGTTTGCTCGGCATCGAGTCCGCCTTTGGCCGCGGGAAACCGCTTCATGATCTTGGCGGCCGCGTCGGCTTTGCCTTCACTCGAGCGAATGATTTTGATGATCGTGTCGAGCGCATCAAAGATCAACGCGAGACCATCGAGAATGTGAATCCGTTTGAGCAGCGAATTCAGTTCGTTGGTCAGTCGTGCGGTTAAAACGTCAAAGCGGAATTTGAGGAAGTACCACAGGATCTCTTTGAGCGAGAGACGTCGTGGCGAACCGACCTCGGGGTTTTCCGTCGGCGTCAGGCACGTCAGGTTGACGTTGAAGTTGGTCTGCAGCGGAGTGTGCTTGTAGAGAAACGCGAGCACCTTTTCCGGGTCCGCGTTTTTCTTCAGCAACAGATCGACACGGATGTCTTCGCTCGAAAGGTCGCGGACCTCTTCGACCAAAGGCAGCTTGTTCGCATAGACCAACTCGGTGATCCGTTCGACCATCGTGGCTTTGTTGACCCCGAACGGGATTTCGGTGATCCGCAGGATGTCACCGCTCTTGGTCGACTCGGCGACTTCGCCGACGCCCCGCAGTTTGATCGTACCGGTTCCGGTCGCGTAGATCTCGCGCAGTTCTTCCTTCGTGTTGACGATCTGACCTCCGGTGGGAAAGTCCGGACCGTGGATCGCATCACCGGCGACGAGTTGGTAATCCTTGATCTCGGGGTCACGCAACAGTTTCAACAGAGCGTTGCAGACTTCCTTCAAATTGTGAGGCGGGATGTTCGTCGCCATCCCGACCGCGATCCCGGTCGCCCCGTTGACCAACATGTTGGGAACGCGCGACGGCAGCACGACGGGTTCTTCGCGGGTGCCGTCGTAACTCGGTTTGAACGCGACCGTCCGCGTCGACAAATCCCTGAGGACCTCCGACGCGATCGGCATCATTCGGCATTCGGTGTACCGCATCGCCGCAGCGTTGTCGCCGTCGATACTGCCAAAGTTGCCGCTGCCGTCGATCATCGGCATCCGCAGCGAGAACGACTGGCTCATCCGCACGAGTGCTTCGTAGATCGAGCTGTCGCCGTGCGGGTGATAGTTACCCATCACGTCCCCGACGACCTTCGCACACTTGCGGTGTTTCGCGGTCGAGTCGAGCCGCTGCTGGAACATCGTGTAGAGGATCCGTCGCTGGACCGGTTTGAGCCCGTCGCGGACGTCCGGGAGTGCCCGGGAGGTGATCACCGAGAGCGAATAATTCAGATAGCGGTCTTGGGCGGCCATCCGCAGCGGGATGTTTTCGATGTCATTAAACAGCGATTCGTCCGGAATCGCGCTCTGGGCTTTGCTCTTGCTGTTTTTGGATCTGCCGCGAGATGAGGAAGAGGAAGAACGCCGTTTTGCCACGCCTGGTGGTCCCTATCGAGTTAGTTTTCGAGAAAAATGCGAGGTTCAGGGGTTATAGCGACCTTCCGGCCGGTAGCGAAACCCTAACGGTCGAGGAAGATGTTCCGGATTTGTCGAATGCCCCTAAAGTGGCGATCGTCAGGAGGCCAGGCGGTGAATTGATTTTGCGGGGCAGAGGAGGCCGAAACCATCGGTAGGAATATCTACCCAGGTCGTCGTTCAAGGAGGAACGCGCACATGAAGCGAACAACCAATCGAGCCGTGGCGACGGCCTCAATCAGCACGCGACGTTTTCGAAAAGTCTTTCTCACGCTCGCCGCGTCCGCATCGCTGCTGACCGGAGCGTCGTCTGCGATGGCGTTTGGCGGCCACGGTGGCGAGCGGATTGTCAGCTCGCAAGTCGTCAGCGACGTCGCTGTCGGTGAAACCTACGAAGGCGGCGAATACGTCGGCGGCGACTGTGCCAGCGGAAATTGCGGCGGCAGCGGCGGATCCGGTGCGGTGCAAAACCGCGAATACGGCCAACCCGACCTGTTCTACAACTTTTACACCCAGGGCGGAGCCAACTCGGCCAACGCTCAGATGTACGTGGCACCGGTCCCGACGCCCCCACACGTCGGGCACACGTTCTACACGTACCAACCGTTTTACCCGCACGAGATGCTTTATAAGCATACCGACAAGTTTCACAACTATTATGACGGGGGTCGGGGAATGAACCGGACGCGAGTTTCGTACTCGTATCCACCGGTCAAAACAGCCGTCAGCAATTTCTACTGGAACGTGCTTCGGTTGCCCCGATAGCTCGCGGTTACGCCCTCATCGCCCCTCGAAACACAGGGAATCCTCTCTTAACGGGGAAACAATGTCATGATTCGAAGAACACTCCTCTGTCTCGCCGTGATCGCGGCCGCCTGCTCGTCGTCGGCAACGACGCCGAAGGCGGAAGCCAGCGACATTTACGGGATGACTCACGTTTGGAACCTAAATTACGCCCAAACGCGTCCCTGGCACGGCAATTACTACTACGCCCCTTACGGCCAGCCCACCGCGTTGGTCGTGCCGCCTACGGTCAGCATGCGGCAGACATACTCCTGGGGCGTCAGCCAAAACCTGATGTATCCAGTCCACCATCAGTTCGGCCGTAATGCGTCGAGCCCCGGTGCGGCTGCCCCTGGTCAATTCCAACCGACACCGAATTGGCCCAGCCACACGGACCAATTCGGAATCTACTACGTTCGCGGCCCGTGGTAGGCGTTCCTCTTGCCGATCGCTCGTCGTTTCCGCTTTTGCGGGTTCGGGCGATCTGGTGACCGAAGCCGCTCAGCCGTCATAACCTTCAAAGTCGTCTTGGGACCGCCATCCCGGGGCGACTTTTTTGCTGCGCGGTCGGCCGCTACTGTACGTGCGCACTACGTTTCAGTGCAGGTTTGGTATTCCAAAGCGTTTCAATGCAGGAATTCCCAACCAGATTGTCCGTACTCTACCGTGCGCAGTCGTTAAACCTGCCGATACACGTAATGTCGACGCACTCAAACCGGTTCGTTTGACAGTTTCACTTCCGAGGTTTCCCGTCCCACCTGGACGTATCATGGGCCGCATTCAATCATCTATCGGACTCATCACCGGCACCGACATTGTCGGAACAGTCGATCAATTGATGGCCATCAGTGCCCAGCCCCGCGACCGTTTGCTCTCCAAAGCCTCGGAACTCGAAGGACAACAGCAGCAAGTCTCCTCATTGACGGCGACGGTCATCGGCGTCCAAATCGCCGGCGACGCGTTGGGCAGCTCATCGCTGTTCCGCAGCAAAAAAGCGACCTCGTCGAATACCGAGGCCCTGTCGGTCACGACCAACGACAATGCGACCGCGGGCGACTACACCGTCCGCACGCTGCAAACCGCCGCCACTCACAACATCCAGTCGGCTCAGCGATACGACGCCCAAGATGAAGCACTCGGCCTGACCGGCAGCCTGACGATCCAACCGAGCGGTTTTGTCGACGACAAAGTCCTGCTCTCAACGCTCAATGACGGGCTCGGTGTCCAAGCAGGCAAGATCCGCCTGACGGACCGATCCGGTGCCAGCGCCGAAGTCGACCTGACCAACGCTCGCACGATCGACGACGTCCTCGAAGCGATCAACGACTCGGGCGTCGACATCCAAGCCACGACCAGCGACGGGAAAATCCGGCTGATCGACAAAACCGGCAAAACCGACTCCAACCTGCGCGTCGAACAGCTCGGGTCGGCCGAAACCGCCGCCGACCTCGGTTTGTGGGGAATCGACGAAGCCTCCTCCACCGTCGACGGCAAAACGATCGACCTGCCCGAGGGAACCACGTCGCTGCAGGGAGCCTCGCTCTCGCAACTCGGCGGCGGATCGGGACTCGGCACGCTGACCGATTTCGATATCGAATTGGCCGACGGCTCGACCGCGAATATCGACGTTTCCTCGGCCAACTCACTCGGCGAAGTGATCGACGCGATCAACGGCAGCGGTCTCGAACTGATCGCTCGGATCAATGACGCCGGCAACGGTATCCGCCTGCGAGACGTCTCCGGTGGCGGCGGATCGTTCACCGTCAGCAGTTCCGACGACACCGCGGCGAACCTCGGAATCGACGGGGCCAACGACGACTCGATCATCAACGGCAGTGACTTAAACCTGCAATCGGTCACGCTCGAAACCGAGCTCGCCGACCTGAACCAAGGTCGCGGCGTCGGCACGGGCAGCTTCACAATCACCGATTCCAACGGCGACACCAGTGCGATCAACATCGAAGTCGACGAGATCGAAACCGTCGGCGACCTGATCGACAAGATCAACGAACTGAACATCGACGTCACCGCGTCTTTGAACGAAGCCGGTGACGGAATCCAAATCGTCGACAACGCAGGCGGTACCGGTTCGCTCTCGGTCAGCGACACCGGTTCGAGCGAAGTGGCGGCCAACCTCGGCATCGCCGGGACCACCGAATCGAGCTCGCTCGTCGGCAGCGAAGCAACCACGATCGAAATTACCGCCGACGACACGCTCGATTCCATCGTCGAAAAGATCAACGAGTCCGGCCGTTACGCCGACGCCTCGGTCATCGCCAACGACGATGGCACTTACTCCCTGCAAATTCGCGCCAACAAAGGCGGCGAAGCCGGTCGGATCGGTATCAACACCACGGACCTCGATCTGAACCTGCGAACCGCGTCGCAAGGCCAAGACGCGGTGATCTCGATCGCGAGCGATGGCGGCACAACCCGTTTCCTGAATTCATCCGATGGCGTCTTCGAAGATTCCATCTCCGGGCTCGACCTGACCGTCAAAGAAGTTTCCAGCACACCGATTCAGGTTTCCGTCGACGACGACCCCAGCACCGCGGTTACGGCGATCAACCGGTTCGTCGAACAGTACAACAAACTCGTCGATCAAATCGAAGAGTTCACGTTCTACAACCCGGACAGCCAAGAGGTCGGTTTGCTGTTCGGTTCGACCGAAACCCTCCGGATTCAAAACGGCTACGGACGTCTGCTCACCAGCAGCCTGTCCGGCGCCGGCGAGATCAAATCGCTCGCGCAGATCGGCGTTCGGCTCGATGACACCGGGAAGCTCACCGTTGACGAATCCAAACTCACCGACGCGTTGAACACCAACGCGGATGCGGTCGACGAGTTCTTCAATCGCACCAACGATGAAGACGAAAACGTCGGCATGGTCGGCCAACTCAGCGACCTGGCGGATCGGTATGCAGGCACCGAAAGCGGCATGCTGATCAATAAATCGCAAACGCTTTCGACGCAGCTCGAACGGAACGCCGCTAGCGTCGAGTCGATGAACGCTCGGTTGGAATCACAGCGCGAGCAATTGCTCAACCAGTACTACGCGATGGAAGAAGCCATCGCCAAAATCCAGTCCAACGCTTCCTACGCGTCGGACATCACCTACCTCGGACTCTAAGCGGTTCCCAAACCGTAACTGGATTCACCCAGAATTCAGCCCACGCGCCGCACAACACGCGGCGTCGCCCCAGCCGAGATTTGGCAACATCGGCGGGGTTGTTGGAACGGTGTGAATAACGCGTTCGCTCTCAAAACGCTGAACGTTCCTTCTTTATTAACACGGCTAATACAACGGTTCACGCAACGCATCCGTATTCTCTTTCGTGATGCCAGCGAACACTTGTTCCTCGTTGCTCAATTCTGATGCAACGGATGCCTGTCGTTCGTGCAACCGATCGCGGCGAGTAGAAATGTTCGCATGCACATTTGGTTGCCCCCACGCGTCAACGCGTAAGATGCGCCTCCTCCTCACTGTCGACATAACCGTCGCAAACCACTCGGCATCGTGAATCCATCCGCCCCAAAGTGTGCGTGAGTATCCGATGCGCGTCGCCGACGCACACCAGCACACTTTTTGGAATGCGTTGTGCTTTTCCGGCTGTCCTGCATACAGCCATGCACATTTATTTCCTACCAAGTGCTAGCGTCGGATGGCTGAAGGCGCGAGCATTTCGACGGTCTCTCAATGCTTCTGTCCCCCCAAAGCACGACAGCCCCCCAAAGCATGACAGCAACGCCCGCTGACAATGCGACGGCGACACGACTGGTGGTCATTGGAGGAGGCATGGCGGCGCACGGCTTTTGTCGACGGATGGTCGACTCGCCTGCTCGTCCGGACTATGCATTGACGGTCTTTGGGGAAGAACCTCGCCCCGCCTATGACCGCGTGAACCTGTCCTCTCTGCTGAGCGGACGCGATGAGTCGGACCTGCTGCTCTCACCACGAGAATGGTACGAACAAAATAACATCGAACTCCACACCGGTCGCCGCATCACCGGCCTGGATTTGGCCAATCGCGTGATCACGGATCAACATGGTCATGTAGAACATTATGATCAGCTCGTTCTAGCCACCGGCTCTTACCCCTGGGTCCCACCGATCGGCGGAGCGGACTCGCCGGGCGTGTTCGTTTACCGAACGATCGACGACCTCGATGCGATTCGCAAATACGTCGAATCCCACGGTGCTCGGTCCTCCGCGGTGATCGGTGGCGGACTTCTCGGGCTCGAAGCGGCGAAGGTGATCAAAGACCTCGGACTGTCGACGACGATTCTCGAGGTCGCGCCCGGATTGATGCCGCGGCAACTCGACGCCCAAGCCGCCAAAGTCCTTCGAGAGCAGGTCGAGTCACTCGGCGTCGATGTCCACGTGACCCGCCGGACCAAGAGCATCGCGCAAGACGGCGAGCAATTGCGACTCGATTTCGAGAACGCCGATCCACTCCGCGTCGACATCGTGCTCGTTGCCGCCGGAATACGCCCGCGTGACGAACTCGCCCGTCAGGCGGGACTGAAACTCGGACCACGCGGCGGCATCGCCGTCAATCGGCATCTCGAGACGAGTGATCCCAACGTGTTCGCGATCGGCGAATGTGCCTCGGTCGACGGGCATATCCACGGACTGGTCGCACCTTGTTACCGGATGGCGGATGTCCTCGCGGCGAGACTTTCGAAACAGTCCGCTGAATTTATCGACAACGAAGAAGCCGTCGAGCTGAAATTGCTAGGTGTCCCCGTTATCACTCTCGGACGTGCGATCGGGGAATCGACTTCGGGGGTCGTCGTGACTCACGCGGGCGAAGACAGCTATCGCAAACTGATTCTCGAACAGGGACGCGTCGTGGGCGCCGCGTCGGTTGGCGAATGGGAAGACGTCAACCTGATCCGCATGTCCGTCGCTCAGCACAAACGTTTGTGGCCGATGCAGCGGATACGCTTTCTCAAAACGGGCACACCGTTCGCCGGTGGTGCCGGGCTGCCCATCCATCAATGGCCGGGCAACGCCACCGTGTGTTCGTGCATGAATGTCTCTCGAGCACAACTCGGCGCCGCAATCAGCGAGGGTTGCCGAACCGCTGCCGAACTATCACTCAGCACCGGAGCCGGAACGGCCTGTGGCACCTGTCGCAATTTGCTGTGCGAATTGGTCGGCCAAGGTCCGGAGAAGGTTCAAACACGCGGCAGCAACGTGGTCTTGGTCGCGTCGATCGTCGCTGCGATTCTGGCTGCCGCAATCGCGTTCCTACCGCCGATCCCGATGGCAACCAGCGTTCAGGATAGCTGGCGAGAAATCGACGCTTTTTGGCGAGACGGTTTTACCAAACAGGTCACCGGGTTCAGCCTGCTGTTTGTGATGTTGCTGGCACTAACGTTTTCGCTGCGAAAGCGGGTCAAGTTCGTTCGCTTTGGCGACTACGGATGGTGGCGGGCCGCACACGCGACGATCGGCACGGCGATGGTGTTGGGCCTGATCGTGCACACCGGAATCCGCATGGGCAGCAACCTCAACTTCGCCCTCAGTTCCACGTTCCTGGCATTGTCGTTCGTCGGCGGCTTGGCCGGCTTGGCGTCCTCGCTCGAAACCAAACTGACCGGCGACTCGGCCATGTTCGTCAGGGCATGGCGTCCCAAACTCACGTGGCTGCACATTGCCCTTTTCGTTCCGCTGCCCGCTCTGCTGGCTGGCCACATTCTGAGCGTCTACTGGTACTGAAATGAAAGGAGCGAAAAGATTGTGGCTTTGGTTCATCGGCGTCAATGTGGCATTGGTCGGGGTCATTCTGTACTCCGCAATGGCACCGGGTGCATTGACCAAAACGATGCTGCTGCCGGGCGAAACCAGCCATGGGCACTACCAAATCGAAATGCGCTGCGACGTCTGCCACACCGAGGGCAATGGCATCCGCGAGGACGCCTGTTTGGATTGTCATGCCGAGGAACTGCGGCTCGCCAAAGACACTCATCCATCGAGCAAGTTCAACGACCCGGTCAATGCGGAAATGCTCGCAACGCTCGACGCACAGAGTTGTTTGACATGTCACCGCGAACACGTCCAAGAGCAAACGCTCGAGATGGGGCTCACGATGCCGTCTGATTATTGCTACCACTGCCACCAGGAAACGCTGGAATCCCGCCCCAGTCACGCAAACTTCGCGTTCGACTCCTGTGCAACGGCTGGTTGTCACAACTACCACGATAACCGAGCCCTGTACGAGAACTTCCTCAACAAACACGCCAGCGAAGAAGACTTCCTGGCCGAAATGGTGGGACTCGTCCGCCCGGAGAAAACACCGGTTTTTACCGCACCGAATAAAAACACCGCCGGCCTAGCTGCCGAGAACACAGCCGATATCAGTGCCGAAATTACTGCCGACGCACCGGAAACTTTCCCGAGCGATCCAGTGATCCTCGAAGAGTGGGCGTCAACGGCACATGCCGCCGCGGGCGTCAACTGCAGCGACTGTCACGCTCCTCTGACCGTTTCGGATACGAGCACTCCTAACCAACCCAGCGAAACGGAACCGACGTGGGACGCCGCGGTCTCGCACGAGACCTGCGGCCGTTGTCACGAACAACAGCTCGAAACATTCCTGCAGGGACACCACGGGATGCGATTGGCGCAGGACCTTTCGCCGATGACGCCGGCTCAGGCACGCCTTCCGATGCACGTCGACGCCGCCCATCGCGAACTCGATTGCAACGCCTGCCATACCGGCCATCGTTTTGACACGACGTTCGCATCGGTCGACGCATGCTTGACGTGCCACAACGACGATCACAGCAACGCGTTTCTACAAACCAGCCATTTCCAAGCATGGCAATCCGAACTCGCCGGCGACTCACCCCAAGGTAGCGGAGTCACCTGTGCGACCTGCCACATGCCACGGCTCGAAGACGACGACGGTGAAGTTTGGGTCCAACACAACCAAAACGCGAACCTCCGTCCTAACGAAAAAATGATCCGAGAGGTCTGCATGCATTGCCATGGCCTTGCGTTTTCAATCGATGCCCTCGCCGACCGAGAACTGATCCGACAATGCTTCGGATCGAGTCCCTCGAAACATGTCGAAAGCGTCGACCTCGCCCAATCCTGGTTCGAAGAAAAGGAACGTCAAAAGGAGGCTCGAAGAAAGAAACGACAGTCCAAATAACCCACCCATTTTTCATCCCGCGTTCGAACGCCTGATTGCCCGGTACCCAATCACTCAGTGACCCAAAAATCAATCACTCAGTGCCCCAGTCCCGAACACTCAGTGCAATCGCAAACGTTTGACCCAAGCATATCGTTAAAGGAATTCATCATGACTTTCAGTCGTAAAACTACCCTCTCCGCGCTCGCCCTTTCGAGTGTGTTTTGTCTCGTCGCCGCAACATTCATGGGATGCGGCGGCGGAGCCACAGCCTCCGTTTCACCGCCTCCTCCGTCGGAACCCGGCATCCCCTACAAAAAGTTTGCGGACGCCGTGCACGCGGTGATGATGGCCGACCGAACCGTCTACGCGTCCAAGGTCGTGACCCGGCTCAAGAAACAGGACGCCCCTGTTGAGCCGAGCGAGTACTGGGAAGACGAAGACCACACCATTCCATTGCCGGCCCAAATGTTCCGAATGGGGTCAGAGTTGGTCTTTGAGAATCCCGAGGCCGGATTCACTTACGCGTTGAAAAGCAAGTGGCCACTGAACGAACAAAACCGGCCCAAGAGCGAATTCGAAGTCAAAGCACTCGACTACATCGCCGAACACCCTGACGAAAACTTCTATGGCGAAGAAGAACTCGGCGGCGACAAATACTTCGTCGCTGCCTACGCCGACAAGGCCGTCGCGGAAGCGTGCTGGAGTTGCCATAACGATCACGGCAACCGCGAAGACGACTACCCCGAGTTCAAGAAAGACGACGTCATGGGCGGCGTCATCGTCCGAGTTCCGATGCAGTAACCACGCACCGCAAACCATTCATATCCAACACATCATTTAGGAAACATCACGATGACCCCCGAACAAGTCACGCTCGTCAAAGACAGTTGGGAAAAGGTAAAACCGATTTCTGAAAAGGCGGCCGAACTCTTCTACGACCGTCTGTTCACTCTCGACCCGAGTCTCAAGTCGCTCTTCAAAGGCGACATGTCCGAGCAGGGCAAAAAGTTGATGGCGACCATCTCGCTCGCCGTCGCCTCACTCGATCGGCTCGAAACCATCCTGCCGACCGTTCAGGCACTCGGTAAAAAACATGCCGTCGAGTACGAAGTACCCGAGTCGAGCTACGCGACGGTGGGTGAAGCGCTGATCTGGACGCTCGGCCAGGGCCTCGGCGACGACTTCACCGACGACGTGAAAGAAGCTTGGCTGCTCACCTACACGACGCTCTCGGCCGCCATGCTCAGCGGAACGGAAGAAGCAGCCGCCTGAACGCGGCCGCGGCAAATGTAGGCCGGATGAAGGAGAAACGTAGGCCGGATGAAGGAGGCTTCGCGACGCCCATCCGGCAGAACGGATCAACGCCGGAACGTCGCTGCGCTAGGTCCGGCCTACAAAGACGATCCAACAATCACGCAGACAAATTAGCCGATGTGTGTTAGCACCGGTTCGATGTGTGTTAGCACCGGTTCCTCGCCCCAACCGCGGCCAACGCCGACCGGCTGATGCGTTTGGAACGCTACCGGTGGGACTGCCGGAACGTCGCTGCGCTAGGTCCGGCCTGCAATAATCTGCCGTTCTAACGTGCGGCGACCATCGCGGTTGCCCGTGCACCGGACTTCACACCGACCAACGCGTATGCACCAAACAGGACTCCGGTGTAAACCAGATCGCCACTCAGGGTGAACTGGAAAAATGGAATCGCTGCGGTGTAGCACGCGACCAATCCTTCCAACGTCGGCGGATAGAAACTGACATAGTGTGCGAAGTTCGTTGTCAGGAAAAACAACACGCTACCGATCAAACTGCCTGTCACGATCCGGCCGCAACTCGCTGCGTTCATCGACAAACCGTTCGCACCACGGACGAACCGGGCACCGATCACCAGGTTCATCAGCAAGCACCCATAGATGACGGGCATCAATGGATGAAACCCGAGAAACATGTCACTGATCAACATCGATCCGACAATCACCGCCGCCGCGATGGCGGGACGCAAACAAACGGCACCGGCGAAGATGCCGATCGCTGCCATGGGCGTGAAGTTCGGTGGGTGAGGCAACAGGCGTGAGGCGACCGCGACCACAACGGCGGCGCCGACCAAAGTAGCCTGTGACGCCGAGACAGCAGACAGCGAGCGTCGAATTCGTGCGGTAATCGTGTTCATAGCAGCGTTTCTAGAGAGAGTAAGAAGGGACGTTGTTTGCAAAAGCCTCACACGAGAAACTCAGTCAACCGAACCGCCAACGGGCGTTCGCCTCGGTCTTCGATGCAACCGGCGACTAAATCGATTCGACGGTTAAGTTCTCGGATAGGCCCTAAAGGATTGAGTTAGCTATCATCTTGCCCGCACGACGCAGACAAGACGGATTCAAAGCGTCTTCGTTGCACGCAATTCAAAATGGAACGTTTTTCGTCCGTCGATGCAATCGACCAACGTCCAATTTCATTGAGTGTTCGAAAGCAACCACGACAGATCTGTTGATCATCGACCTGGCAAATTCCAGTGCACGGCGATCGTGGGATCGAAAATGTACCGTTCGAACGCGTCATCGTCGTAGCTCCGATTGTAGGGAGTCTGACGTTGATAACAATTCGAGTTCGCTCATCGCGACGTCAACCGAGACGGGGTCGATACGATTTGCCGCAGCGTCCAACCCGATCTCGACGGCTTCCACGCCGTCACCTGAGTTTTCGTTCGACACTGCCTCAATGCTCAGCGTGTTCAAGGAAACCGGTGCATCCGCGATCCGCTCTGCATCCCGTATCCATTTATCGTTCGATTCGACTTCTTCCGCCGGCGTGACGACAGGCGATCCAGCCATCGACTCGGCCGCCAACAGATCAACCGATGGCTCGGACGATGGTGCACCGCCGTCATTCTCGTTCAACCAATTGATTACTTGCAACGCATCGAGCGCCGTCACCAACCCGTCGCCGGAAACGTCGTAGTAGACTCCCGTCAGGTCATCGGTCGATTGCGGATCAGGCAATTCAAACGAAGGGTCCGCGTTGAGACGATTGATGATCACCAGAGCGTCCGTCGCGGTGACACCGCCACTCGCGTTGACGTCCTGGGCGAGCACAAAGTTTCGCCACGCCTCGTCGGTCGCGA
Organism: Aporhodopirellula sallentina SM41; assembly: GCF_000346505.1. GTDB lineage: Bacteria > Planctomycetota > Planctomycetia > Pirellulales > Pirellulaceae > Rhodopirellula > Rhodopirellula sallentina. The sequence continues at coordinate 23,398 of NZ_ANOH01000090.1, forward strand.
CCTGCACACTGACGTCACCCGAAGTCACCGCTGCGGACAATTTGCCATCGACCATTGTCATTTCACCCAACCGCCAATCACCGGTCCAGCGAAGCGTTTGACCGGTCGTGGAAACGATCAGGGGAAGCGTTCCACCGTTCACCTGCGACAACTCATCGAGATCCAAATCGAACGTCAACGGATCACCGGCGTCGGCAACATCAGACGTGCCCAAGACAACCGTTTCAAACCCGATCACTCGGTCGTTCAACCACGCCGCCACATCGACGGCTTCGGCTTCATCTAAATCTCCCGGTGCGATCACCGCCGTATCAACACCCGCACCGCCGTCGACTTGGTTGAATCCCTTAGTGTGCAACCAAGCCGAGTCGCTGCCCCCGGACATCCTCACGGTGACTGACGCGGCATCGACCGGGTTCAGCGTGAATTGCTGCGACGCGTTGCTGAACAGCAAATCGATTCCCGAGTCGTCGTCGTATTCATCAATCACCACGTCGAACTCGGTGCCGACGAGGTGGTTCACACCGTCGTGTTCGAGGGTCAACACCGCTGGCAAATCATCATTAAAGATTTCGATCGTGCCATCCGCGCCGGCGAATCCTTCCGCACTCGCGGTCACCTGAACAGTCAGATCATCGCCGTACTCCGCGTCATCGCTCAGCACCACGGGGACACGCACACTATCCACACCGGCGGGGATTACGATCGAATCAGGAACCGACAAGCGACTAGGCGAACTGGACGCGAGTGTCACTTCCAACGGTTCACTCGTGTCGGCGTCATTGCGATGCACGACCATCGAAGGAACAGTAGCCGATCGGTCGATCAGCAAGTTATCGATCGCGAAAAAGGCCGGCGTGTTCATTCCAAATTCGCCGACATCGGACGATTCAAACGAGAACTGCAAACTCGATGCAGCCGACAGAGAACTCAAGTCCACCGTCGTCCAGTCATCAACAATGTAGTCGAGCGAGTCATCTTCGAAACGGTAGTCGGCAAGATAGAAATCGATTTCGCCAACGGATTCACCGGAGGCATCGAGTCCCTCGATCGTCAACAAGAAGTAATCCGGGTCGGTGCCATCTTCGCCACCGAATTGCTTCGCAAAGAAGTCGCCATCACGCATCGAAAGCGCTGCGTAGGTTGTGTTCGTGATCGAGATCGATTCGAACGTCGCCCCGGAAACATCATCCGGCATCGCAATCGTCAACGGGGACGCGCCATATCCGCCCGCAATCGCAAACGTGTCCGATCCTTCCGCGCCACCTCCCGGTTCGGACGCGTCCACGTTTGCGTAGGCAGAAAACTGGTTCCCAAACCCGGCGGTCGTGACGTCGGTCACGTTGGACAACGCCCACCCGCTCCAACTGCCCCAGACCGGGTTGTAATCCGTCGGGAAGGCGAACGATTCCGCCGTGAATCCGCCCATCCCGTCCGAACCGTTGTTGAAACTCTCGGACAACAGCGTCGACCCGATGTCTTCAAAATCGACCAATTGCACACCGTCGGCTTCGCTCGCAGTCTCGTCAAACAAAGTCAACGTCAACGTCTCGGTGTCATCCTCGAGAAGCGATACTTCTGCAGCTCCTGACACGAAACCGTCTGCCATTGCCGTAACGTTCCATTGGCGTTCGCCGTCAATCAACGCGTCAACCAATGCGTTGTCGATCCAGGCCACCGGCACGTCGACACTCGATTCGCCCTCAGGAATCACGACCGTCATTGGCACGATCAGTTCGTCTCGATCGCTACCTAATTGAACTTCTATCGCCTGCGACGTGTCGGCGGTGTTGCGTGAGATCGAAATTGTCGGCAGCGTCTCGGCGTTGGGGGTGAGCATGACATTATCAACGGCAAAGTAAGCCGGCGTGTTCATGCCGAACGAACCGTTGTCCGACGAAGACAGGCTCATCGACAACACTTCCGCATCGCCGATCGGGCTGACATCCACCGTCATCCACTCATCCACGATGTAGTCGAGGCTGTTGTCATCAAAGCGATAGTCCGCCAAGTAGAACTCCACCTGACCGATGGAATTGCCGTCGCTGTCGAGGCCGTCAATGGTCAACAAAAGGAAGTCCGCGTCGTCGCCCGTTTCGCCTCCGAACTTTTTCGCAAACGCATCACCGTCACGCATCGACAATGCGGCGTAGGTTGTGTTGGTGATTTCGATTGACTCAAACGGCTGGTCACCATCGCGCGAAATCAACGCCGGCGAACCGGCATACGCGACCGCATAAGTCGACGAACCGTTCGCACCCGAACCAGTGATCGCGGAATACTGGTTCCCAAATCCTGGCGTGGCCGTGTCGTTGGCACGGCTGATCGAGAACCCGGACCAAAAATCAAAACCGAACGAATTGCTAAACGAGTTATTCAACGACACAGGACCGCTGACAAACCTCCCACTCGCCCCGGCGTTGTTATCGAACTCGCCATCGACCAAACCACGACCGAGCAACTCGAAGTCGCCGATCGCAATCGCGTCGGCTTCTGACAAACCGTCTTCTGGCGCGACAACACTCAGGGTCGGTTGATCGGTTTCGCTCACCGTCAGCCCGACCGCTACCGGCGTGACGTTTTGCGCAACCGCAGTAATGCCTACCGTCAGTGGACCGGTCACGATTCCGTCACCGATCACCTGCATCGTGTGTGTCACCGAATCGGATCCGATGGGGATCACGACCGTTCCCGCCCCCGACACACGGTCGCCGAGCGTCGTAGAGATCGTCACCTCTTGAGCAACATCGAGCGACGCGTTCACGCGCCGCACCAACACCTGGAACGGTTCCGCTTCCGATACTTCCGTCAACGGATCGCCCGACAAATCTTGCAGCTCGATCTGCAGGCTCGCCGTATCGTTGTCGACAACGTTGACCTCCACCGACGAGGAAACAAAATTCTCGTTGCTGGCCAGCACCACGTAGCTCGACATCAGATTGTCGATCGTGTCATCGATCACTTCCACGGTGAACGTCGCTGACGCGTTTCCCGCGGGGATCACGACTTCGTTGGGCACCATCAACGGTCCGCCACCGGGCAGCGACAACGAAACGATTACGGCCGATGTCGTGTCGACGGTGTTGCGAGAAACCGTGACCATTTGGGTGATCTCCGGCGAGTTTTCACTCAGTTGGAAAGAAACAGGGTCAACCACCAATTTAGGGAAGTCATCTTCGCTGACCGATACCGAAACCTCCGCGTCTTCGTGCGAGCCCGAGACGGCGTGAATCACACCGGTGCTCCCGCCGCCAAATACTTCATCATCGAGCACTTCGATCGTGACATCCACCTCGCGGACCCCCGCATCGAACTGAACCGACGTGGGAACACTCAGCACGCCATCGAGATCATGGCTGAGCGTCACCTCCAACGATCCATCTAGGTCGGCATCGTTTCGTCGAAGAGTAAGCGTTCGTTCGCCTTCGCCCTCGACGGCTTCGAGACTCGCAGTGTCAAACGAAATCGCCAACGTTTCGTCGTCCTCGATGACCAACGACCGTGTCGTCGGCAACAGGGTCTCGACCGTGGCGGTCACCTCCAGCTCGCGACTGTCCGTCGGCACGTCGTCATTCGTCGGGGAGATTTCAAACTCGACGTACGCGGCACCGACCGGGATCGTCACTGACTCGGGCAAGGTCGCTTGGTCCGTTCCCGTTCGCTGCAAATTCACGTCCACCGGCGATGACGAATCCTCCGTCGGGCGAGAAACGCGAGCCGTAACGCTCTCGTCTTCGCTCGTCACATCGGTCTCCAAATCCATCGGCACTGCCGCGCGGAGCAACGTCACGTCATCAACGGCAAAGAACGCTGGCGTATTCATCCCGTAGGAACCGTTATCGCTCGACGTCATGCTGAACTGCAGCGACCGAGCCTCCGAGAGCGACGAGACATCCACCCGCGTCCATTTGTCGAGAATCGTATCCTGCGAATTGTCTTCAAAACGATAGTCGCCCAGCATCACGCTGACGTCGCCGACCGGATTGCCCGACGCGTCCACGCCCGTGATCGTCAACTGAAGGAAGTCAGGCTCGTCGCCGCTGTCACCGCCAAACTTCTTGGCAAACGAATCACCGCTGAGCATCGACAATGCGGTGTAGGTTGTGTTGGTCACGTACAAAGAATCGAAACGCGACGCACTCGCCGGATCGAGCGTGATCGTCGGAGGAGCCGCAGGCTCGGTCGGGGAAACGTCAAAGAAACCGACCGCGAATGTATCCGATCCGTCGTACCCGCCGCCCGTGATGTTGCCGAACTGGTTCCCGAAACCAGCCGTCGCCGCGTCAGTCGATTTCGAAATCGACCACCCCGTCCAACTCTGCCACTGCGTGTCGTAGTTGCTATTGAGCGAAATCTCGTCTTCGGCAAAGACGCCTGCGCCACTCGAACCATTGTCCGTGCCCTCGGCGGGCAGCCCACTGCCGAGCGTTTCAAAATCGACAACCACTTCACCGTACTCGACCTGGTGAATCACACCGATCGCATCGAGATCCAACCCAGCCGAACCGAACGTCGGCGTTGGGTCATAGATCGGATCGCCATCGGAATCGACCGTCAAACCATCACCAACAATGTCCACCAAACGTACATGAGTCACCGAGGTGACATCGAGCCCCGCCGTGCCGCGAAGCTCCTCGAGGTCGAACGGTGTTCCGTATCCGCCGCGATACTTTCCGGCCAAGTTATCGATCTGCGTCGGATCCACTTCGCCGTAACTCGGCACCGCCGCAGGCGTCAGTGAATCGCTGTCAAAGCGAACAAAGTTCACCCCGTCGGACGAGACTTCGACGAACGCGAGTTCCAAGAACGTGTCGTTGATCGCGTTTTCGAAAACCGCAAAGTCGGCACCGAGGCCGTCACGGATCGGCGTCGCGAACTCGAGCGTGATCGAACCACCACGGCCGAGCGACACGACACCGTCGAACTCACCTTCGGCCGGACCGAGCGCGTTGGAGGTGTCCGTCCACTGCGCGTCCACGTCCGATCCCGGTGAGTAGTCGGCAACCGCCGAGGCCCATCCGACGATCGCGGAATCCTCAAACGCAATCGCAGTCGATCCGTCTTCTCCTGCGGCCGGTGCGTAGGGTCCCGCCGCGAGCAAACGCCGGTCTTCGAGTCCCTGCATCAACAGTCGCCGTTTGAACGGTTGGGTTCGTTGTCGTTTCACGGTTCGTTTGGACGCTCGTTTGGAAGTTCGTTTCATTCTCATAGTTGGTTTCATCATGTTGTTCTTCGAGCTCGTTCGCTCATCCGTCGCGATCACTTGCTTCGCTACACGTATGGGTTGCGTCGGTATTGAATGCATATGCTGAAGACTCGGGTCCGTCTAAAACTCGGTCACCTGTTCATGTCCGTTTCGGGTGCAATAGGCGGCTAACACTTCCAGGTCGATTTGTTCGACGACGAACCGCGTCGCGCCGTCGCCGAGCAAGACCATCACGCCACCGGGATGAAAACTCCGCATGTCGTTTTCGAACGCGGGAGCCTTGTTGATCGGGAACGCTTGATCGAACAGATTGCGACCGTTGATCCATTGCCCGTCAGGGAACTCGGCATCTTCGGCCACGACGATCGTGTGCGAACTGCCGTCGAGCATGTCGCGAAACCCCAACGCCCGATCATGGATCATCATCCCGCGGGGTGGGTTGTTCGTGCTGACGATCCGCTCGCCGAAGATCCCTCCGTAGTCCGTCACGCCCATTTCATCGATGCGTGGTTCGGATCGCGGCGTGCTCGGACAAACGTATGCCGGCACCACTTCTCCGGCCGCCTCCGCGTTGGCGGGATCGTCAAAAGGCAAGTTGAAATCGATCTGCTCGGCGAGCGCCGACTGTTCCATGTAAGGCAGCACAAACGCCGACCACGCAAATTGTTTTCCGCCCGAGACTTCAGGACGAACCTCGATCGCACCGGGAGGAAAATTGTTAAACGCCGAGTGATAGTTGTGCAGAGCCAGCCCGACCTGGTGCAGGTTGTTTTGGCATGACGCACGTCGCATCGCCTCGCGAGCCGCCTGGACAGCCGGCAACAACAACGCGACCAGCACGCCGATGATCGCGATCACCACTAGCAATTCGACCAACGTGAACGCTGCGGGGTGAGTCACCGCGACCTGCCGAGACTGCAAACAAAATCGACCCTGGCGACAGAACACCGCACTCGCCGGGCGGGCATCGTTGGTGGGAGAGCAAAGTGGCATCGGTAATCGATCAACCATGAACAAATGCTCGGACAACGGTCGCGACCCATTTCGTCGCGTTTTTTCGCTGCGGCATTCGCTCCAAAAGGAAACGAGGCAGTTCCTGACGCTGGTCTCGCCCAAGAAGACCCGCACGCGAACGATCGGTCATTCCGATCCGCACACGATGCGTTTGACGCCCGATACCTGGTAGGTCTTCTGACTCCCGGCGCTTCCCACAAACCTTGCCTTCTCGCCGGAAACTGCCCGATTCGGCCCGCATGATCGCGGACGCCGGGAGGCAATGTGCGGCAATGGCCAAGAAAAGGATTGGGTTTTAGATTCCCGCGTTTCGTTGCTGAAAATCGCAAAAACAGCGATTTCCACACAAAACACCGCGAATCGTGGCGTCGGATACAGCGGCCGGGCCGTCTCGGAATCTCACCGAAGTTCCCTGTTCTCGCGACGGCCAGCCAGCCGTCACGGCACCAAGTATCGTTGCCGGGGAGTATCAGCGGGCTTGCCTAAATTGTCAATGACAAAGATCTGGCGGCGAAATCGGAAAATCAGTTAACTTCCATTCAAGCCGTCTAATCGTTACAGCCGATCCAACCCCATGACGGACCCCGCGATCCTGTGGGGACGCAGCAATTTTGCATACAGACAAGAAGGACTTTGTCCAATGCGACTCGCATGGCTACGACAAATCAAGACTCACACCACGCTTATCGTGAGCGTGTTCGTTGCGAGCAACACGCTCGGTCTCGGGCAGGTTGCCGCCGAAATTCCGTGGCGCAGCGAGCTGACCAAAGCACACGCCGAAGCCAAGGCACAAAACAAACCGCTGCTGCTGCACTTCTACAGTGACAACTGCGTTTGGTGTGACCGGCTCGAAGCCGGCGCGTTCCAATCGCCCGAAGTCGCCAATGCCGTCGCCGGCGGGTTCGTCCCCGTCAAAGTCCACGCGGGCAAATCGCCTGAATTGGCCAAGATGTTCAAAGTGACGAAATTTCCGACCGACGTCGTCGTGACGCCCGCCGGAAAAACACTCGCCCACTCGGTCAGCCCACAGGATCCGAATCGCTACATCGCGATGCTCGCCCAAGCCGGCAGTCAAATGCTGCCCGCTCAAGCCACGCCGCCCGCACCGACCGCACGCCCCGGCCAAACCCAAGCCCGACTCGCCTCGGCACCGCAACAACCTGCGACACAGCAACCACAATTGCCGGTCAACGCGTCGGGCAGCTTCGCGATGCAACAGGTCCCATCGCCCGCACAACAACCAGCACACCCACCGACCGTGAACCCTCACGCCGGATTACCATTGCCCGGCGGAGCAACCGCACGACTCGCCGGTGCACGCACCGACGGCATGTCGCTCGGAATGCCAGCCCAAATGGCACCGCCCGCAACCGAACAGCTCGGCGCCGCCGTTGAGCCCACACCTGCACCGGCCCCCGCGTCGACTTCGTCACCGAAGCTCGCCATGGAAGGCTACTGTGCCGTCACCGTCATCGACGAAGACAAATGGGTCGAAGGCAATCCCAAGTTCGGCGTCGTTCACCTCGGCAAACTGTATCTGTTCAGTTCGCAAGAAAAGATGGAAACGTTCCTCGCCGACCCGATGCCCTACACACCCGTGTTGAACGAAATCGACGTCGTGCGATTCTTTGAAGAACGCCAAATCGTTCCCGGCAAACGCCGCTTCGGGATGCGAGATCCGATCCATCAACGGATGTTCTTCTTCGCCGACGAAGCCGCCATGAACCACTTCTTCAACGAGTACGAGCGTTACACCGACGCCGCGATCGAAGTCATGGCACGAGCAGTCGAAGACGCTAACCCCGACGCTAGCTAACTCCGACGCTACCGAACCGAAAGGCTGGGGTAAAACAGCGTCTAGCTATCGTTGCCAACGTTCACCAAGCCTGACTGTTATGGCCGCTGTGAACGTTCCATTAAAACGTAGTGCGACCGAAATGGAAGTTTAACAACGTCCATTTCGGTTTCTTGGTACCGGCCGTCTACCTGGTCGATCGCCTGCTTACGCGAAACTCAACGCTTCGGTTTCGCATCGCGTGTTCGAAATCGAACTCGACACGATTGCCACATCGTAACGGCTCAAAGTGGGGTCGTTTTGCATGTTCTCGATCATCGGTCGCGTCAGCGGTCGGCCGCCCGCGATCACGTTGCATCCCTGTCCGTTCTTGATATCGCGGAAAGGAATCATCCCAGGCTCCAGCTCTTGGATCGACAGCGTCTGCACACAGAGTGCGTCCCGGTTGTCGTTCAAACTTTCAACCGCGCTGACCATGCGGTCGGATAGCTCAGGCATGATCCGCCGAATCGTTGCCGACGCTGCTTCGACGCACATGCCCTTCATCGTCAAATAGTTCCAGTAGAACACGACGCGTAGCAACAACGCGGACGTCTCTTCGCGGCTGCCCGATTCCTGATAGCGTTCGGCTTTGGCGACCAATCGCAACAGATCGCCGATCCAATCGAAACGCGGAATCTTCTTCAACAGTCCAGCCGACACCGAACAGATTCTTGCAAACAAACGTTTGTGCTCGTCCGAACACGGATCCAGCCGTTCAAACAGTTCCGCCTCTTGCGGCGATAGCATCGCGATCCCCACCAGAAACACTCGCGCCGCGATACGCTCTTCCCACCCTAACTCGATCGCCATCGAGTTAGCCAAATCATTGACCGACTCGAGCATGCGTCCGGTATCGATGTGACGCCCGTCAGGCATCTCGATCAGGTCCGCCATCAAATCCAACGTCCCCGAGATCGTCCCGCTGAGCATGTCCTTTGCCGACACAGACGATTGGTATTCCGCCTGGGCGGCTCCGAGAGCGGACACGAGTTCTTCAGGCGGACAGGGTTTGGAAAGGAACCGAAAAACCCGTCCGTCGTTCACGGCTTGGACCGCAGTCTGCAAATCCTTGTTCGCGGTCAACATCATGAATGTCGCATTGGGCATCTTTCGGCGCAGGTATCCGATGGTTTCGATCCCGTTGACGTCCGGCATTTGCATATCGACAACGACGACCGAGAAAGGTCCCGACGCATCGGTTGCTTCCAACGCAGGCTTGCAACCTTCTGCCGTAACGATTTCGAACTCGGATCCCAGTTTCGCATTTGCGGCGCCTTCCAAATAACGCAGCAAGATTGGGTCGTCATCGACGAACAGCACTTTCTTTAACATCAATATGCCCCAACGGATTCAGTACACACCGGTCACAATAAGCCTGAAGGCCCGGTGACATTTTCGCCCCCCGTTTAACATGACCGACTTTTGGAAAAGTACCTTT
>NZ_ANOH01000091.1 GCF_000346505.1 Aporhodopirellula sallentina SM41
TTGGCGAGCTCCGCTACCCCAAAACAAGGCTTTGACGAACCACTAGCCGTTTTCGCCTTCCTTGGGGGCGTCCTGATCCAGACTCGCTGATTTGGCGAGTGCCCGGTCAATCCGATTGGCCGCGTCCATCAACATCGACAACATGGCATCATGAGCCGCCATCGCCTGACGGTCGCGGATCGCCTGCAGCACCTTCTCGTGCAACGGCACCGAAGGAATGTTGTCAGGGGGAAGACAGTTGGTCACGCGCAGACTCGCCTCCAACGACGCACCGATCACATTGGCCACCGGCGAGAAAAACGGATTGCCCGTCGCCTGCATGATTTCGGTGTGAAAGCGAATGTCGGCGGCTAAGAAACCTTCCACGTCGTTTCCGGCGGTGCGATCCATCTCTTTCCAAGCGTCTTCGATGCGTTCAATCGCCTCCGAGGTTGCCCGCTCGGCCGCCATCGCTGCCGCCTTCGGCTCTACCGCCTGACGAAATTCGGTCAAACGAACCAAGTTCAACCCGCTTTCATCCGCCCCCGCCTGCCATCCGATCACGTCATGATCGAGATGATTCCAATCATACATGGGACGTACGATCGTTCCCCGCTTGGCCCGTGACTCGATCAATCCTTTGGCGGCTAACGATTTGACCGCCTCACGGACCACCGTACGACTGACTCCCATTTGCTCACACAACGTCCACTCTTGCGGAATCGCATCACCCGGTTCGATCACCCCCGACACGATGCGCAACCCAAGGTCGTGCACAACCTGCTCACATAGATTTCGACGCGTTGAAGACATTTTTCTCGTACCTCTTGATTGAAGAGGGCCAATTGTATTACAATACCACATCTTTTCAATGGGCATTCTTCTCGTCGACCCGATTGGCGATTCGTCTAGACACGCCCGACCGCGAACGCATGATTCGCCCCGCGTTGGAGCGGCGCGACGTGTTCCTCCGCAGCAGACTCCAACTCCCCATTCAAATGATCGAAGACATGGAAAATCAGGATTGGTCCCCCGCGGTCCCCACCGTTTCGATGTCGCCTTCGAACAGGGGACTGTCGCCGGACGAAAGTCAACCTCGCGAAAGTACATCGACCGCAAAACGTCCAACGTCCACGATCAAGTGCATCCGCACCCATCATTTGCGAGATCACTTGGAGGTTCCGTTTGGCTTTTCACAGTGGTACTACGACACACGAAACACCCTGTGGGTTGAGATCGTCGCCGAAGACGGCACGAGCGGTTGGGGCGAATGCTACGGCCCCTCGGAGGTTTACCAAACGGCGATCGATCGCTTTTACGCACCCAGGTTGCTCAATCAAAACGCACTCGCAACCGACGCGTTGTGGCATCTGATGTGGCGTTCCTCTCTCGATTTCGCACGCGGCGGAGTGATGATGGGTGCGATGTCGGGGATCGACATGGCACTCTGGGATCTCCGCGGTAAAACACTCGGCCTGTCAGTGTCCGAACTGATGGGCGGACGTTACGTTGACGAAGTGCCGTGTTATGCCACCGGCATGTATTTCAAGGAAATGCCCGAGGCGGATTTGATCCAGTCGATCGTCGAGGAAGCGTCGATGTATCAGCAACTCGGATTCCAAGCCCTCAAAATCAAGGTCGGCAAGAACCTTGCATTCGACGCCCGCCAAATCGAATCTCTTCGCGATGCGTTGCCGAACATGACCATGATGGCAGACTCCAACCACGCGTTCGATCTTCCCGAAGCCATCCAAATCGGACGCGTGCTGGAGGAAAACGACTTCAAGTGGTTTGAGGAACCACTCTCGCCGGAGTTCGAAGGACAGTTCCGGCAACTGCAAGATAAACTCGACATGCCCATTGCAACCGGCGAGTGTGAACAAACGCGTTACGGATTCCAAAGACTCCTTTCAACTGGCGGTGTCCAAATCGCGCAGCCAGACTTGGCCTATTGCGGTGGCCCCTCGGAAGCGTTGAAAATTCGAAATCTTGCCTCGTCGATGGGCATCAACGTCGTCCCGCACTGTTGGGGCACGATGCTCAACCTGGCGTCGGCGACGCACTTTCTCGCATCGGGCTATCGCGAACCGGGACGCAAAGAAAACGCACCGCCTCTCCTGGAATACGATCGCACACCAAACGCGCTCCGCGATGAATTGTTTGATGTCCCTGTTGCGGTGGAAAACGGCATCGCCCGCGTCCCAACCGGCCCGGGCCTCGGAGTGAAAGTCAACGAAGACAAGATGCAATCGTTTGTCGTCCAACAAACCGAACTGAAGGCGTGAAAGGATGCTGGAAAAACAATTCTCGATGCTGATAGACGGCGAACGGGTCCAAACGGACAACACGTTTCCGGTAACCAATCCGGCGACCGCCGAAGTCATCGCCAACGTCCCCGAAATCAACAGCACATCGGTCCAACTCGCCCTCACGTCCGCGAAGAACGCTTTCGCGACTTGGTCCCGCATGCCGCTCTCACAGCGACAACCGATCATCGAGCGCTATGCTGAATTGCTCGAGGCCAACCGTGAGGAGATCATCGACCTCCTCATCGCTGAAACAGGTAAACCGTACGACAACGCCGAATACGACTTCGGCATGCTGACAACCTGCCTGAAGTTCTTCTGTGAGGAAGCCGCGCGTATTGACCAACAGGTCATCCCTGATCCCGACGGCAGGTTTCTCAACTACACATTGCGTCAACCGCTCGGTGTGGTCGTCGGATACCTGGCGTGGAATTTCCCACTTCTCAACCTCGGTTATAAACTGGGGCCGGTCATGGCGTCAGGATGCACGGCGATCATCAAACCGTCTCAACTGACACCTTTGTCAACACTCCGTTGTGCCGAACTGCTCACCGACGCGGGACTCCCCCCAGGGGTTGTCAACATTATCACGGGGACCGACTACGACGTCACCGGACCGCTGCTTGAGAGCGAAATCCCTGCGATGTTCACGATGATCGGTTCCACCCGGGCCGGCATCGGTGCGATGAAGTCCGCGTGCACGAACGTGAAGCATTTCTCGGTCGAATTGGGTGGCAACGCACCTGTCTTGGTTTACGACGATGCCAACATCGTTGCCGCTGCTCACAGCATCGTGGACCTGAAATTCGCAAACTCCGGTCAAGTCTGTGTGTCGCCCAACCGCTGCTTCGTTCATGAATCCGTCTACGAAGAATTCATCACTGCCGCACACGAACGCGCGTCGGGAATCGTCCTCGGCGCGGGGCGAGGCGACGGTCGTCGGATGGGACCGGTACTCACCGAAAACGCACGCGACCGAATGCTCTCGTTAATCGCCGACGCCCAACAAAAAGGGGCCAAGGTCGTTTGTGGCGGCAAGATTCCCGATCCCGAAATGCCTGGCTTCTACATCGAACCGACCATCCTTCGCGATGTCGCCCCCTCCATGGAACTCTCGTGCGATGAGATCTTCGGCCCGATTCTGCCGATCATTCCATTCACCGATGACGACGATGAAATCGAGTTGGCAAACAACACGGAATACGGTCTCGCCGCATACGTGTACACGCAAAACCTTCCCGTGGCTTGCGCGC
>NZ_ANOH01000092.1 GCF_000346505.1 Aporhodopirellula sallentina SM41
AGCGCGACCCGACATCGCGGCAATTGTTTCCTGACGGATTGTTTCAATCCACGCGCTCCCGTGAGAGCGCGACCTCGTTCGTGTGAACTTTGTCCTCGGCGTCAGCAAGTTTCAATCCACGCGCTCCCGTGAGAGCGCGACTGCGGAGACCTAAGTCGTTGTGTCTCCACGTCTTCAGTGTATGGTTCCGCGAACCCTGGCGGAATGGAGGGGGCAGCGAATGCAAAGGAGTGTGGGCTTTGCGAAAACGAGCTGAATTGCCGCAAATGCTGGCATCGCGAACCCGGCAGGGGTTTCGTGTCCACTTGAGGATCGCGGTCATGCGATCAAGGTCCCACCGCTCAGGTCAGTCGAGGGCTTGGTACCGATGTGCTCGACCTTTTCTCGCCAATGATTGCCGAGCCGATAGAAACGCAAACTGTCGCTTTCAGGGTCAATCTCGTCAATCAACTTTTGACGACACTGAACCCACAACGCATGGTCCAGATCCAATTCAAAAACGCTGTTCTGTACTCGCTGACCGTAATCCAGACAGATCTTGGCAACGCGTCGCAAACGCCGCTTCCCTGACGAATCCAATGTGCTGACATCGTAGGTTACCAAAACTACCATTTCGTTGTTCTCCTCTCATTGATGCTCTCCAATCATCGACGCGGCCACTGCTTGTCACGCGAAGAGGAGTCGAGCTATTTCCAAATGAACACGGGGTACTCATCCAGATCACCGCGCAAATGCCGAGCGAGTAGCCTGGCCTGGAGATGAATGAGCAACCCCATCGTCGTCTTTTCGCCTAGGAACGGATGTTCGATCTCGTCTTGTTTGCGTTGCTGGTAGGCAGCCAACACCGTTTTCCGAGTCTTGTCATTCATCCTCACGGCACCAGCCGATGTCACTTCGAATCCCTTTGCGTTGATCTGGCGGCGATTGATCAACGAGACTGCCAGGCGATCCGCGAGCACGGGCCGAAACTCTTCCATCAAATCCAGTGCACAGCCCGGACGGCCCGGTCGATCGCGATGCAGGAATCCGACGGCGGAGTCGAGCCCGCACGCTTCACAAGCGCTCCGAGCGTCATGAGAAAGCATCGCGTAAAGGAAGGACAGCAGGGCGTTGATTCGATCCGTCGGCGGGCGACGGGAACGTCCTTTCATCTCGAAATCCGGATCACTGGTCAGGTCGGAAAAGGCTGAAAAGTATCTCGATGCTGATTCACCTTCGTACCCCCGGACAGAATCGACATCCGTCGCCTTTCGTACGAGCGATAGCAGCGGCGCCATCTTTTCAGCAGCCGCTTTCAAACGCTCCGATCGTTCCTCGTGTTTTGAATCGCGGGCCGCTCGCAACAAAACGCTGCGAGTGTTGGCGATTTTGCCAACGATCATGTTCCTCGCAATCTTGCCAGTCGCAGCCGGATCGTCCGCGACGCGGTACTGCTGCCTTCGCAGCAGAACGTTGCCGGGGGAGAACCCGACCACGGCAGCGCGGAATCGCCCGTAGGGAGACATCAGCGAGATTGACACGCCCGATTCGGCGCACGCGGCAGCCAATTGGGAGCTGAACCCAACTCTGCCAAAGCACACAATGCCGTCCAGGTTGTGGAGCGGGACGCGGAGGATTGTCTTCTTCTCAAATCGAACTTGCACGGCCGCGCCATCCTTGGCCAAGTAGCTTCCTTCGGTCGTGACAAACAGTGTGTTGAGATGTCGTTTCATTTTGAGTGCGCGCTCACGGACGTCTGAGAGATGGGCGACGATGAGGCACCCAATACGGAACGATTCATGTTGCAATCGTGTTGTAAGGTTCAGCCAGTGCCGAGCTGTCAAACGAAAGTCAGATCGCATCTGACAGGCAGCTCATTACGACCGTATCGGGGTCACTCTTCCTGCAAATGGGCGGCGAGCTGTCGGCTCATGAAGCGACTGACGCTTCGACTTCCATCCGTTGCATCAGGAAGGCACAGTTCGATCAGCGAGCACTTCTTACAGGCTGGCGTGCGCACAGCAGGCGGACTGGTTCCCGATTCGATCATCTGGCGGAGTTGCACAATTGTGTCCTTCGTTCGTTGGCGAAGCGGTTCATCGAACGAGACCGAGGTGCGTCGCTTTTGGGTTCCGTAAAACAGCGCACCTTCGGTAATCTCGGTGGCACACATCTCCTCCAAGCAGAGTGCTTGAGCACATAATTGCACTCGATCACAGTCATTCTTCTTCGGTCGCCCACGTTTGTATTCAACCGGGACGATGGTTTCAGTTGATTTATTGGCCGAGTCTGATTTTCGAAACTCGACCACATCCGCCTTCCCGATCAAACCAAGTTCCAATGATCGGATCGGAAGCGCGCGTTCGACACGGACACCAGGCCGTGTTTCGTGGGTGGGGGTGTCTGCCTTTTCGTGCAGAATCAGCCCCTCCATCGTCAGGTGGTTCTCGGCCCAAGCCTGTTCGATGTGAATCAACGCACACTGACGCGGGCAGAAGAGGTAATGCTGAAGCGCCGAGATCGCCAGCAGTTCGTCTTCTTGAAAAGTCACACGGAGTCCATCCCACGTTGCAGAGTATCGACCAACTGCTGCGAATCACCGGAGCGGAGAGCATCCTCGTCCAGCCACAATCCTGGGAACAAAACACTCTGCCGCACGCCATCGACAACCGGGACGTCAACGAATTTGGAATCGCTCAGACGCCACCATTCGATTCGTCCCTCGATGGTTTCAAAGACGAGATATTCCCCGACGCCAGCGGCCTCGTAAACATCACGTTTTTCACCGAAGTCGTAGCTCGCTGATGACCCCGCGATTTCAGTGATCTGTTCGGGCGGACCGACGAGGTAGCCCTCGTCATTGACTTGCGTTTGGCCGCCCACGCGGTACATGCACAAGTCGGGCTGGGGATCGTTGTCCGAATTCAGCAGAACAGTCGAGTTGTCCGAAGTCACCAGTTCCGGAGACTTCATGGCATAGACGAACAACCAGCCAGCCAGAAGAGCATGTGGGTTCCCATGCCAGGCCGCTCGCAGAGGGTTCATCAGGTACACCTTCCCGTTGATCCGTTCCGCTTTCAGGTTCTCTGGCGCAGCCGCATAGCGACGTAGGTATTCATCGTGATCCAGCCGATCCCCACTGTTGAGCTGTGGTACACAGGACCCGTACTCAACTCCCGATTCATGCAAAACCTCGGACATCACTACAACCTTTCAATGATCTCGATTCCACCAGGCTTCTTCGATTCATCAATTGTAACGGTATAATCTTCGAAGCTGCGAGGAACCTCGACACCGTCCTTCAGTTTGATATCAACAAGGCTAAACAGTTTTCTTGCGGGGGCATTGCCGAGTGGGGAGTCATGTTTGAAAACGATCAATCGGCATGCGCTCATTTCACCGCGTGATGCAGAGCGGTCGTGATCGAACATTTGCGTTAACGCATTGAAAAACAGCTCAAGATCGTCTTCATTGAATCCTGTCTGTTGCGCCAGGAACGGGCTGATATACCCGTGCATTTCGTAGAGGGCGTAGGGGACAATTTCCTTTCGTCCCATCGTGCGGTTTCCACCCTCCTGCTTCGCCGACTCTTTCTCTGTGGTGACAGCCATGCGAGTGATTGACTGTTCCAACGAGGCAATCCGATCGACACTGCGAGCGAACGCGAACTGAATTGGGCCACGCACTTGACCGGCATTCACACCGGTGCTCATCACGGCTCCAAACATGCGGACATCAAAAAAGTTCTGACACATCCACCGTCTTACCCGTTCTTCCTTGGGGCTCTCTCCCTCCTTCAATTTGCCTTCCTTCTTCTTGGGATCGAGCCCCAACGCGTCGTAGCCGCGTTTGTGTTGATCGTTCAGGATCGCTTTCTCTTTAACGTAGATGTCGTACCCGTCTTCCGGAGAACCATCTTCCTTCCGTTTGGCTAAAGTGATCAAGTTCCGCACTTTGCGTTTAATGCAAACATCTGAGACGAGTCCATGCCCCGTTTCAGGGTCGACTCGCGGTGCGTTGCCGGCATCGGGATCTCCATTGGGATTCCCATTTGTGACATCAAACAAAAGGACAAACTCATAGCGATTGGCAATCGCGTCTTTGGAGAGGTCCGCTGCTGTAGGTTCGGCTGTTGCTGTACTCATTGAAAACTCCTAGGAAAATGATGGTGGCTATAGATTAGGAAACGGTGATCGCCGAATCTGCTTCCACTGATTCGGAGTGCTCAACTTTCTTGCGGCCAAATGCTGGTGGAACGTTTGGATGTTCATCGTGCCACGCCTGTTTCTCCTCCATGGACATGCGAAGCCAATGTCGCATCTGGTGGTACCCAAGGACGAACAACGCTTGCTGTTCCAAGTTGAGATGCAACGGGATTCCCGAAGCCGATCCTGGGTAAACTGACCGAGAAGTCGGAGCGGGCTGTGGATCAAAACGACTCAAAATCTCGTCTTTGATGCGCTCAAGATAACGAGCGAAGCCGCGTTTTTCTTCATCGTCGCGAACCTTGCGATAGTGGTGTTGGCTGTTCTTGAGCAAGCGAACGAATACGCTTCGTGGGCTTGCCGACGCAGCGCTGAAAAATCGATCGACCACGGATGCATTGATGTCGTCGAGAGCCAGTGTTTGGAGTCTCTCTAAGACAGCCATTAGCATGCCACAGGAATATCCTTCGCTTTGAACGTTAGGATTCATTTCGATATCTACCTCCGGGTATTTAGGATTCGGATCGTTGCGTCGCTTCCGGTTTAGAACCGCGCGAAGGATGGCAGCACGTGCGTCACGCCTCATTGATTCGGACCAATCGTCACCGCCAGCTTCCGCCTTTGCACGAACCAATGCCCGTTGCAAAAGTTGAAAGGGGTATTCCGATCTCTGGAACGCGGCACGAACAAACCCAGACTCAACACTGGGCGGAACTGGTTCGCTGCGACCTTCAGCGGCGAGCGATTTAAGCAGCCAAGACATTGGGATCGTCTCGGAAGGTTTGCTGCCCTTCTTGGGTTTGGTGTTGCGGCAAACTTTCAAATCGGCGAAGTGCATGGCTAAATTCTCGTTGACGACTTTCACCGAAGTTTCGATCCAGTCGCGAATAACGACCCGGCCTTGCGTTCCTGAAAGGGTCAGCGCGTAAAACTCACTCGACTCGTTCAGCGGCAAAGGTTTTCCATGCCAGACCGAACGATACGCCTCTTTGACTGTCTCTTCACTTTCACCGCCCAGAATCGGGTTCAGCATATCCAAAACCGAAGCAATTTCTTTTGTCGCGTTCTTCGCCCAAAACACAACGATGGTGTTCGCTCCGATCTTGATTTGGCGAAGGGGAAGGACATCGTCTAGGTCTTTTGGATCTGGGTAGTTTGGATCGAGCAACCGTGTCAGTGCTGCGGCACTGGCTTCGGCAGCAGTTCGCGAAATTGGCGCGTTGTCGTTGCCAGACAGACCATACGATAGAAACGCGGACGCGTTGTGGGATACCAAAGCGACACCACTGGATGTCCCACCAGGAACTCGTTTGATCAACGGGAAAAGAGGGACTTCATGAACCACTTCACCCGAAACCAAACATTGGAACGGCGTCACCTTTGGCGACTCTGGTTCGACCACCTTTCTCGAGTCGGCGAAATAGTCAATCACCTTCGGGTCTTCCTGCGCCCACTGCGTGCCAATTTTGAATCCAATGAGATCGTTTGATTCAATCGAATCGAAGTTTGCGTGCGTCTTTATAGGCGACGGATCGTCGGCCAAGCGATTGAGAAAGTTGGCAACAGCTTGAAGCGGAATCGCGTCACTGCTTTCTGCAGCTTCGTTGACCTGCGCGCGGAACAGGCCGAAGCGTTCCTCGAGTTTTTTCGGCTTTTGCTTCGATTGCGGATCGAGTCCAAAGACGTACTCGGATTTGTCAATCAAGAAAAACGACTTCGCGCCACTTGTTCGAGTTGGCTGCTTAGGAACCAGCACCCACTTGCCCACATACACAGGTTTCTTCTTCGTACCTTCCGACAAGTTGATGCGGTTACTCACGAGATTTACAAACGAGCCATTTTCGGTGAGTACAACCACCCAGGAAACTCGCTTCGGCTCGTAGTCTGGCCGCGCCACCAAGCCTTCCTGTTCGGCCAATTGGGCGAGAGCTTGCAAGATCATCGAGACACCTCCTTGTTCCTTGCGACTTGTGATCGGACCTGAGACATGGACGGCACTTCGATCACTCCTTGTTTCATGACGGCGTGATAGAACAGCGGTCGTCTCGCTGGGCGAGAAAAGTCGATGTCGTAGAGCATCAATCCCAGGTCGCGATCTTCGGCGATTGGTTCACAGTCGGCTTCGGCGGGCTCCACGTCAGCGATACATTCGCGACACCCAAGGTATGGCTGGTGAAAATGCTGCCCCTTTTCCAGTCGCCGCGAGAACATTTCAACAAATTTTTGGGGCTTTTCTCCAGGACCAGCACGTTTGGTCATCTCGAACGAAGCTTCAATTTCATACGCAACGTCTCTCAGCGCGATTGTGTTTCGCTGAGCACGATCCTCGTCGGCAAATTGGCTTGGAGCCCTTCCACCGTCGCTGATGATCGACTCTGACGGCGCGATTTGGCGTCGGCTGACCTCGTTGCGGCGAATCGGCATCCAGTGAACTGGATTGAGAACAGAGATTCGGTGAATTCGCCAAGCAATCGCTGGTTTCCAAAAAACGGCCTCCAAGCAACCACGAGCTGCAGAAGGAGTGATGACTGGATAAGAGATCCGTTCCACTTTCAGTTCGGGTCTCGTGAATATGGCTAGTGGGCCAGAAATTCGTACGCGAAACATGGGGTACCCTGTATTAGTAAACAACAATTAACGGCCATTCCGGCGACCCGATTCAATTAGCATTGCAGGAAGGACATTTCACCTTCGTCGAAGGTGAGGCCAAATTCATCGCTGTACCAGGTTGGGTTGAATAGGTCGGTTGGAATTCCAATCGAACCGAACATCACTTCGATTACGCCCTGTTCAACAAGAATGGATGCTGCTTGTTTGGGGACCTGAACGATGTAGGGTTGAAGTGCACGCGAAGTTTCTCGGTTGGGGGATTCTCGGAAGGCTTCCGAGCGTCTTCGCCCTTCACCATGCGAACCGTCTTCATTGAATGGCCATGGGACGACGACCGGAAAGCTCCATCCGTCCTCAATCATTTCGAATAGTGCTGCTACGTTGGCAAAATTTAGCGATGCACGCTCTCGTTGAAGGTGATGCTGATCGAGCATCTTTGTTCCGTAAAAGTGCTGAAAGTATTCTCGGCAATGGTCGGGATCGAAAACGTCGAACTCACTACCCTCTAACGCTTTCAAATTCCACATGGTCAGGGAAGCATCCGCGGCATCCTGAAGTGTTTGGCCAGGAGGCTTGGTTTCCGGACGAAATACAATCAGCTTTCCGGCTGGATACCCAGACGCAACAGTACGCTTTCCTTCGCGGTCACATCGTCCTGCTGCTTGAGCGAGGCTGTCAGCACCTGCTAATGCGCGATACACGATCGGCATGTCCAGATCCACACCCGCTTCTATGAGCTGAGTCGTCACCGCCAAACAAGGTTCGCCTTCTTTTACTCGACGGAGGATTTCGTCGACGGCTTGAATCCGATGTTCTGGACACATCTGGGCGGAGAGATGCATCCGGTGGTTTCTCGGTAGCATTTTGGCCAAGTTGGCCGCATCGGCTCGACGGTGAACGATCGCGAGCGATTGTTGGTGACCGTTCGTCTTTAGTTCATTTGCAAGTTCTTCGTAGGTAGTCGGATTCTCGATCCGCCATTCCGTCTGGACGCGACGGGCAGCGGGATGCTTCGCCAAGCCGATTGGATCATCGACAATCTCTCGCACCTCACCAAGGTGCTCCTTGAGTGCTGGAGGAGTCGCGGTTGATAGGACGATCGAAGTCTTGTACCGACTGGACAATTCCCGAATCATGTCTGTGATAGGGATCACGTATTGAGGAGGAATCGTTTGGATTTCGTCGAGTATCACAACGCTGTTCGCGATCCGGTGCAACTTGCGACACTGGGAAGGATGGTCGCTAAATAGCGTCTCAAAGAACTGAACGGACGTCGTGACGATCACAGGAGCATCCCAGTTTTCAACTGCCTGTTCGCGACGCTTTTCTGCTTCTGGATTGTTTTCCTTCGCCTGTTGGGTATCAATCGCCGAGTGATGCTCAATGATGTTGCAGAGATCAAGACCTTCGTTTGGCTTCGCAAACGCTTTGCGGTAAACATTCGCGTTCTGCCGAATGATGCTGGTGTACGGAATGACGATGATGACGCGATCCAGCTCATTGTGAATCGCATGATTCAGAGCGAAACTCATTGCAGAGAAAGTTTTGCCACCGCCGGTTGGCACGGTGAGAGAAAAGATCCCTCCCGTAGATGACGCCTTCTTGCGGCAGCTATCTAAAACCAAGTCTCGCAGTTCGTTGATCGCCGAACGCCTTGAATGTTTTTCGGCACGGAGACTATCGACATAGCCGTCGAAACGATCCCGCAAGACCTTGAGCGACTCGAATTCTGTTCGCATCTCTTCCGATACCTCAGACTCGCTCGATTCATAGAACCACTGAGTTGCGAGGCGGTCAGCATCTACCAACGCCGAGAATAGGACACGAGTGAATACGTCGATTTGTCGATTAATGGAATCTGAGTCGCGTTCTTCTCGAAGCCAAGTTGTTAGCTCGGGCAGTGGTAAGTCGAGCGTTTCGAGCCCTGCTAATTTAGATACAACTCTGGCGACATCTCGGTTTTGAATTAGCCGTTCACGCAACGTTGATCGCGTAACGGGTTCACTGACTAATTTCTTTGTATCATTGGTGATCTGATTCGCTAAGCCTGCATGATGCCCAGCGATCGCAAACTGCATTGGGATAGTGTGAATGGGACTTCGACTAGCAGCGAGAGCTGCGCCTGCACCTGCATGTTCAACCTGCAACGCCTCGCCAGTTAATCGTCGTTGAAAATCAGGTTGATACTTCCCAAGATCGTGCCAACGGCCTAGAACCTCTCCCCATGGTTCTAGGCTTGGGTCAATGCGAGCAAGAAACTCTTTGCAGCGTGTCGCAACCCGCTCTTCGTGTTCCGTCATCGTCTCCCAGCGCGTTTGGTCCGTCTCACCGGGAATACTGTGCGCGTAAAATTTCATCAACCGCCCCTTTTGCTCTAAACGGCAGAGCAAATTCCTTCTCGACGACACGTTGGTCAAACGGATCTCCACGGCACTTGCGAAGTGTCCGTTATGCGTGCTTGTGACCTTTGCCGCGTGGACTTACCAAGCGGTGCGCGAACCTCCCATTGCCCCCAGGTCGATGCTTGCATCTGAACCGCAATCACAAAACGCTCATTCTGAGCACTGCGTTCGCGATTTGCAAGACGGGGGAGGGTGCTTTACTTCTTGGTGTCCCCGTACCAGTTTCGGACCTGTGTTCGCGTGACTTGCAGGGGGCCGTCGTGGTGCCAGGGGAGTTCTTTCCATTCGCCTTGGTAGTGGATTTGCCAGTGGTCGCCTTGTGTGTTGAGGCGGCCGGGGCGGTTGTTTTCCATCGGGCCGTAGCGGATCCGATCGGGCGAAATCCCCAAATTCTTGGCGATCTGCTGACGCGCCTGGTCCATTAACGTCGCCACGTCTTCGGCGGATAAGCGGCGGCGACGGCCTCGTCCGTGATTCATACACCGAGCATGACAGACGATCCGGACACGTTTGGTCAACGTGTTGATGTAGAACGCGAATCCTGCCTGACAGGAACGCTGAGCCCCGAGGCTTTGGCGGTTTTGCTTACGGGGTGATGGGAGACGTCCGCGCGGCCCTTCCGCGTAGCTGGATTCGCCGGAATTCAGAGGTTTGCACCAATGGAACGCGTCCGAAGTCTTGGCGACTCCGGCTACGGTTTTGGTAGTGAGCGCGGTGGGGTGGTGTCCGGAGGGCTACGACAGCAAACGGAGTTTGCCTTGGTCGAACGAGAGTGACTCGAGTACTTGCTCGAGGTCTTCACGCTCGGTTTCGGAGCCTAGTTCGAGTTGCGCCAAGGAGGCGAAGTCGATCGGTTGGTCGGTGGCGAGGCCGAGCTGTTTGCGTGCTTGCTCCTCGACCTGGCCGAGGAGTTGATCGACATCCTCGGCCGATGGCGTCGTTGTCGTTGGGCTCGGTGTGGCGACGATCGACTCTGCGCCGGCTCCTCCGTTGACGCCGGACTCATTGAGGTCGTTGATCACGCGCAGTGCGTCGACCGCACTGGTGTAACCATCGTCGTTGACGTCGAGGAACGCTCGCGACTCCGCACCCGCGGTTTCGTTCAACGCGTTGATCACGATCAACGCATCCAACGCGGTGACATAGCCGTCGGCGTTGACGTCGGTCGATGCCTGTTGGTTGGTGAACGGCCCGAAGGCTGCCAACCGTGCCTGAGCTTCGACGGACGCGGGGATGATCTCCTCACCGTCTTCGGCGAGTTCCGGTGTCGGGTACTGATCGCTGAATTGAACGAACCCGCCATCGGCATCGGTCAATTCATGGTTGGCTTCGAAGAGATCGAGGTCGTCGTAATCGACCAAACCCGAACCATCGAAGTCGGCCCACGCGGCCAAACTATTTGGTGACGTCACGGCCGCTCCGAACACACTGGCGAAGACAGAGAAGTCGGCAAAGTCGACACGGTCGCTGTCGTCGGCGTCATAAGGAACCGCCCACATGCCTGTCGCTGGAGATTGCCCAACCCCGGGGCTGCCGACGAGGTTGCCCGAGGTGACGGTGGCGTTCTGGATCATCAACCCGAGATCATACGGGCCGATATGGTTGTTGGCTTCATCAACGGGCGCGTCATCGCCGGCTCCCGGTGAAAACCGAACACGGCCGAGCAAGATCGGGCCGCCGGCTTCGATGGCATCGTCAGCAACGAGCGAAACGTTGCCGACCGATCCGCTCGCGTCGTCGACGTTGGCGGTTCCGGCCAAGGTGAATCCGCCGGCAGGCTCGAACGCCCACGCACTCGTTAGCGAAGTGTTGTACGACAGGTCAAACGCGACCGCAGTGACCGCTTGCGTGTTGGCTTGCGGGGTGAGGTAAACCTCGGTGGTGAAGGATTCCCATTCGTGAACATAACCGGCCGAGGCAGGAAGTTCCGGCACACGTCCTTCGGAATCGAGAACGCTGTCTTGCCGAACGACGGCGAGATCCAACATCGCGGTTTGAACGTGCTGTACCGATTCAACGTCGGTCAGATCGACCGAGCCGATATCCAAGTTACCGCCGCCGAATCGGGCGAACGGCAGCGATCCCGGTGCGAGGGTGTAGGTCGCCGTGCCGCTGGCCGTGGCGACGACTTCGAAGTAACCCAAACGCACCCAATTCGGCGCCAAGCCTTGACCGGTTTGCAACGTTCCACCACCGAGATCATCGACCAGTCCGGCCGCGTCATCGATCGATCCCGAAGGCAACAAGTCGTAGTCTTCGTTGGAAACCGCAACGGCGTCGGTCACGTCGGTGTTGTAACGAACGTCGATTTGGCCGCCGGCGAGTCCGCTGAATTGATTGTCGAAATCTTGCACCCAGGCTTCGACATAGTAGGTCCCGCCGACGGGGCTGGTCGTGATCACATCGGGCAGCGAGGTCGAGCCGGATACCGACGGCGTGGCAACCGCTCGCAGTTCCACGTCAAGGACCGATTGACCGAGTTGGAAGATCGTCACCGAGCCGCTGACTTCGTTCGACGCGAGCAGCAACGGTTGGCCGTTGGGGCTGTCCGAACCGGATACGAACTTCAGGTCTTCGACGCCGAGGTCTCCAGCGTCTTCGATGTCGACGGCGTTCGCGTCGCGGTTGTTGATGTACTGGACGAAAGTCGCTTCGGCGGGCGATGTGATGTCATAGACGAACACTCCGCCGGTTCGTTCCAAACCGATGAATGCGTACATGCGATCGCCGATGACGCCGGTCGTGATCGCTTCGGGCTCAGGACCTTTGGCGTCGCTGCGGGAATCGAATTCGTTCTCATCGTTGCTGCTGTTGAACAGGTCGGGGATCAACTGAGCGGTGAGTTGTTCGAACTGGTCGCCGGAATCAAAGACGACGTTGCCCGATGAATCAAAGATCGTGAACGAACGGGCTCCGTACGTGAACAGTTGGTCGAAGTCACCATCGCCATCGATATCGCCGTCAATGTTGGAAATCGTCAATCGGCCGAGCACCTCGTCCTCTTGAAGGTCGTCGGCATTGGGGAACGCGACCGGATCGAGATCGATGTCTTTGATGCGGTCTTCGTCAAAGTCTCGCGAGTCGCCTTCGTTGGCGGTGGCGTAGTAGGTTTGCCCGCCGACCTCAAAGGAGGTCAACGCGTCGGGCATGTAGAGACCGAACACCGGGTGCGGCGCGATCGCGATGGAGTCGTCTCGGTCGCTCGGGTCGAGGCCATTGCCCGGTTGCGAATGGTCTTTCACGCCGAGTGGTTGAATCTCGATGATCGCGGGAACGGTCAGGTCCACGACCGCGACGGAGTTGGCTTCTTGAAGGGTGACAAACGCACGTGTGCCGTCGGGCGACACGGTGGCGTACTCCGGTTCCAAATCACGCGAGGCGTCGCGTCCGGGGAAGATCCGAACACCGGCCGCTCTCAGGTCGTCTTCTTGTCCATCGAAAGCGGTGAAGTCCAATGTGGTGACGTCGAACGCGGTGATGAAACCGTCCCGACGCAGCCGCGCGAGGTCGATAACACTGATTGTTCCCATCGGATCAATCGCTGGATTTTCATCTTCCAAATCGTCCGGTTCGCCTTCGCCGGCCACGACGACTTTCATGCCGTCGGGCGAGAACGTGAGCGAGTCCGGCAGAGCGCCGACGGTGACGCTGCCGAGGAAATCACCATCAACGTTGTAGAACAGCACGCCGCCTGGATCGGTGTGGGTGGGTGCCTCCACGGCGACCGCAACAATGCCTCCCGAGACCGCGACACTGTTGACTCCACCGGTGCCGCTCGGGAACGTGATCGGATCGAGAGCAATCGGCGACGACGGATCGGCGATGTCGAGCACTCCGATTTCGTTGGCGTCCGAGTTAGTGAAGAAGACCCGCTGTGTTTGCGGATCGTGGGCCACGATCTCGGCGGCCGATTCGTCAAAGACGCCGGTTTCGAAAGTTCCAGCGACGGAGATTTTAAAGCTATCAACAACCGAAGGCGTCAGGATCGTGTCCTGTGTCAACGCGAGGTTTTGAATGCGTTGGTCTTGCAGTGGCGACGTCTCGCTGTCGCGGTAAGGAGCGGTTCCGCCCGCCGGGTTGTGATTGGCGAGTAAGTATTCGGCCAATGCGTCTTGCTCGCGTCCGGTGGTAAAGACGCTCGACACGCCGTCGCCTAGACCGGCACCGTCCAAATGCACGACGTCTTCCCCATAGGCCGGGAACGGATAGCCGTCGCCACCGATCGCTGGACTGCTGGAGAAAATCCCGGCGAGAAAGTCCAATGTCACGATCCGAATTTCGCGATCCGGGTTGCCGATCAGTTGACCGTCTTGGACGAGCACATCGACCGTTTCACCGGCTTCATTGACGAGTGCGAGGCTGCGAACCCGCTCGCCTTCTTGCAGGACGTTGGCATCGCCATCGAGGATCAGTTCGGGGCGATTGGGATCAAAACTGAAACGGGCTCCGCCGATCTGTGGGAACTGTCCAGGAGTCGCGTTGCCTGCCGCATCGGTTGCCGCAACACCGTGTTCGATCAATCGCTTGAGTTCCGCGGCGGTGACGGTCATGACCGTCAGACCATTGTCGAAACGTAATGCGTTTTCGATGTCGAGTTGTGAGACCTCACCGGCTTCTTTGCCAGCGTCCGGGTTGGCCGCGGTCGGGAGTTTCTCGCCACTCAAACCGTCGATCGATCCGATCGCGGCGCGGATTCCACCACCGTTCTTGATCGACACCATGACGGTGGAGTCAAACTGCTGGGCGGTGGCGAGGTTGGCGTCGGCGGTCAGGTTACCGAGGTTGGTTTCTTGCGTCCGCACTTCCGAACGCCGACCTTCGATAAAGACATCGGTGACACCCAAGATTTCGCTGTCTTTTGCCGTAACAACGCCGCGAACGGCCTCGACCAGTTTGTTGACCTCGGTGGCCTTGGAACTGCCTGCGATTGCCAAGGCAATGTCGGCCGCCCCGGTGACGGCGAGCGTCCCGGCTTCATCGGTGGCAAACACACCGCTGACGTCGGAATCCAACATCTCAGGGATAAGCACACCGTTTTCGTCAAAATCCACGACCAATCGACCGACGTAGCTGTACTCGCCATCGGTGCTGACGATCAACGTTGGGTCGTTGTCGGCGTTGCTGGTTTGCAACGGATAGGTGCCTTCGGCGACGTCACCGGCACGCAGCGTGTCTTGCGAATCAGCCAGCAGAGTGTCCGAACCGCCCGCGACGATCACGTCGACGCCGTTTAGCAAACCGGCGAGTTCTTCTTCCAACGAGATTTGTTGCAGGTGGCTCACCAAGATCACTTTGTCGACATCGTCATCGTTGCCTGCGATGTCGTCATCACCATCGACGATGTCTGCGATCACGGGGTTGAGCACGTCGGCCAACGCCTGCATGTCGTTCGTGTTCCCGGCGTTTGAAACCGTACCGCCCGGCGATGAAATCTGGCTGATCAGTTGCGTGGTGGCACCCACGATCGCAACGGACTCGCCGTCAACGTCAGCGATCGTCGCGGGAGCGATCTTCGGATGAGCGGCGGTCGCGGGCAAGTCGCTCAAGTCGGCCTGATAATCGGTCGTGGCGAGCACTTCCGATGTGAACAAACCGGCCAAATTGGGATCGCCGGAGAAGTCGAGGTTCGCACTCAGGTAAGGGAACTGAGCCCCGAGCCACCGGACGTCGCCGAGAGAGGCACCACGAATATCGGTCCCCATCAGCCCGCCGAGAGTGTCGGTGCCGAAGTCAAACTCGTGGTTGCCCAACGCGGAGGCGTCGAACTCGAGAATGTTCATGATCGAGATGTCGACCCGTCCGCCGTCGGCGCGGATGTTGGTCAGCCCGGGCTCGTTGAATAGGGTTTGCGCGGCTTCGCGAAGGGGAGTCTGCAGATCACCATCGCCCGAGGCGCTGAAGAAAGGACCACCAATGAAGTTATCGCCCGCGGAAAGCAGCAACGATCCCCGCCCGTCATTTTGCGCATCGGCTTCGAGAGATTCGACGATTGCGGCAAAGTGAGGAGCGTCTGAGATCGCGTCCACGCCGCCTTCCAAATCGCTCGCGTGCAATAGCTGCAACGAAAAATCAGACGCCAGCAGTTGCCTCGCTTCAAGTGGCTGCAGTCCAGTGAGCGTTCGTTGCCGGCGAGACGAATGACGACGACGGTTGAGTGATCTTTTTGCCACGTGAGTTCTTCCTGATTCGATCTAACTGGGTAAAGAATGAATTTCGGGCGAACTATAGCGGTCGTATATGAACAATCCGTAAACGGCAGCCAACGAGTTCCGTGTGGCTTTGGCGAATTTTTGAAGAAGCGATTACCCAGTTTGAGAGAACACGTTTTCACGCACTGAAGATCTTCACATTATGAAGGTCCCGAGATGATTGGCCTGGGTCGCTAACGGTCCCACCGAGAGCTCGTTGGATTAAACGCTTGAGGCGATTGAGCAGCCTCCAACAAGTCAGCCGAAGTGCGTGAGCACTCGGGTACCCCACATCAACCGCCGCTAACGCGGACCGGCTAATAAGCTCACGGATTACGCTCCCCGCCATGCAGAGAATGGCCACTCCGACAAGTGAGCCGAAGTGCGTAAGCACTCGGGTACCCCGCATCAACCGCCACTAACGCGGACCGGCTAATGCGCATATGAAACAGCTCTCCGCCATGCAGAGAATGCTGCCTACCGATTCAATCCTTCACCTCGTCGCGGCAGGGGTTGGTGAGGCGGCCGATGCCTTCGATCTCGACGGTGCATTGATCTCCATCGACGAGGAAGCGTGGCGGGTTTCGTGCGACGCCGACGCCGGGTGGTGTTCCGGTGAAGATCAAATCGCCAGGACGAAGCGTCACGAACCCGCTGAGGTGAGAAACCAGTGTGGGAATGTCAAAAATCAACTGGGCCGTTGTGCTCGACTGAACCAACTCATCGCCGAGATACATTTTGACGCTCGCGTTTCCGCCGTCCCCAAACTGCTGCTTCGTGACCATTGCCGGCCCCACCGGCGCGAACGTGTCAAACGTTTTGCCGAGCAACCATTGGCCGCCCGGTCGGCCTTTCTGCCAATCGCGAGCCGATACATCATGGCCGGCGGTGAAGCCGAAGACGTAATCCATCGCGTCGTCTTTGCTGACATGACGGGCGGTCTTTCCGATCACAACAACGAGTTCTGCTTCATAGTCGACCTTCTCACTCAGCGACGGCAAAACGATCGACTCGCCGTGTCCGATCAAACTGCTGTTGAATTTGCTGAACACGACTGGCAATTCCGGAGGTTCCGAACCGGTTTCGATCGCGTGGTCGAGATAGTTCAATCCGATGCAGATAACTTTCTCGGGATCGCCGACCGGCGGCAGCAAGTTTGAAGGCGCATCGATCCACTGGCTCGCCTCCGGCTGAGCCAAACCTGCAATCCGCTCGGCGGACCATGAAAAGATATCGTTGTTCTCTGCGAGCTTTTCTTCGGTCTCCGCGTCAGTCAACTCCGCGAGCGGGCAAACTTTCCCAACCCACTCCGGCGCATCACATTGGTACAAAGCAAAACGAATTTTCCCAGAGGATTCACGGTAACGACAAAATGCGGTCATGATGCGCAAGGGGGCTAAGAGGTAGAAACAGGAAGCCAATCGGTCAGCACCATGATACCGAGAAACACGTCCATTGCCGCGGGGGAGGGCAGGGCGGTGCGTCTCCCCGCCAACCACGTCTAGTGGACTGCGACCGCCCAAAACAAGGGTTGAAGGCCGTAGCGAACGTCGCCAAGACTTTCGGTGATTCACGAGCCCTCCCGAAACTCTTGAGAAGTTTCGCAACCCGAAAATGAGACTTCAACGCACCACCAGAGCCTTTTTAAAAAAACCATGTAGCCGACATCGCCAGACTTCGGGAATCTGAATTCCGGTGAATCCAGCTACGGGGATAGGTCACGCCAACCTCCCAAACGCTTTCTTCACGTAGTGGATCTTGTGAAAGCTGACGATTACCCACAATTCGCTTCACGCCGGAGGCGTTTCAGCAATTAGCCGGCGGTCGAGCGGAGCGACAACCGCCGGAATTGAGGGCAGAGCTCGGTTTCGACCCCGAAGGTGGTCGCAGATTCGCCAAGGCGGTTGTGCTGCGACCACCTTCGGGGTCGGTCAGAACTTCGTACGATCGATCTCCCCAGGTGCGCTAACGCGACCTGGGGCTAATGGCTTGAAATCCCTCCGGGATAAAACCGACTTGTGGGTAATCGACAGCTTGTGAAAGATCCTCACCCAACAGGATCTTTAACAAGATCCACTACCGCCTACCCAAAAGCCAACCGGCTGATACGACAAGAAGACAACACCGCAGGATGAACCGGGGTAGGGCAGGGCGGTTTGGAATCAATCGGTCACGAGAGCCGAGGGCCCATGAGGGGACGCAACGACGGGGACCGAAAAGAGTGGTGGGTCGCTCACGTTGAGCGGCTTTTTACCCGACGGGTGCTGTCGCTCATCGGTCATCTGCGAGACCCGCCGGGTGAGATACAACTCGGCCTCGAGAAAACTCAGATAACCATCCTTGTCACTATCTGCCTTCGTTGAATGAAGTGCTTCGAGCAAAGCTTCGGTAAAGGCACCGTTCTTCCACTGGGCACTTTCGATCGATTGTTCTTCACCGACGCACGAAACGATGTACATCAACTGTTGTTGTCGCCAAGGATCCACACCGCGTTTATTGAACGGCTGAAAGTTGCGATGTGCTTGAATCCCAGCAGCGTGACAAGTATCGAGCAAAGCGATCTTCTTGCTGGTTCCGATTTTGCGTTCCAACCAAGGCTCGAAATCATTCATGTAGATCGCAGCCTGTTCGAGATTCTCCGGATCGATGTCATGAGGTGCGAAGAACCATTCGTCCCATGGATCAAATGCCCCGTGACCGGCCAGGTAAAGGATCGCGACGTCGCGTGGGTCGTTGGCTTTGCGTGACATCCATCCCATTGCCCCACGGATTTTGCTCGACGTGGCGTCTTCGTTGACGAGCAGTTTGCACTCCACCTCGCCATACATGCCGTTATTCATGGTGCGACACGCGGCTACAAAATCGGTGGCATCTTGATGGGCGTATTGCAAACTCAGATCGTCACGTTCATACCGGCTCACCCCGACGGCGAGTACGTACAAATTCGGCTTGATCGCCGTCGGCCGTTTTGAGGCGCGTCGTTCGATCAGCATTCTCGCCGTTTGACTGACGGCAAGGTCGTGAGCCGCGGCGAGTTCGATTCGATTGCTGCCCGGCTGCAATTCAATTTGCTGTTCGATGTTGGTCAAAATGCGATCGCCACGATTGTAAGTGCGCGTGACCCGATAGGACGATCGCGGTGAATGGCCGTTGATGGTGAAGCGGATCGAGTCGACGGGCAGGCTACTTTGTGTGGAGACTTCGGCTTTGACAATGATCTCGCGTTCGTCGGTTTGGAACAACCGATCGGGTGAAGTCAGCCGTACCAAAGGCGGTGCGATGTCGGCAAAGTTGCTGGGTAACTGGTCGGGCGCAGCGGGTGTCGAATCGGGGGCAACCGCGAGTGTCGGCTGACCGCTGACGGTTTCGATACGCATACCAAGTGCTCGTAGCTTTTGATCGATCAATCGAGGTTGATACAACACCGATTGGAATTGCTCGGCACGATGGAAGGTGGCGGGTTCGTGTCGTTCGCCGTTGAGATGGAATCCGATAAAGCGTTGGCCGTTGGGACTCGCGTCGTAGCGTCCTTGTCCGTCCCACACGACCCATTCCCCACGACTGGAGAAAAACACACTGAGCGAGGGCTCGACATAGTCGGGTGCCTCCGCGAGCCGGAGCGTTGCGGATTGCTGTTTGGAACTTGGGCCGGGTTCGGGACGTGGCTGCCCGGCCAAGACGGGCTCGCGTTTGCTCAGGTCTCTCAGCCAACGGATCGTGACGTTTTGGCCGGGGCGGTAATCTCGGCCCAGCATCCCTTTCATCCGTTCATAGAATGGCATGCCATCGAACGACAGGATCTTATCCCCGGCAATCAGACCGACACGCTCCGCCTCGCTACCAGGCGGAACCTCCATGACTTGGTTGCCCCAACAGATGGCATCCAGATCGCCGAGCGTTTTGGGGTTCGAGATTTGCCAGAAACGCACGGTTCCGTCGAATGAGGAGCTGACAAAATTTCTGCCGTCGGGAGAGATCGATATCGACGAGATGACCGAATCGTGGCCAAGAAAAACACGTTTGACTGCGAGCTGTCCGTTACGAAATCCGACCTGTAGCAAACGCCCACGCTGGGTGCCGACGATGATCGGTGCGGCATCGGACATGATTCTGGCGTTGGGCAGAAACGCAAACGCGGTCGGTGTGTCACCGTCACCGGCGAACGCAAAGTCGCGGATGTCGAAGGTCGTTTCGCCGAGCAAGCGGTTGCTCGCATCAGTTTCGCGGAGTTGCAACGTTCCGCTGCCGGGCGATGTCCGGAGACGGTAATGGCGACCAGTGGTCTGATCACGATGAACCGGGTTGGCTTGGCCGGGAACCGTCGCAGATTCCTTCGCAATCCGACGTGGTTGAACAGCCCAGTGGTGCGTGATCGCGCCGGCCACGTTGTATCGGTATTGATTTTGTGGCAAGGGTGAGGTCGAGATCAGTAACCGTTTGGAGTCGAATGGCCAAACGACTCGGTAGATGGGAAGTGCCCCCGAACGAATTCGGTGGATCCGATCCATCGTGTTGAGATTCCACACATGGATTTCACCGAGAGCATCGGCGCTGGCAGCCATCCCCAGTTCAGGCTTGACCGTCACCGCGGTCGGAAAGAACCGGTGACGGTCGTAGTAGATCGAGGGCGGCCCGGTGGGTTGGTTCCAAACGCCGATCCAGTATTGGCTGACGCGTTCGTTCAACAACACCGTTGAACCCGCGATCGTCATGTGATCGTTGTCACCGAGAAAAAGGCTACCCACATCAAGCAGTTTCTCGATGGTGTGCGGGTTTTCTTCTTGTATCTTCTTTAACTTCCGATCGACCGCTTTGGCGGCGCATGCCGGGCAGGCGCGATTGAGAACTTCCTGACGCAATAGGTTGCCGGTGATGGGGGAATTCAACTCTGACCTGCCGTCGTCGATGAGGGTGTCTTGTGCACCTAAGAAGTAACGACGGATTTTCGCAGGCAAGGGATTTGCATTTCGAATGGCACGACGAAGCGAGGTCGATACAAATTGCACACTACGGCCGTCGCAGTGAATCAGAAATTCACTACCGCTGGGAAACCCAAAGTAGGCAAACTCGATATTAGAGGCCGTGCGTGGATCATTGTGCAGGCTCACCGTGAACGGGTCGCTCGTCGTGCCTTGCGTTGCGTTCCAACGCGAAACGATCATCGTCCCGTCGCAACTCCACGTCGCGAGGTATCTGCCGTCGGGTGAAAACGCGACACCGGAAGTACAGCCCGAGTGACCGGGCAACAGTCCGTGAATGCGGTCGGGACTGTCGATCGAATACACCCGGGTCGATCCCAACTTGGTGTTGTCGCTGACGCCTACGATGAGAAAGCGTCCATCAGGAGAAAACACCACGCTGTTGATGGTCCCTACGAGAAATCCATGGGGTTCCTGAAATCCGCGCAGCGTTGACCACAACTGGCCCGTATCAAGATTCCACACGCGAACCGTTTTACCGTCCGCGGCCGCGAGCCATTTGCGATCGCGGCTGATATCCAATGCCGCCACCCAATTCCCCCGCACGCCTTCCGGATCGATCACCAATTGGCGTTCTGCCGCATAGTCGGAGACCGGCTCGTCGGCGTGGGCAATATTCAACAGCCCAAAAGCGAATCCAGCGAAAAGCAAACCACCGATCCGCACTCGCCGTCGGAATGCTCCACCCGTCGTACTCAAGTTTGTTTCCGATGTACTCAAGGTTGTTTCCGATCTCATGACAGCCCTTCGCTGAATCGACTAGATCATGTTTTGATGAGAGGCCTCATCCCTTTCTGTTCTGAATAGGTCGAAAGAGCTGAAAGACCGGACAGCCAATTCAGTGTACGCGAATTTGGAGCGACGAGAGGAAAGCAGGTCTCAGGTCTCATCACGACTCTCGACTCAAGCCTTCCCAAGGCCATCGCACTCGCCGATCGCCTTGAGGTTGAACGCGGATGAAACCGTCTTGTTCGGGTGGGTGCTGTAGTGGTATCCCCAGGCTTGGGCGATTCGTTCATTGGGGGCGATCTCGGTTTGTGTTAGCACGTCGATTCCGTAGACATCGACGACCAAACGATCATAAAGATTGGAAGCGCCGGGCTGATTGGTTCCTTCGACCGCGTCGATCACGTTCAGCAGGTCTCTCATTTGATCGGGCCGGAACGTCCACAGTTCTCCCTGGACCCGGTCGTGGCCGGATGTCAGGGCAGGGTAGTCTTCTCGATCGTACAACGTGCCGAACACCCAGGCGGGGACGACCGCGGTTGGCGAATGCGGCCAACATCCTTCGCGACACTGGCCGCGACACAACGTGCCATAGACGAAGAAACTGTCGATCGTTCCGGGGTCGAGGGACACAGTCATTTTGCAAAGTCAAAAATGTGCGGAATCTGAGTTACCGCCTGAGTTGACGTTGACGGACGAGATTTCGCAATCACCCTCCGATGTGCGGCATGGTGCTGTGTGAGACTTGGGAGGGAGTGCGGCTTGGAAGAGCGTGCCACGATGCCGGCGAATGACAGTTTGTTTCTCACCGGCTATCATCGGGTTGGCGTGACGCCGTATGCCGTGCATTTCAACCAACGCGTGTTCGAGACTCCAACGATGAACCACCTACCAACCACAGAAGCGATTCGTTTTCGTCTGTTTGCCGGGTCAATCGTGGCGATGGGTTGGGTGATGACCGGCGAGACAATTTGGGGGCAGACCGTGCAGCTTCCCTCGATTCGGCAATTCTCTTATCAGGGCCGGGTATTGGTGCCCGATCGCGGAACGACTTATCTCGGCGGCAATCGTTCCTACGCGACGTCTTCATCGTCACGCGGGATTCCGATGCTACCGAATCCACCCGGCAGCACTTTGGGGTCCCAGGCATCAGCCGGTGGCGTCTCGGCTTCCGTCACGATCATTGACCTCGATGAAATGGATCGACAGATTCTCGGGTATGACCCACGCGAGAAGAGGCGTTCTCGTGGCCGATCACCGGAACAACCACGAAGTGTCTCGGACGAAATCGCCGAAGCCAAATCACTCGTTCGCAACGCACGCTTGGCTCTGAGTAAAGGGCAACGCTCAACTGCAAAAGCCGTCTATGAGTTGGCGATCGAGAAGCTAAGCCGGCTAACAACATCGCACAGACCAACGCCCCTCGACGACTCAGTAAACCGGAATCAACAACCGGCATATTTACTCGCCTACGCGAAAGCGGAATTCTCGCAAGCGTTCCCTGACTCCCACGCCGCGATCCGCAATGATCGTTTCATACAAAGGACATCGCATTGATCGGCCAGCGGATGGGGCTCAAAGCGGCTCGCGATTTTACTCGGCGGTTCGGGACCGGGATGCGCGCCGGCGCGGACATGTTGCGACTGCTCGATAGCGAAAGCAAGAACGGGCCGGCGAAGCAACGCGAAGCGATGTCGATGCTGCGAGAAGAAGCGTCCCATGGCTCGACGCTCGCAGACGCGATGGCCAAACGGGCCAGTTTCTTCCCGCCGCTCTTGCGTTCGATGACAAACGTCGGCGAGGCGAGCGGGAGTCTCGAACGCACGATGCTGCGACTCGCCGAATACTATGAGCAACAGGTTACGTTGCGGGGCAACTTTCAACGAGCGATTGCTTGGCCAGCCATCCAGTTCGTGATCGGCGTCGGCGTGATCTCTTTGGTGATTTACATCATGGGGATCTTCACATCAGGCGCCGGCCCGATGGCCGATGTGTTGGGTTTGGGACTGCGTGGCCCCACGGGTGTGCTGAAGTTCTGGGGGATCCTGCTCGCGTTTTTCGGTTTTCTGGCCGCGATTGTGATCGGGTTTCAAAAGAACGTTGGTGGGATCCAGAACGCGATCCCGCTGCTTTACAAAATTCCTGGACTGGGCAGTTCGTTGCAAACGATCACTCTGTCGCGATTCACGTGGACGTTGTCACTCGCCTTGGAAACGGGACTCGATCCCATTAAAGCGATCCGTTTATCGCTCGACTCCACCGACAGTGATTTTTATCGCAGCGGTGCGAAGGATGCAGAGCTAACGATTCGCGACGGCGGGACACTGACCGATGCGTTGAAAGCGACGGCGGTGTTTCCGGAGGAGTTTCTGACGCAAGTCGAGGTGGCGGAACTGTCGGGAACCGATGCCGAGTCGATCTCCCACGTGGCACGTGATTATGACGAACGGGCTCGATCGGCGATGAAAATGATCGCCGGATTCGCGACCGGTTTGATTTGGTTGATGGTGGCGGGCTTCATCATCTTTTTCATCATTCGAATCGTGATGATGATTGCGGGCGTCTACCAGGAAGCACTCGAGCCGATTTAGCCCCCATCCCGAGACCTCGTGAGTTGACTCTTTGGCGAGCGCCGCCGAGGTTGTCGCGTATTTACCGCGGCCAGCGCGGATTGGCTGGCCTGCTCTCGGACAGGCGTTCAATCGTGCCACACATTGTTTGTGCATCAACTCGGTGTGTTTCATCATCTCGCGGCCAGTGACTTTCCGCGGCCAGTGACTTTCCGCGAGCCAGTAACTTTCTTAAAGCCAGTGGCTTTTCTCAGGCAGAAGGCTCCCCGAAGGACTCCAGAGAGCGCCAGCGGCACCACGTACCGTGAATCTCGTCTCTCGCTGGCGTGGCGGACGATCGACCGAGCGAAATCAATACGCGGGCGCGGCAGGAAGGCGCAGATTACAGTCTGCCGCCACCGGGACAAAACACTAGTCAATGGTCTATAATCGCACGCTATTCCCGCACGATTATCTAGGAACCGGATTGCATGATTGCTTCGTCGAAGAACGACTCCTCTGAAGAAGGTGAGGACACCGCCACGGAACGCCAGCCATTTTTTGTGGATAAGAACGAACCCAAAAACGACTCCGTCGATTATCCGGCGATCGAGGCGGCCGTGCGTGTGATTCTCGAATCGGTCGGGGAGGATCCGGATCGCGACGGTCTGCTGGAGACTCCCGCCCGCGTGGCGCGGATGTACGCGGAGATGTTCGCGGGTCTGAAGTCGGATCCCGGTCGCCATTTGGCGAAGGTATTCGAAGAGGATTACGACGAAATCGTTTTGGTGCGGGACATCAGTTTTTGCAGCATGTGCGAGCACCATTTGCTGCCGTTCACCGGAAAAGCCCACATCGCGTACCTGCCCAGCGGCAAAGTCGTCGGGCTGAGCAAACTCGCTCGGGTCGTTGAGGAAGTCGCCCGGCGGCCTCAGGTTCAGGAACGTCTGACGCACACGGTCGCCAATCTGATCGAGGAGCGTCTGTCGGCTCGGGGCGTTGCCGTTGTCGTGGAATCCACGCACAGTTGCATGACGATGCGTGGAATCCGCAAACCGGGTAGCTTGTGCCTGACCAGCGCCATGCGTGGAACGTTTAAAACCGACCCGAAATCGCGCGCCGAAGTCCTCGGGTTGATCAACCGTTCAGCCAGCTAAACGACTCTCACGGGCATTAAAATTCGGCTTTTGGGGCCGTTTGTGTTAGAATAGCAGTGGCGTCTTGCCGACGAGACTCGATAACGAAACTCATTGTCGGCCTACAGTCCGGGCCACCGAACCGACCCCGCCGACGGGTTTGAGTACATCGGTTCCGACGGTGCGTTTGGGCTGGTAGATGCGACAAAACACCACCGCGGTGACCGTCTCTTCACCTGCCGCGTTGGGCGTCTCTTCTTCTGTTTTCACAAAGCGTCCCTGACCTAGTTGAATTTAATGTCCCAAATTTTGGCTCGATCTGTATCCCTGCGCCGCTGCCTCGGCGTCGTCATGACTGGATTGCTGAGCGTTGCGTTAGTTTCGCAGGCCCAGGCGGCTGAGACATCGGTACCGCCGCAGGTGACGATGATCAATGATTCGATCGAACAGGTTTGGCGAGACTACGAGATCCGGCCCGCCGGCGAAGTCGATGACCCCCAGTGGTGCCGACGGGTCTACCTGGACGTGATCGGGCGAATCCCGACCTTCGAAGAATTGTCCGAATTCATGAAGGATCGGTCGAAAGACAAACGCGCCGCGCTCGTCAACAAACTGCTCGAAGACGACCGTTATACCGAGGAGTATGCGAACCACTGGAGCACGGTGTGGACCAACCTTCTCATCGGCCGCAGCGGTGGCACGGACCGACGTGATCTCACGAACCGGTCGGGCATGCAAAAGTACCTTCGCGACAGTTTTGCAAGAAACAAAACCTACGACCGCATGGTCTACGAATTGGTGTCGGCCGAGGGCTCAGGCAAACCGGGCGAGAGCAATTTCAACGGCGCGGTGAATTTCCTCATCGGAAAAGTCAACGAGGAAAAGGGGACACTCGCAACAAGCAGTGTGTCGCGAATTTTCCTCGGACAGCAGGTGCAATGCACCCAGTGCCACAACCACCCGTTCAACCAGTGGAAGCAACAGAAGTTCTGGGAGTTCAACGCCTTCTTTCGTCAAACGCGTGCCTTGCGTCGATTCGTCGACGGCACCCGTGATATTGAGTCTGCGGAATTGGTCAACGAAGACTTCGCCGGCGAGTCGGGCAACCCGGAAGACGCTTTGCTGTTTTACGAACTTCGCAACGGGTTGCAAAAGGTAGCCTACCCGGTCTTCACCGATGGCACGGAAATCGGCAAGAGCGGTTATCTCGAAGACGTCAATCGTCGCGAAGAACTCGCACGTTTGATGCTGCAGAGCGAGTATCTCGACAAGATGATCGTCAACCGAATGTGGTCGGCGTTCCTCGGATTTGGATTCACCCGACCGATCGATGACCTCGGACCACACAATCCGTCATCGCATCCGGAGCTACTTGACTCGTTGGGCAAAGAGTTTCGCAAGGCGAGCTACGACCTCAAACAATTGATCACGTGGATTACGCTGAGCCGACCGTATCAGCTCGCTCCTGTGCTGGGTCGCCAAAACGAACTCGACGATCCGTCCATCGGTGAGTCTCCCAAGTTCTCGCGTTTCTACTTAAGACAGATGAGTGCCGAGCAACTCTACTCGTCGTTGGTCGCCGCGTCGGATGCGAAGGGCAAAGGCAGCTATGCCGAACAGGAGGCGGAACGTCGCCGATGGTTGTCTCAGTTCGTTGTTGCGTTCGGCACCGATGAAGGAGACGAGGCAACGACGTTTAACGGATCGATCCCGCAAGCGTTGATGCTTTTCAACGGTGCGTTGACAAAGAACGCGACCAGCCAAGAGACAGGATCTTTCATCGATCGCCTGTCCCGATCAGGCCGCTCGCCGCGTGATCGTTTGACGCGTTTGTACCTGACCGGTTTGGCACGTCGCCCGACGAAAACCGAAACCGGCGTCGCGGCCAAACTGCTCGCTGCACGAGGCGGAAATGAAAAAGAAATGCTGCAGGATGTTTGGTGGGCGATCATCAACAGCAACGAATTCATCATGCAGCATTAGCGATCGGCACGCTTGGCGGCGTCCCGCCACGCCGCTGTGAATTTGCCAGTGATCCCAACGAGTCCTGCCGTCTGCTTCCCTAGTTACCTCTGACCTGAAATATCAATCATGGATCTCTCAACACCTTCGGGCATGACCCGCCGCCATTTCATGAGCCACTTGGCAGGCTCGTCGGCCGCTGCTGCGGCGGCGTTCTCTCTAGGCAATGCGATCCAGGCAAACGCTGCCGAAATGAAGAAGAAACGCAAGTCAGCGATCTTGTTGTGGATGGGTGGCGGCCCGGCAACGATCGACATCTGGGACCTGAAACCGGGTGCCCCGACCGGTGGACCGTTCCGACCGATCTCGACCACCGGCGACATGCAGATCTGCGAGCACATGCCGATGACCGCTCAGCAGATGAAGCACCTCTCGGTTGTCCGCAGCATGTCCACTCGGGAAGCCGACCACGCCCGGGGTCGCTATTACATGCACACCGGCTACGTCCCGAACCCGAACATCGAGCACCCGGGATACGGGAGTGTGATCGCACACGAACTCATCTCGCAGCGTCCGGAACTCGAGATCCCACCGTTCGTTTCGGTCGGTGGCGCCGGCAGCGGGCCTGGTTTCCTCGGCATGGCTTGGTCACCGTTTTCGGTATCGAGCAACGGTCGGGTTCGCAATCTCGAAATGAAGCTCGACGATCAACGACTGCTGCAACGTATGGCGGCGCTCAAACTGATCGAAGACGGCTTTGCCAAACGCACCCGCGACACCCCGGCGACCGAACACGCCAAGGTGCTGCAGAAGACGTTCGACCTGATGACCAGCGATCAGATGCGAGCATTCAAAGTCGACGAAGAACCCGATGACGTGAAGGAACGTTACGGCACCAACGGTTTTGGCCAGGGATGCTTGCTCGCCCGACGACTCGTCGAAGCCGGTGTGCCGTTTGTGGAAGTCGACCTCGGTGGATGGGACAATCACCAAGGAATCCACACAATTTTGAAAGATCAGAAACTGCCACAACTCGACAAAGCCATGAGTGCATTGGTCGAAGATTTGGCGCAGCGAGAACTGATTGATGACACCGTCGTGATGTGGATGGGCGAGTTCGGGCGCACGCCACGGATCAACCAAAACGGCGGACGCGATCACTTCGCACGCGCTTGGTCATGCGTCGTCGGCGGAGGTGACCTCAAGGGCGGCTTGGCCGTTGGCGAAACCAGTAGCGACGGCAGTAGGGTCGAGACGGAACCCTACAGTGCCGAAGACCTGATGACGACGGTCTGCAAAGGGCTGGGTATTTCGACCGACACGACGTTCACGAGTAAGAACGGACGCCCGATGAAGATCGCCGGCGGCGGAAAGCTGATCAGTGATCTGATTGCGTGACTGAGCGTTCTCCGGCCGACTTGATTCAGCGTCATCAGAACGGAATCTGGCGGTATCTACGCGTCCTCGGGTGCGACGCCACCACAGCGGACGATTTGACGCAGGAAACGTTTCTGCGGGTACTTCGTCGTGACAATTTCGTTCAGCATTCTGACGAAGCGACGTCGGAGTATCTCCGCCGGACCGCATACAACTTGCTCATTTCCAACCATCGGAAATTGGGCCGGATGCAAGTCACCGATTCGTCCACGTTGCTCGACGAGAGTTGGCAACGTTGGGCGGGCAAAGACCTCAGCGGTGATGAAGCGGTTGATGCGTTGCGTCAATGCATGGATCAACTGACCGATCGAGCCCGCGAAGCTTTGCGTCTGCGATTCGTCGAGAACACGCCTCGAGTGGAAATCGGGGAAGCACTCGGTATCACGGACCACGGAGCCCGAAACTTGATGCAGCGAGCGAAAGCCCAACTGCGTCAATGCGTCGCAGAGCGATTGAAGATATCTGCTACCGCCACGAAAACTTAAAGACAACATCAACCCACTTTGCGATGCGCCCGCTGGCATCCGACTCAACTCCTTCCCGTCCTTTGAGACGGCCCATCATGAACCCCTCTGATTCGTTTCAACCCGACGATTCCTCCGACCCTCGTGAAAACGGTATCGAGGATACCGATGACGCGATGTTCGAAGCGTTGTTGTCGGAAGCACTCCGCGGCGATTCACCTCCGGACCAAAGCCGAGTGATCCTGCAACGGCTCGACGATCACATTGCATCACGTTCGAAGCCACAACCCGGAGCCACCAAGACACCTTTCTCGCAAAGCAATCCGGGGCAGAAATGGTCGCTCATCCTTTCGGCGGTTGCGTTGATCACGCTCGTCGTCGGAACGACTGTCGGAATTCGATATCGCAACCCTCATAACGTCGCGCAAAATCCAGCCAAACCGGCTCCAGGTG
The DNA here is from genome assembly GCF_000346505.1 of Aporhodopirellula sallentina SM41. Classification (GTDB taxonomy): domain Bacteria; phylum Planctomycetota; class Planctomycetia; order Pirellulales; family Pirellulaceae; genus Rhodopirellula; species Rhodopirellula sallentina. Next base: position 29,091 of record NZ_ANOH01000092.1, read on the forward strand.
ACGCAGGTGAAGCACTCGTCGCTGGTGAATCACTTGCCTCTGATGAGTCACCCGGCTCCGGCGGTGACCTCATGAGCGATCCTTCAGCGGTGGCGACGACCGGAGCCGGCAACCAAGGGCAACCAACCGGTACACCGGAGAACACATCCACCCCGCAAGATCAGATCAACACACTGCCATCTCGATCCATCGATTTGGCAGACAATGCGACCGATGCGGACGCAATCGCAGACAAACCGTTCAGCCTGTTCGAACACGACCAAGCACAACGAACGCAACAGACCAACACACCGCGTCCGGCTCCACGCACGCTGACACTGGTGTCCAACGTGATGACGAACCGGCTCGAGCGTCACTGGGGACGTGTCGGCGTTCAACCAACGCAGCAACTGCCGGCCGACAAAGTTTCCGAGCGACTCAGTAGCAAGTTCGGTATCCGCCTGACTCCGGAATCGGTGAATGACAGCAAACGCATGCTCGCGGCATTGTCCCGACCTGAAAACACCAATGCTTTGGCACCGCAGGTGTTGTCTGCGATCGCGTCGCGACCTTTGGAATCATTGAATTCCTCGTCAGACAAACTGATGGCGAAACAGGTTTCCGAAACCCTGCGATCCGGATCGGGATTCGACCGCCTGATCGCGTCATGGTTCACCGAGCGAGAATCGGTTGGCGGCAAACGACGCGACGCAAAGAACAACCCCGCGAATCGGAACTCAAAGCCGTCCGCGTCGTTTCACGAATTGCTGCGACCTCTTGGTGAACACGAGACGTTGGTGACGACCGCTGCAGTGACCCTGGCCGCAGACGTGCGTTGCCAAAGATGCCATGACCTGTCGACGGTTAGCAATGAAAACCGCACGATCACCCAGCACGACTACTGGCAACTCGCGGCGACCCTGTCACCGTGGATCCCGATTCGTCCGAACTCGGATGCGGGACGGTTCTATGACTTGCCCGATGGCAGGCGTCGATTGGCGGAAGCCGACCAGGACGCCGAGTGGCCGGAACAACTCATCGGATCGCGTTCCCTGGCCGAAGGCCTGGTTGGCGTGATGTGGAAGATGGTCCACGGTCGTCCGCTGGCGTCGAGCCCTTACGATCTGAGCGGTGGCGTTGGTGAATCGGATTTGCGAGTGCTTCGCGACGAACTCGCTGATGACCTGCTCGCGAGTGACTTCAATCTTCTGCGAACGATTTCACTCTTGATGACCGATTCGATCGTTTCGCGTAGCACGCCTGAAGCAATGACGGCGTCGGGCGTTTTGACGGCAACCGATAATCAATGGATCGATGCGGTTGCGGCGGTTGAATCCTTCGCGGCGGCACCGCCGGAAACGCTGCCGACCTCCCAAGGCCATCGCATGCGTTTGGTGCAGGAAAGCGATTTACCGCAGCTCGGTTTAGGAACAGGAAAATCGGTGCTCGCACAGCCTCTCGGCCGTGACGAAAGCGAGAGCGACGAGAAACCTCGCCAGCGTCCGGGTAATGCCACTCCCAAGACGTCACCCGCGGTATTGGCCGGGCTCCCCATGCGACCGACCGTCGTCATGCCGGCCTGGATTAATGAACTGCCTGACTTCGAGAGCCGATTGGATCATATTGCACATTTGGCGGGGCTTCGCCGCACTCCCGAGTCGGCTCAAAAACTCGCACGGCAAATGCAAGACGCCGGGGTGGAAGAGG
>NZ_ANOH01000093.1 GCF_000346505.1 Aporhodopirellula sallentina SM41
GCCTTTTGATTTGCTGGATTTTCTGGACTTGCGTTTCTTTTTCCCCCGTTTTCCACCGACTTTTGGCCGACTCTTGAGATTACTCGGGTCTGGTATCCCAAGTTTCGGCGTCTGCGTCAGTACTTTCATTAACTCTTTAGGGTCGAGATCAAATTTCAACTTCAAGCTGTTTAATGCGACTTTGAGAATTGCGGCATACGGTGCAGCCAGAAACACAGGGGCAGGTACTGTGTCATCGAATGACGCTATTCCCATAAAGCACTCGGCGTCGCCATAGATTCGAGCCGTTTTTGCATTGCATTCCACTTGTACGTCGATGCCGACGGCCATCGCATCTAGATAGGCACCGATTGAAAAGTGAGTACGGCCTAAGTCGAATCCTGGTGGCATCATCCGCAACTTTGTTGCAAATGACGTCTCGACTTCACTTCCAAGCCCAAACAATTCGACATTGGCGGCGCCACGAATGGCGTCCTTGTCCCCAGTTACTTGAAGCTTGGACAAATCCTGACCGAAGACTACGACCTGCTGGTTGCCGTAGAAGTGCCAGTGCGGCTTTCCGGGCAGTGGAAGTTCCAGTCCGGCCTCGCCTTTGATCAGCACAATTGATTGCTCACCGATTCGCATCCATGCGTCGATTTTGGCTCGTGTGAGATCAACAGTTGCTTCCGACTCACCAACGGGTAGGAACAGAATCGTCAGTTGACCGTTGGCACGAATGAATGTCAGCTTCTTCAAGTTTGTGAAAATAGTGCCGTCAACTTTAAACAAACTCTCAGCGAATCCTTCTGCACCAGCAAACGCTACTGTTGCCCCAAAACTGACGTCGAGAGTCTTAGTGTCGAAGCTACCTCGGGGCTTCTTTAAGACCAATGGCGTCGAAGGGATTGGCACTTGAATTGGAGCGCCAAAGCCGATAAGCGTTCCCATTTCTAGTTTGCCAGTAGCGAAGTTAACCGTCACCTCGACTGGTCCAACGACCATTCCCCACCATTCGCCCGTCACGCGACAGCGGACCTTTGAGCCAAACCCGCTTCCTTCCACCTCAAGAATCTCAACTTGTGGTGCTGGAGGTGAAGGAATGAAATCCAGAAAGGCCGTAGCCACCATTTCGCGAAGCGACGAAAGATCGGGCTCCAAGTCTAGGCTAAACGTCTTGCCAATCCGAAGTACCGCAGCCAACGGCACGGGAAAGCCGTCGCTGGAAGATGGATATGCTTTTGCCCGTAGAATCAACTCATCATTGGAAAAGCCAACGTCGCTAACGGCAAGGTAATACTGATCAGAGATGTCAATTCGCGTTTTCTTGCGCAACTCGTCGCCGAGGGCCTTCTTTAGCGTTTCACCAAGTCCACCATTTTCGTCAAAACTGAGTCGCAAGTTTCTTGTGTTGAGAAGTGCCGTGCCTACCTTCAAATATTTTCCTGTTAGCTTTGATCGCCATTCTCCCAATCTCGCAGTAACAGTGTTTGGATCTAGCTGTGCAAGCATCGAGAGATCGCAATCCAGCTCGTTAAAATTCAAGCTTCTCCCCGGAATGTAGACCCCTATTCCGACTTCGACGCCACCGGCCTGAAAACTGAACCGATCAATAGAAAGCCCAATTGACTGACCATCACGCTCGAAAATCCCAAAGAAATCATCGAGTGAGTCGCCCAGTTTTTCATCCAACAACTTGACTTGGTCTTCAGGCTCCATTCGGGCACTGGTGAGATCAATGCCATTGCCGCCGACACCAATATTCTTAATGGCGACTGAATCTCCACTAGCCAGCGTACCTATTGCGGAGAAGCCTTTGTCCGCTGGCTCGACCTTCCATGTGATACCAAAGAGGTCAAACTCCTTGCCAGCCAACGCGTTCTTTAATGCAACCTTCGCAAACTGCTCGGCGTCAGTTGTTTCGACGTTGGCGGAGAGGCTGAAACGCTTATTCTTAAGTTCAGCATTGAGGCTTAGTTTGGCGACACTGAAGTCCCGACCAATAGATGCCTGCGGAAAGATGCTGCGGATCCCCCGCTCCGTCAAGAGCAGTCGCGCATCGACGACAATTTGACCATTAACGAAATCTGCGTTGGGGCCGTCTATTACAAGATACCTGGAAAGCGATGTGGTTTGGGGTAGGCCAATTTGAGGGAATCTCTCGCGGAGGAAAGCAGCCAAAGCCTTTTCATTCTTCCACTCTTTGCCATCGGCCTGTAACTTGTCTGCCGCAATCGTGATTCC
>NZ_ANOH01000094.1 GCF_000346505.1 Aporhodopirellula sallentina SM41
GAATCGTCCTCCAGCGTCAACTCGATCGGCTCGCTCTCCTGCAGATCCTCCGGCGACCAACGGTCCAACCGCGAACCGGGACGATCGCCCGGCCGGGTCGTCGACGAGAAGAACCGGAACCGGGCGGGAGTCCCGACCACCACGCCGACTTCTTCCCCAGGCACGTCCGCTTCGCTGCCCTCTTCCATGCCCTGGGCGGCGACGCATACCGCACGCAGCGGCCGCGGTGCACCGGGAATCGCCAACCCCGCGGTCTCGATCCCGATGTAGTACGACTTCGCCGTGCCGCCGCGAATCCGAATCCCGCCGGCGACTTTGGCCCATCCGTAGAACGCGGCACCGATCGCCACCGAATGATCCAAATCCTCCGCCCCGCTGAGCAACGTCGGCGAGTGATCAAACCAACTCCCCACCGTCGACTCCATCCGCGAACGGATCGCGTCAGCCCGAAAGACGCCGCCGTTGAGCAGCAAATGCGTGACCGATGAACCGCCTCCGCTGTCGTTATTCGATTCGGAATCACCCGATCCGGAATCGCCCGCTTGCTTCAAATGATCGGCCAAGAAAGCCGCCACCTGTTTCGTAATCGCCGGGTCCGACTCGTACGGCAACCCGATGTCTTGGAAACCACTCTGCACGTTGATCTGCGGCCGTTCGTCCGCCCCGCACATCGGGAAAAATCCTTCCACCAACGTTCCCGCCGCTTCCGATTTGGACATCTCGATCGTAATCGTTCCGCCGATCAACGAACTGCCTCTGCCGAGCACCGAGATCGAATGCGAGCCCGGTCCCTCGGCCGCCATCAATCGCTCCTTCGCTTCGCGACACGCATGCCACAACGACGTGCTCTGCCACGGATCGAGATCGTGTCCTTGCTCGCGAAACTTCTCAGTCGCCTGATACGCCAACGCCAAGTCCATGTTGTCACCGCCGACCAACAAGTGATTGCCGACCGCGTGACGCCGCAGGACAAAGTCGCCGTCGTCCTCGCCGACACCGACGAGGGTCAAGTCCGTTGTCCCGCCACCGACGTCAACGACCAACAAAGTATCGCCGGGCTTCATCGACTCCCGCCACGATCCGCCGGCCGATGCCAGATAACGATAAACCGCCGCCTGTGGTTCCTCGAGCAACACGAACTGGTCGCTCAAACCGGCCTCGATCGCAGCCTGCCGGGTCAAATCTCGTGCCGCCGGATCGAACGACGCCGGCACCGTCAAAACAACCTGCTGCTGGTCAATCGGCGCGTCAGGAAACGCCGCGTGCCAGGCCGCGATCAAGTGTTGCAGGTAACGACGCGTGCACTCAAACGCCGAAACCTTCGGCACCTCCTCCGGTGATTGCCATGGTAACACCGCGTCAGTCCGTCCGACCTTGGCGTGACACAACCAGCTCTTCGCCGCCACGACGACGCGCTGCGGGTTGTCCGCGGATTGCTCTCTCGCGTACGCCCCCACCACGCCTTCGCTCGGATCCGGGAACGACGTCGGACTTTCCCCGTGGGGCAATGACGACGGATCGATCCGCAATGCGTCCACTTCGTTCTCGCGAGGCAGATACAAAAACGACGGCAGCGACGTCCGCGACTCGACCTGCCCCGGGCCGACGACTTGAGGAATCGGCAACAGATGAATCTCCGGCGCGTCATCCCGACGAACCGACTGCGAGTCGTCGCCCTCGTCCCTAGCCGTCGTGTACGCGACAACACTGTTGGTTGTCCCCAAGTCGATGCCGATACAATACTTTTCCATCACGAATCCGATCCCAACTCTGTGAGCACGTCGATGACTTGTTGATCGTGTCCGTCCACGCGAACGCGTTTCCAAACTTTAACGACCTTGCCGGCATCATCGAGCACGTAGGTGCAACGCTGCATGCCCATCGACTTTTTGCCATACATGTTCTTTTCTCGCCACGCGCCGTACTTTTCACTCATCGCGTGGTTCGCATCGACCAGCAACGGGAACGGCAATTCATACTCGTCGCGGAACTTCACGTGACTCTCGGCCGAGTCCGTGCTGATTCCGAACAACTGCGCCCCGAGCGATTTCATCTCGTCATACCGATCGCGAAACGCACACGCTTCCTTGGTACACCCCGGCGTGTTGTCTCGCGGATAGAAGTACAGCACGACGGGATTGCCCGCTAAATCTTTCAGACGAACGGTGTTGCCGTCCTGGTCCTTGAGCGTGAACGCGGGAGCCTTCTTTCCAGGTTCTAAATAATCAGCCATCGTCGGCGTGTCCGGGGTGAAATGAATCGCTAGCGTGATCGTGTGCCAGGTCGTCAGATCGATCGGCCGGTTGCCCTCGCGGTTTCGCGACCACAAAAGGCCAAACCGCGTACACCAAAACTTCCGATTCGAAACCTAGCGTTCGAAACCGGAATGGTACGAATCCAGCCCCGACTCGTCGAGGCTCCCCCTGGTCCCGCCGACAGACCTCCTGCCCGCGACCGGCCAATTCGCCAACGATACAACGTGGGATCGCTTGCATTCTCTCTATAGGGCAAATACGTTAACAATGAATCGCCGCGCCCTGCGCACGCCGAATCCCCCGCCATGCCCTCCCTCCCCAACCGCTCGCGAGCCTCTCGATGACAATCCGTCTCTTCCACGCGGCATGCCGCCTAACTCTCTGCCTTTTGGCGTTTTCCAATATCGCTCACGCCGGTGAGGCCACCGTCCCAGCGGACACCACCGCCGACGCGGAGTCGAAGTTCCAAACGCTCTTCGACGGCAAAACGCTCGACGGGTGGAAGGGACTGGATCCGTTTTGGTCCGTCGTCGACGGTTCGATCCAAGGACAAACGACAACCGAGCAACCAACCAAAGCGAACACGTTCTTGATCTGGCAAGGCGGCGAAGTCGCTGACTTCGAATTCCGTTGCCGCGTCCGTTTCGAAGGCAACAATTCCGGCGTCCAATACCGCAGCAAACTGGTTAATGAACAGGGCTACGCGTTGGCGGGCTATCAAGCCGACTTGCATCCCAAGCAGGAATACTTCGGCATGATGTACGGCGAAAAAACCGGTCGCGGCATCATCGCGACCCGCGGCCAACGAATCATCATCGGCGCCGACGGCAAAAAGAAGGTCATCGGCAAAGTCGGCAACGACACCCAATTCGTTGCATCGGACTGGAACGAACTTCGCATCGTCGCGGTAGGCAACCGGATGATCCACCAAGTCAACGGAATCACCACACTCGACCTCACCGACCGTCATCAAGACGCCACCACCACCGGGTTGCTCGGATTGCAACTGCACGCCGGTGCCCCGATGAAAGTCGAATTCCAAGACCTGCGTCTGCGACCCCTCACCGGACGCGACGCAGAAACCACGCTGTCGAATATCCTCCACGAACCAACGCCCGATAGCGTTTCGCTCTTCTCGCGATAAAAAACTCCCGAAGCGGAAGCCCCCGAGCCCTTGTACATGGATTCGCCAGAATTCAGACCACCGCAGCACAACCAAACCCGCTCACAAGCTTCCGGCGCTCTCCGAAGTCTTGGCGACTCCGGCCACGATCCTGCTCGCGAACGTTGACTTTATCGAGGAATCGCCACCTCGATCTCGCCACTGAATACCGCGCTGACGTCATGTCGCTCGGCAAAGGTCTCCGCCACCACGGAACGCTGGCGATTTAACTTTTCATCGAACAGAACGTTTCCTTTGTAGACCACACGAACGTTCTTATCGAAATCAATCATGTCGTCGTTGACGCGAATCCGCAGTCGCGGCACGTCGCACTGCACGATCTCGAACGACTGACCGTCACGTTTGACACGGACGACGGCGCCGGCTTTTTGATCGGCTTCATCGACCGCGACCCAATAGAAACGCGAATGAGTTCGATCGTCCTGCTTCCACACGATCGACTCAGGAAATCGATTCCGAGTGAACTTCGCCATCCACTGCACCGCGACCGCGTCTTTGCGCTGCATCCAGTGCCCCATCCCCTTGTGGATCGTTACCTCGTGAACGTATCCGCCTGGATCCTTCGCATGCAACTCCGCGAAACGGGCCTTCCACTGCGCGGCTTTCTGATTGCGGTTGTACGCTTTGTCGAGTCCACCCATGTGAATCGTGAAAGGCAAATTGCGTAGGCCCTCCGGTGTCGTCTCGTTGGGGTGCCCCGCCATCATCGCCGCCGCAGCCAACCGGTCCGCCATTCTCGGTGCGAGTTGAAAGACGCCGTCACCGCCCGCAGAATATCCCATGATGTAGACTCGATCGGGATTCACGCCCTCTAACAAAACCATGTTCTCGATAACACGTTGGAAGAAATCGTCGATGTGAGCTTCGTGCCACAAATTCCAATGGTCCGTCGGCGCTCGCGGGACGAAGTAAACTCCTTCCTCTGGCTGATAGAGTCTCTTTTGGTTTTCGTACTGTTGATCGTTCACGCGAGCGGGAGCCCCGCCACCGCCGTGCATCGAGATAAACAGTCGGCGTCCGTCTGCCGGTTTTTCACCGAACACCTTGTACCAAAACGGCATCTTCCGTTCGCCGATCGTGATCTCGCGTTTCGTGTTCTCCGCTTTGCGAACCGCTATCTCCGATTCGCGATACTTTGTCCACAACGATGCGACCATCTCATCGATCTGTGACTTGGTCGGCCCTTTCGCCTTCGTCTCTAACGTCGGATCGGACTGCTCCGCTTGAAACACAACTAACTGGTCATCGCCGACCACTCGCACTCTCTCTATCGGGAACTCGCCAAAACGAACGTCGTACGTTTCGCCCACCTTCAACGGGGCACTGATGTGATCGTTCCGGTCGAAACTCTCATCGTTGGTGACTCCGCGAAAAACTTCGCTGCCATCCATGTCCGAAACCACCAATCTCAGGCTAACCCGCTCGTTGGAATCGCCACGCATCGCCACAAACATGACACGCTCGGTACCCTCGGGTAGTTCTTCCTTCAACCGCGTGTAGCGATCGGTCACGTTCACCGCATAAACGTAGTCCGCCTTCCGATCCCACACCAAAGGAAACGTCACCGGTGTCTTGCGATAGGAACTCGCATAGATCGCGTGCAACCGGTTGTCGCGAATCGCCTTGGACGCCCGGTCCACGAACCAGCCCCGATTGAGATCACTGCCGGTCGCCTCGCACGCACCGGTGAAGTGCCAACCGTTGTCGTAGATCTCCACCCAACTGTGGTTCCCCGAACGATTGGACCACAACGGCGTTCCCACAAACCGCGAGGGAACCCCAACGGCGCGACACGCGTCGATCAACAACACGCTCAATCCCGAACACGACGCTAAACCTTGCTCGATCGATTCGCTCGGGCTTTGATCCGGTCGCCTGCGCTTGGTCGAATATTTGACATTCAGCGTTCGAAAGATGTTGTTGTTCAAGATCGCCGCCGCTTCGCCCGCCGTCTGAGCGTCGCGAACGAGTCCCGCGAACCGCTCATAGAAATCGGCCCGCCAATCTTCGCGAGTCTCCGTCACGCTCGCGTAGGGAAGCACATCATTGAGAAAAACATCCTTCGGGATCTGATCTCGCCAATTCGCCGACTCCCACGCTTCGTACGCCAAACGCACGTTCTCGAGCAAGTAATCCGCCTTCAACGTTTTCAGGTCCCGATCCGGCATGTGTCGAATCAGGAACTCCATCCCTTCACGCTGCGAATCAGGCACTTCCTCAAGCGCACGCTGCATCTGGTCGCGATTCTCGCCAGCCTTCTCGAGCGTCGCGGGTAACCATTCATCCGCACCGGAGATAGACACACACAGCAACGCGAGAACAAAACAAACACCGAACCGCATCAAGTCACCTTCTGATTCATTTGAGCCAAACGTTCACCCAGCATAGTCACATCTTCCCCCAATCCGCCCAACGATCACCTCAGCCGCCACCTCGAAGATTACCGATACGATTTTGGTCCATACCCGCGGCAACATCTATGCGGGACCGTGCGAGCAATCGACATTTCGACCATCCAAACGACTCGAACGTGCCGATCGGTTCTAAACCGGTCGGTCTGCCCGCGATGACGCCGCAATCAAAGCCACTGCGCAAACAGCACACAGCATCGTGGCAGGCTGATACGAGCCCGTGCGGTCGTGTGCAACGCTAAACAAATACGGACCAATCGCAGTTCCACCGACCACGATCGACGTCGAAAAACCCGAGATCGCTCCCAAATGTGTCCGCCCAAAAAAGCGTGGCCACGTCACGCCCGACACGATCGAAAACATTCCCTGCATCATCCCCATGCCGACCACGACGAAAACCAACGACGCTCCCGAATCCAAAAATGTCAACGCGATCGCGAGCGTCAAACTGCCGGCCGACTGAACCATCGCGAGATACTTCAACTTGACAAAATCACTCAGCCAACCGCCGACAAACTCAATCGCAACACTCACGCACGCCGCCGGAACGAACACCGCCACGGCACGCGCTCGCGACATCCCGGCGTCGGCAAAAATCGACACCACATGGAACGAAAACGCCGTCAACAACAATCCCGACAAGACAACGCTAAACGTCAACACCCAAAAACTATAGGTGCGTCTTGCCTCGGCGAGCGTGAATTGCCTTCCCTGCAAAGTCTCCGCGTGCGCCTTGCGTCCCTCTTTCGCAAAAGGCCCATCGGGCAACATCCCGTGTTCCTCAGGACGTGAACGACTGAAACACAGCGAAACAACCGCAAACCCGGCGACCAAAACCGCGATCGTCCTCCACGCCCACGACCAACCGCCCTTCTGAATCAACCACTCAAAGATCGGCGGCGTCACCGAAAACCCGAACGCAATCGAAATCCCGATAAACGCCAGCGCCATCCCGCGTCGCTGTTCAAACCACTCGAGCACCATGTTGCGTGACGATAACGTCAACATGCCCTGGCCGAAAAACCGCATTGCGAAAAAGCCAACCGACAACACCACGACCGAAACCGCGTCGCAATAGCTCTCCGGCAACAACGACGCGACGGCCCCCGCGATCCGATCGGACAGACTCATCCCGATCAAAACGACCGCTAGCATCGTTGCCGAAATCGTCGAAACCAAACGCCCTCCGAACCGATCGTACAGACGGCCGGCACGACTGATCATCAACGCGCTACCGATCGTTCCAGCGAGATACGCGAAACTGATCCAACTGCGTGACAACTCGTGCGCATCAATCAGGAAATCGGTGAACACCGACACACCAACTGTTTGGCCGGGCGCGCTCGCGAGCACACCCAACGTCCCGCAAACCAAAACCACCGTTCCGTAGAAAAAGGGGACTCGCGCCGGGTCAAACGGAAAACTGTCGAACCATCCCCACGTTGGTTTTCGCCGATTCGATGAGACAAGCGTCATGCAAATGCCAAGATCGCGGTGTGAGATAACTGCCAACGGACGTCGACGAGGGCGCTATTAAAAATGAGGTTGCCGATGTCGCCAGAATTACCGGCGTCTGAACCTGCCGAACCCTGCAATAGGGATCAAACACATCAAATGTCGAAACGCTGTAAACGACCGCAACGAAAGCAACGCGGCTATTTGAGCTCGTATCGCATTCGAAGTCAGTCGGGATTGACGCGTCGCACGTCGCGGTTTTGCCTTGACACGGTTCACTCGCGACACGGTTTTGCAATGAACGATTCTGGTTTCATGTTCGAGCGTTTCCACCTCTCCGCCGTCGACCTTTGGTATACTGCAGCGTTCCGCCAATAACACCCCACTGTATTGTTGGATGACCAGTAAGGTTGAATGACCAGTCAATCACAGAACCTACCGACGCGCATTTCGCTGTTAGAGCTTGCCCAATCAGGTCAAGATCATCCGGCATGGGAAGAGTTGCTCGAATACTACCGTCCCTTTATCCGGCGTGTACTGGTCCATCTAGGAATCTCGCAGGCTGATCTCGACGATGCATGTCAGCTAACACTGATGCGTTTATGGAAAGACTTGGCCAACTATCAACATCAACCCAACCGGGCACGCTTTCGCACCTGGCTGTCGCGGTTGGTGCACAACACAGCGATGGACTGGCATCGGCGACATAAACGAAGCCAGAAATCGTTCAGCACCGATGCGACTCATCTCGAACAAACCTTGATGTGCGAACCAGACATGGAACAGCAGATCGAGAAAGAGTGGCGTCAACACATCGTCAATCTCGCCCTCGAGCGTTTGCGTTCTGTTTTCTCCGGCGACGCACTCGACGTTTTTATCCGCAGCGTTGAAGGCGAATCGGCGGCCGAAATCAGCCGCGACTTGGGCATCCGCGAAGAGAGCGTTTACGTGCTCAAGCACCGAGTTAAGAAACGTTTGGTCCGCGAGTCCTACGAACTGCGACGCGAACTCGAATTCCCCGACCATCAACCCACCCCTGATTACACCCCCAACCCCGATCAGCAATTCACCCCCGATCAAAATTTCAACCCTGCCAACCAAATCAACCCTGCCAACCAAATCAACCCTGCCGACCAAATCAATCCTGCCGACCAACCCAACCCAGACCAACTCCCCTGACTCGCCTGCCAACCGTGCCCCGACCACGAGAACGCCACTCTCACCTCGAACCCACTTCTCATGACCGACGACCAGGCAACGCCACCTAACACCTCGGGACCGCTCGCACGGCTCGATTCGATCGTGGATGACGTGTTCGAACAGGCCGACCCGCTGAAGACCTCCGGCCACGGGCTGACGTCGGACGACGACATTTGTCCGTTGTACTGCGCCATTTCTCGCATCAAGACCCGCTACGAATCTCACGAACTCATCGGCCGGGGAGGAATGAAGGAGGTCTATCGCGTTTACGACGCCAAGGCAGCCCGGCACGCAGCACTAGCCAAACCTCGGCCAGAATTTTCACGCGATCATTTCGATGCCTTCCTGCGCGAGGCTCACCTGACCGCCCGGCTCGATCACCCCAACATCATCGACCTGTTCGACATGGGAGTGGACGCGGAAGGCCGCCCCTTCTTCACGATGGAGCTGAAACTCGGTCGTTCCTTGCGAGACGTGATCAAAGGAATCAAAAAAGGGGAACAGGACGCAGAGTTCCCGTTGCACCGCCGGCTGGAAATCTTTCAAAAGGTTTGCGACGCGATCGCCTACGCCCACTCACGGCGAGTGCTGCACCTCGACATCAAACCCGAAAACATCTTTGTCGGGGATTTCGGGGAAGTGAAAGTTTGCGACTGGGGAATGGGCGTTGTCATGGCCCGCGAGAAAGACCAGAGCGAATCGACGGTCCTGCTCGACCCCGACCTGTACGGTTCGCTGCTCGATTCCGCGAAGGGGACACCCATCTACATGTCGCCCGAGCAAAAAGACCGGCGACAAACCAAGACGCCACGGATGGACATCTACTCGATGGGATGCCTTCTCGGCGAACTCCTCACCCTCGACGTCCCCACCACGGACTCCGATGCGCTCACCCGAGTCGATCCCGCGTTGGCTGCAACGGTCCGCAAGGCGACCAAGCCCAACCCGGAGGATCGATACCAAAAGATTGAAGATCTCCGGGAAGACATCTCGCGTTTCCTCAGCGGATACAGCACGTCGGTCGAATCGCCCAGCCTACGACGCGAGGCCGCCCTGTTCTACCGTCGGCATCGCGAGACCTGTTCGATCGCGATCGGTTTGTTCACCATCTTTACGTTTTGCGTCGCGTACTTTGTCATCCAACTCCGCCTCAGCCGCCAAGACGCCGTCGAAGCACGCGACCGTGCTGAAAAGGCACAGGCGGCGGCCGAAAGTTCGCAAAAGCAGGCCGAAGATTCGCTCGCTCGGTATCTCGCCGAAAAGCGATCCTCACAAGAACGCGAAATGTCGCAGGTCCTCTCGGCGATCAATCACTCCGACTTCATCACCGACGCGATGCTGCTACGTGAAGAAGCGATGCCGGCCGCGATCAATCACGCGTTGCAGCATATCAAAACGATTATTCAGTTTGACCCACTACCGGAATCCAAAGTTTGGTTGCAAACGTTTTACCTGCATTTCCTAACTCAAGATTTTGACGCGGCGTTGGCGCTGTCGGAAGAAGGCAAGATCATCGATCTCGATCTCGTGCACCTCGCGGAGAAGTACCAGACGTTTCAGGACACCGACGGTAACCTCACCACCGACGATTTCATTGCACTCATACGGGACTTATGCAAACACCGTCCTAAGAAACCACAGCGCGGGCAACTCGCCGAAAAGATGATCATCTATGACAGCCTGCAGAGGAACTCAATCGAAGATCTCGAAAGAGTGACCAACGCGTGGATCCATATCAACAACCCGCACTGGGACCCGCTGCAATTCTCTTTCGATCCGGAAACCGAGACGGTTCGGTTGCGTGGTGCGAAACTCATTCGTTTGTTCCGTCGTTTTCCCGGAAGACTCGATAACCAAGTCCCACTGAGCCTTCTCTACGTCCTGCGTCCCAAGGTGCTGGACGTTCGCGAAACCGGCCTCGAAAACTTGACGGGTTTGGCAGGCCTCAATCTACAGGAACTCGATATCCGCGATACCGCGATCACCGACTTGACACCTCTCCTGCACAAACACGATCTTAGGCGACTGCATATCTCGCCCGGTCAATTGTCAGAACTGTATCTCGAACAACTCCCCGAATCCGTCGAGGTGTTCATGGGCAATTGACCTCGGCCCGCACCATCGAGACGCTGACGTGTTCCGCACCCCAACGAGCCGACCAATGAAGTTCCCCTGCACCCCTGTCCTGCCCACCACCTGTAACCGGCCCCTCATGTGCATCAGGCTTCTCAGTTGCATCAAGAGCCTCGCCTGCATCCTGGCTCTCACGTGTTCCGTGATCGGCCACGCCGCCGAGCCCGCTCAGTACGACCGCGATGCCGACCGACATGAGTTTACCGTTTTCATGAAAGAAGGCGGTTGGTGTTGGTATCAAGATCCACGAGCGATCTTGCACGATGGCAAACTTTTCATCGGTTCGGTTCAGGGCAACGGTGCCGGCCCGGCTCTCGTTGGCGTCTACGATGTGGCCGAAGACCGACCGATCGGGCTCGCAACGATGAACGCGCGATTCGATCATGACGATCACAACTCACCCGTCTTTCATGTCTGTCCCGATGGCCGTGTGCTCGCCGTCTATGCCCGGCACAATCGTGACCGCTATCACTACTCGCGCTACACGACTCTCGACTCGCCGCTGCAGTGGAGCGACGAGCAAAAACACGAGCGAGTGATGGCCAGCCCACGTGACAACGTGACCTACATGAACCTCTTCGAAATCGCCGACGGTTCGCTCGCGATTTTCTTCCGCGGCATCAATTTCGATCCTTCCTTCGTCACGTCAAACGATTGCGGAGAAACATGGAACGAGCCGGTCCACTTCTTTCAAAGCGAAGTCGGCGGACGCCACCGTCCCTATGCACGCTATACCGGTGGCGACGACGGAACCGTGCACGTGGCGATCACCGACGCACACCCTCGCGATTACGGAAACAGTATCTACTACTTCTGCTTCCGCGACGGGCAATTTTTTAGCGCCGACAACACGCGCATCAAATCACTCGAAAGAGACGGACCGCTGCGTCCGAGCGAAACCGAACGCGTCTACCAAGGCACAGGCAAACCGGGGCGAGGTCCTATCCTCAGCGCCGAGGGAGCTGCATGGACGAGTTCCATCGCCATCGACAAACAGGGACACCCACACATCGGCTACACCGTCTACCGGAGCAATCAAGACCAACGATACCGGATCGCGTCGTGGAACGGTGAGCAGTGGATCGACCGCGAAGTCGCATTCGGAGGCAATTGCCTCTACGACCGCGAGGCCAGTTACACAGGCCTGATCACACTCGATCCCGTCGACCCAACCTTTGTCGTGATCTCCACCGACGTCGATCCGTCGACGGGGAAAGACCTTAACGGACAACACGAAATCTATCGGGCCCAATTATCGCCGGCAGACAACGTTGAGACCATTCAATGGACTCCAATCACTCATGACTCCCACGTCAAAAACATCCGCCCCGTCATCGTAAGAGACGAAACACGTCGAGTGATCCTGTGGAACCGCGGCGACTTCCAAACCTACACCAACTACCAACTCGACACCGTCGGCCTGATCGAAACGAAATAAACACGGTTCATCATCTAGCTCTGACGGAACACCCGTCACTCGCTCGATGAACTCCCGACTGTCCTAAAAAACGGCCGAGACCTTCCGCCTGATCGCCATAACCGAACGAACCCTCCCAATACCCAAGCGTCGCAGTGCCGTTCTGTTCAGAAGTTCATTGACGTGGCCGCCGTTGCGTTGAATCTTTTTCTGCACACTGAAGTGCAGATTACAAAAACAACGTTTTGGTAGAGCCCCTGTGATGCGGCGGAAGATTCAAACCTGCATTGATCGTGAACGTGACTTTGGTGTCGAGGAACTGTTCTTCTCGACCACCGATCGTCGCGGCGTGATCCTCAGCGGAAACGACGTCTTCGTACGCGTTTCTGGGTACGAAGAGTCGGAACTAATCGGCCAACCGCACAGCAAGATCCGACATCCCGACATGCCCGCGTCGGTCTTTCGCGTGTTTTGGGACACGATCCAAGCGGACCAACCGATCGCCGCCTACGTCAAAAACCGAGCCAAGACCGGCGAGTATTACTGGGTGATGGCGGTCGCCACCCCGATTGATAACGGGTATTTGTCGGTCCGAGTCAAACCGACCAGCGAACTGTTGCCGATCGTATCGGACGTCTATGCCCGCGTCCTCGCCGATGAACACGCAGCCTCCGAAGAAGGACTCAGTATAGACGCAACTATTGAAGTCGGGCTCGCAAGTCTCACCAAAGAACTGCATGCTCTCGGCTTCGCGGACTATCCGACGTTCATGCATCAGGCACTGGCCAGCGAAATGACGCGTCGCCAAAACACGTTGAAGCAACGCAAATCCAACTCGCATCACTGGGCATCGCATGCGTTCGCGTCTGGTCACCACTCGTCGCCCATCAGCCAACTCGCCAACGCCAACCGTGAATGCGATCGCAACCTCGCCGACATGCTCGCGGAGTTGTCTTCCCTGAATGAATCCAACGGCAGCTTCCTACAATCGTGTCACACGATGCGACAACTTTCCGCATCGATCAGTACGGTCGCGTTGAACGCGCGAGTCGCCGCGACGACTCGGACGCTCGAGGCCATCGCTGGTGAACTCGCCGCCGCCGAGAAGGACACGCGCGAACAGATCGTTGAATTGCTCGACCAAGTCAACAACGTTCGCTCGTCTCTGACCACGTTGTCGTTCGACATTTGCGTCGCGGCACTGCAAAGCGAGATCGCCACGCATTTCTTGAACCAAATCCAGTTCACCGAATCCTCGTCGGCGACCAAACACCTCGAACTGTTGTTGCGACAATCCGACGAGAAACTGCAGACTCTCTTCGGAGGCCTCGAGCGCGCCGAAAATTGGTTTCAAGAAATCGCTAAGTCCACCTCACACCTGCAACGCAACGCAAAGATCCTGCGGTTCATTCGAATGGCGGGCGTCACCGAAGCCGCTCTGCTACCGCCGGAACACGCCTTTGGCGGACTGTTCGACCGCGTGAAGTCCAGCATCACATCGCTGTTGGAAATCTGCGAAACGCTGCGATCGGACACCCAGCAATGTGAATCCGAGATCCGAAACCTCAACGTTCTCAAGACGACGCTATCAAGCAATCTCCAACGCGTCCGGATCGAAAAGTCGATGACACTCGTCGGCTAAACGTTTTTACAAATCGTGTAGCTCCGGTTCCCACCGGACGAATTCGACCCTGCCGGTAGGAACCGGACCTACGCGACCAACATGAATCCGCCGTTCCGGGCTTTGTGCACAAAAAACACCGCCCAACGTTTGGCCAAATCTCTTCACGCCCCAACGGGGCATCCCCTAGCAGGCTGTTGATATACTAGCCCGCTGCGCAAGCAAGGGATCCCACACAATCCCTCGCTCGCCGGTTTGTCGATTTAATCAAGAGTCAACCTGTTTCGTTTAACCGGTAGCGGTGGGCGACATGGCAGTGGCAAGTAGGTCGCCTTTGGCTGTCCGTTAAACGCAGTACCGTTCAATTTTCGTTTAACCCGTGCCCGAAGGGTAGGTTGTGTTCCGTCAAGCGTCGCCTACGGCTACCGGTTAAACGAAAACGCCACAACCCGGTGCTTCATTGAACTGTATTGCCGTTAAACGAAGAAACCAACAGCCCGCTAGCTCAACCGGCTCCCGCCATCGCTCGATTAGGACCGCTTCTTCGAGGCTAGGGATTGGAATGCGTGTCCGCCGGTCCCAAGGCGTTGCCTTGGGCTGACATAGCGTGGCCCCTTGGGGCTGTTGTCATTGGGGCAGTGCTACCGGCAATAGAAGCGCTACGGCATCAACTCAATCTCACCCGGTCGCCATGTTTTATCAAACCATGGATCGAGCGGTCCGTAGAGACGCAGGATCGTGTACCAACCTTTGCCGGCAACCGTCTGGATCCAATTTCGCTCCTTGCCCTCGGGTGCCTTTGGCCCAAAGTACAGATCCACCGAACCATCTGAATTTTCTACCAACTCACTCCGTTTGGAATTCTTGCTCGGAAACGGCTGGCCGGTTTGCAGTTCCGAACGCGTTTGAGGATCGTAGATCACCACTGACCAAAAATCCTTCACGGGAACGTTTGCCGGAATCATCAGCTTGTACGTCTTCGATCCGTCGAGGTACTTGCCGTCTTTGTCCGCAACCGCGTACGCGTACTGCGACCCTTTCCCTACCATCTTCAACACCATCGCGGGCGTGTTCACCGTCGCTTGGTAGAAGAACATCGTTCGCGCGTCGAGGTTTCGCCCACCGACTCCTTTGTCTCGCAGCCATCGATAATCGCCGCCGACAAACGCCGTCATCCACTGGCTATCCGAGTCGGGATAGATGGACACCCCATCCATTCGGGGACGAAACACGAGAGCCCTCGCGGTCGCATTTCCGATCGCCACGGCATCGACCAACAATCGCTTCATCCGTTCATCGGGATTGAACGGCTTTCCCTTCACGATACCGATCGAGGCGAACAACCCACGCATCTCCGGATCGAGCAACCCGACAGGCTCGCGATCGACCACACGGTTCAACTCCCCATAGAACTCGAAGTTATTCGCATGGATGGTGTTGAAGGACTTCGTCGACCCACTCACGAAACGCATCTCGGGTGGATTGTTTCGTTTCGCGAACGGATAGACGTTGAAGCCGTTGCGAAACATCGCGGCCGAAAAATCCGTCTTGCCGTCAACCAAGAATCCTCGCAGGATCACCCAATTGACGTAGCTCGGCGACTCCACCACGAAATACTTTTCTCCGTCGATCTCGGTTTCTTTGCCGCCGATGGGACCATCCCAATCGCCCTCATAACCTGGAGGCAGAATCAAGTACTTGCCCCCTTTCCCGCCGTCGGGTCCGGGCACTCCCATGTCGATCACGAACCGAAAATACGCGTCGTTGACGGTTCCTGGTCCGCACTTGGCCGGGATTTCAACAACGGTCGGTCCGTCTTGGTCGAGATGCAGAAACGTCGAGCAATAAACGGTATCGGTATTCGCGGTCAAAAACAGCGGATTGGAATCGGCCAGGTGATCAAACAACAGCACTTCGTTGGAACGTTCGATACCGAGTTCAACATGCCCTTCCCGAAGCCCTTCGATGGAGGTCGCCGGGATACCGTTGAGGAATGTTTCGACTCCACGCATCACCGTTAGGTTGTCGTAAAGCTTGTCGACGGTTGGCTCGTCGGGCATCCCGTCAAAAAAGCTCAGCTTCCCGATCGACGTATCCACTTCGCTGGGCGTCATGATCTTGTCAGGGATCTTCGTGTTGTAACCGGGCGTCGGCTCGTCCGCTCCCACGACACCCACCGAACAAAGCCCAACGCTCAACAAAGCGCAAGCAGACTTCCGGAAAACCTCAAAAACATTTCTCACGAACATCACACAAACGCCCCATGATGGAAGTAGCAGGAAAAGCTGAATAGAACCCAGGTCATACCGAGCGCGACCTACGGACACACGCATCTTACACTTTTGTTTGAAGTGTCATGCGGGGCGCAACCCACTTTTGTTGCTTGGTGCATGTTGTGCACGAGTTGCGTGTACGCTTGTTGCGTGTGTCACGCGGACCATAACCTACCGAAGATTTGCGGATGTGGCGGATACCTGATCCTCGGCGTCTTCTGCGAGAGGAATGACTTTCATGTTGGTCACTCGATACCGAACCAACTCTGAGTCGTTGGCTCCGAACTGAACGTTATAGCGTCCGAACTGGACGTATCCGTGCGTATCGATCCTTCGACGCATCGCTTCCACCTCACTTGAATTGACAAACCCTCTCAAACTGTCGTCTCGAACCTCGAGTCGCACTTTGGCTTTGACCGCTTGATCGAAACTGTAAATCTTCCGATGTGGGTCGTCGCCCCAATATCCATAACTCGGCAGGCTGTCGAACACGATCTGTTTAAGCGTTGGCTGAAAACGCAACGTCCCGCCGCTGAAGCTCTGCTCGAAGTTTTCGCCACCGACAGGCCCCGCAAACAACGCGATCGAGAAGTAATCATCGGTTCCCTCGATCAATTCGACCTCTGCCTCGATCGCGTGCGGACCGGTGAACAACAGCATCGGACGCATGATCGAGAGGGAATCTTTATAGGGCGTACGTATCTCGATGCCATTTTCAACATAAACCGGACGCTCGCGGAAATAGCAGTCCCAACCCAACTTCTCCTCATCGATGGCCAACAGAACGGGCTCGCCTGCGTGATAGGTCGTCCACCAATCACAAATCCGTTCACAATGATCTAAGACCCACTGGGCATCTTTCCCGTACACTTCTCTCAATCGCTCGATGATCTCTCGGTCATGAGCGACCTTCGCTTCGGTCAACCGATCGCTGCGCATGAATAGATCATTGTGAAGCGTCAGCCAAAGCGCCGTCTCGCCGCGGGAAGCAAAGTAGCTGACCATATAGGCCAGATTCAAATTCATAAAATAGCTCAGTCGATACTCTTTCTCCCGGTACGCTGGGAGATGCTCCGTGAACACCCACGCGAGATCTGAAAACTGGCCCCAATCCCATAGCACGCGAGCCACTAACATCGCACGCCCTCCACCGAATTTACCGTGCCCGTTCGAAGGGCTTGTTTTGAGATACTTGATGATCCCCTTGGCACAATGCAACAGACTGAATTCGGCATTTAACGGAAGTTGACGTGATTGATTGACGACCGCATTCCATGCAAAGTGTGACGCGTACAAAGGGATAGGCAAATCATCGCGATCGACCGCCGCACAGAGTGCGATCATCTGATCCAACTCCTCACGTGGCTCACCCCATTTTGGAACGAGATAGGTTGCGAGAACAGTATAGAACTGCTCATCGTCGCACGCGTTCGCAATTCCGATCCGAAACCATTGTTGTTTGGAATAAGGAGTTCCCCCATTGGACGACTCAAGCGACAGCAGTTCCCTGATCACACTCAGGCAACTCGGATTTAAAGTCCAACAACGCAGCAAATGTTTCGACGCAACCTCATTCATGTTGTACGCAATCTCGAGATCTTCTTTCGCCGTTTCACTTATAAATCGGCTACCACGAGCCCGCTTCGCGATCCCTCTCGTAAAGGCACTGGCAAAATAGTGCTGCATCCACAGAGGGAACTCATGCTCAGACAATCCGCATAGCCGAATAACAAAATCCCCGCGTGCGGTACCGTTCATCTTGTCAAAGTGACGTCGCCCGTTGTCGCGCAGCATTTCCAACGCCCCGGCATCTCCAATTTGCTCGGCAACCGCGTCGACGAAGGCGTCCGTTGCTTGCTCCAAATTGCTGACGTAGTTCACGTCCGACCAACGATTCCGGAACTCGTTTGCCTTGATCTTGACCATCGCTTCGAGGAGTTTGCAAACCGGACGCATCTCAAGGTTCTGCAGTGCGGCTTGGTAGTATTCGTATCGTTGGTCACTACCTCGCTCTTCATTGAGCATCAAGATGTAGAGCACGAGCGGATCACGGCATCCGTTCTTGTACTCGCCTCGAAGAACATCCAAAGGTTCTTGATACTCACCGGCCATGCAAAACATCCCCAACAGCACCTGCCGCATAGGCCCAGCGATACGAACCTTGTCGGAGTCCGGGAGAGAACTGTGCTTCTCGAAATTGTCGACGTAGAGATTCGCTACTGTCGCCCGGTTCGCGAGCGAGTCCTTGAAATTCCGTCCACCGTCGTCGCCAATCAAAGGTGTGTTGAATGGATCCCGAAGTGCCGCGTCCAAATGCGCGTCTGACGTCCGTATCGCCTCGTCGGTCTCACTCCAGTCTTCTTCCAGATCACCTAACTGCGCCTCGAGCTTGCCGATCGCCGACCGGACATCTTCCGTGTAGGAATCCATCGTATTGACGACGTTCGACGTATACCGCTGAACCTTGCCGAATTGCTGCCACTTCTCCGAATCCGTCGTCACAATGGCTTGCGTGTCACTACTAACGCCGACTGTCAACCACGCGGCAACACCCGTGGGAATGAGAAGCATGGCAACCGCCAATCCCCAGAAAAGAGGCCTCCGCCAGTACGCGTGCCTTGAACGGGATTGAGAGGACGCGCGTGCAGAAGCAGCAGTCGTATTCGACTCCATGAGAGATGCCCCAAAAATGTCTGATGCTTGAAGAGAACCGAACGGCCGTTGGTGTGATCCAGCGGGTCGGTGGCATCATGATACGCGCTCACAATGGCAGCGTGTTGTGCGTGTGAAAGGAAATAGGCCATCCGCAAAAACACGCAGTCGCGGCTCACTGAGTAGGACCATAAACCTGCCTACAGGTGGCGAGAATTGCCGCCGCATGTAATTCTCGGCGCAAAGAAAATCGGCCAAGGCCTGGACTCCAACTGTTGGAGCGAAGGCTTTAGCCGACTGCTTTTGGTGAACCGCGGCTAACGCCGAGCGGTTGATGATTGCCCTAAGTGTTCGACGCGAGGACGACCGCCAACTTAGCGGGCGGCACTCATGTAGAAGCTGAACATTCGCTCGTCGTCGAATTCCGACTGCATGACGGGGAAGGCAAAGTCGAACGCGAGCGGTGCTGGGCCGAGCATCGGGATGGCGACACGGAAACCGAAACCGGGAGCAACGCGAAAGTTATCTTCGTTGATCTCGATGTCTTCTTCCACCGTTCCGAAGTCGACAAACGCGACGCCACGGAACGCATCGTCCGCGGTCAGAGGGAACATGTATTCGACCGAGTTAAGCCATTGGAACCGACCACCGATCTCGATCAGACCAGCCGCCGTCGACGCGACGGGCGAAGCACCACGGAAGTCGAAACCACGAATCGTGGCGTAACCACCGGCGAAAAAGTTCTCGAAGATCGGCGTGTCGTCGCCGCTGAATCCGAGTTGCGTCCCGAATGACAGCGTTTGCTTTCCGGATCCGTCGGCTCGCTCTCGCATCAACCAATACTTGCGGTATTCGCCTTCAAACCGACCGTAGTCGAAATCGCCGAACGCTTGCTCGTAGCTGGCCTTGATGTAGTGACCCTCGCTCGGTTGCAGCGGGCTGTTTCGCGTGTCATGGATCAACGAAAACGTGCCGCTGTAAAGCGAGTTGTCACCGAGCACTTCGGCTAGCTGTGGCAGCGACGGGTCCCGGGCATCGGTGATTTCCACATTCTGCCCGCTGATGCCGGCGGAGATCGAAAGGTCAGGCGTGATCCGGTAACCGAAGGACAACCGGCCACCCAGACGACCTTCTTGCCAATCGTCGAATTGCCGATCGTAGTAGAACCCGCTGATGGACATGCTGATCGGCAAGTACCCGAGCAAGTTGGGATCGGCGAACTGTGCCGTGTACCGCTGGAACTCACTCCCGGGAACCGCCTCGAGCCGGAACGTTTGCCCCGCACCGCGGAATGCCGTGCCGCTGAACAAATCCTGAAACGAAGTCGGCCAACGCGTGATGTCAAAGTTGCGTTCGTCGATCGTGACCTGACCGGTAACCCCGGCGTCACTGTTGACCGCACCACCGAACATGACACGCCCGGTGCGAGCCGGATAGCCTTGGATGATCAGGTCAGCCTCGCGAACTTCCGGTCCGGTGACGACCGGCGGATAGGAAGCGACCGGTGGATAGGTGGTAACCGGATCGGGATACGTCGGGTTGAACGCCGGCGGTTGGCTGTAGACGTCAGCACCGTACGGATTCGGGTTCGCCTGTGCCGGAGGATTCGTTCCGTACGTTGGCGCCGAATAGCTCGGTGGCGTCGTCGATGCGGGCGGTTGCTGCGTCGTGTAGGCCGACCCGCCGTATTGCGGCGCCGGTTGCGGAACCGAATACGTCGACGGGGGATAGGATTGCTGAGCGAACACGTCACCTGGCGACAACATGGCCGCAGCACTCATCGGAATGACAGCGAACAGAGCGACGACACGTTTCACGGTAGCGTTCTTATTTAGGAATTTCATGGCGTCGATCATCGCAAAGCATCCTCCTTCGGCACAACTTTAATATCGGGTGCTTCGGCGATCGCCGGGTTAGTTTCTAGTAATTGGCTGCGTTCGATTCGCCGACGACTCATCTCGAGAGTCCGCCGGTCGATCCAGTCGCCTTCTCGCATATCAACGAGATTCAACATGGTTGTTTCTCGCATCAAGTGCGGCTCGCCATCGATGTTGACCAGGATGCGTCCGACCTTCCATCGATCGCCTTCGGTGATCTCGTAGACGATGTCCGCCACGCCGTTTTCGTCTCGCATGATCGTCTTCGGTTTGACTTCGGCGTAGATAAAGCCCAACTCGCCATAGCCGTAAACGATCTCGCCGACATCGCGACGCATGATCGTGCCGTCGAACATGTCGCCGGCGTGCAGTTCCAATCGAGCCCGCAGTGATTCTTCGGTGATAAACTCGTTACCGACAATCTGGACGTCGCCGACGGTGAATCGTGGGCCTTCCTTGACAACAAAGACGACCGTCACCCATTTTCCAGTTTCGTCATACTCAAACCGCCGCCCGACCGTCGCGGTGAGGAAACCGAGCGTGTGATAGTAAGACGACAACAGGTTCACGTCTTCGTCAATCATTCGCATGTTGGCTTTGTTGCCGACGTAGCTCAGGAAGCCAGCCATCGGGCCACGAGAGCGGATGATCTTTTTCAAACGAGCTTCGGTGACGATCGTGCTGCCTTCGATCTGAATATCCGCAATTCGCTCGAGCGGCCCTTCGTTGATACGAAAGATCACGGTCCCCGGCGGAAGATCCGTGGCGGAAACGCCTGCGGAAGCACCACCGTCGCTGCCGGTGATCGTTGCCGACACGGCGGCTTGGTTGAACCCTTCCTCGTGGTAATAGTCGAGCAAACGACGGCGTCCAGATTCGACGGAAAATTCGCTCAGTGGATCCCCCGCAGAAACGCCTGCACGGCCCGCGATCTCGCGGTCATTCAGTGCTCGGTTGCCATGGAAGATGACCTTCGCAACCATCGGCCGTTCGTGAACGTAAAAGGTGACCACCACGCTCGGTGTCAATTTACTGCTGCCAGACTGTGGATTTGCTGGCGGATTGGCCGCGAGGGGTTTCACTTCAAACGTGACTTGGTCGAATGAGCCCATGTCGTTGAGTCGACGGACGTCCGCCAACACCGTTTCACTGTCGTAGAACCGCCCTTTGCGTGTCTGCAACTCTGAAAAGATGTCTGCCGCCGGCACCGAACGATTGCCAACGATCCGAACTGATGCGACAACCGCGTCGCCACGCTCGCGTCGAAATGTCATGCCAGCCCGGGCATGGATATGATCGCGGAATTTTGTTTTGGCTTCGGCTTGGGGTGCCTGAGCACCACCGCCACCCATGCCACCGCCGCCCATTTGGGCGAACGCAACCGGCGAACACAGAAACACCAGGACGGCGAGATATTTTGCTATGGACTCGGCAACGCCGTACACCTTCGCTGCGTAGCGGCGATTCGAAAACGTACGCGTCGTCGACGTCGTATTCGTGGTGGGCGGTGACGGCGGAAAGGCAACGGGAGAAAGCATCGCCGAGCGGTTCCTTGTAAGGAGTGGACACAAACCGCGAAGACCATTTTTCCGGCCCAAAGACCGGAAAGAAACCTTCGCGGGTCGTACCTACCAATGCCGAGCACGTCACCACAAGAGAGATATGGAAGCAAACCGACCATCTCGCACGAGCTCCGTCCGATGGCTCAAAAGACCGGATTCTGGAAGATCAAAATCGCCTGAGAGACCGCACGCTCGGTCGCCCATTTCCACCAACAAAGCGCGCATGCCACGTCACCCCGTTCAGCCTAGACAACCTATCTCGCCAAGGTATTGCCCGCGTTTGAAGCGTGTCTGCCGGAACGGCGATGCGCTGGGTCCGGCCTACAAAACGGCGTTCGGAATCGGATGCGAATGGCCGGCAGTATCTGCCAATTCCTTTTTCGCGTAGTGGATCTTGTTAAAAGACCCCGCTCCATGAAGATCTTTAACAGGCCCCACTACCACCTCTCCCTGAGAGCCAAGCATCACGCTCGGACTACGTGGCCGCTCGGTGTCTGCCGGAACGGCGCTGCGCTTGGTCCGGCCTACAAAACGGCGTTCGGAATCGGATGCGAATGGCCGGCAGTTTCTGCCAATCCACTCTTCGTGTAGTGGATCTTGTTAAAGATCCCGCTCCATGAGGATCTTTAACAAGATCCACTACCACCTCTCTTGAAAACCGACCATCACGCTCGGACTACGCGGCCGCTCGGTAGCGGATACCGGTCTTGTCGCGGGAGGTGGGTTCGATCGCACCGGCATGCCGCATCACGTAGGCGATCCGCTGTGCGATCCAGCGGGCACAGCCGATCGCGTTGGCCAGATCGAGCGTATTGAATTCGACGTCCACCAAATGATCCGGCACCGGACATTCACGGTCGGCTTTCGTGGTCGCGTCAACGCCCGCGAGCAACCGCCACAAATCCACCGGCTCGCGCAGCTCGATCGAATCGTGCACCTGCGTCAATTCGGTGTCTTCGATCACGTAGCCGGGATCACGCCAACGGCGACGACGTTTCTTTTTCGTCACCAATCGATATTGATTGACGTCGACAATCGGGATTTCGACGGTCAGTCGCGGGTGAGGGAAAACGTCGCGAAGGTAAATCAGCTCCTCGAACAAATCGTGCACCTGTCCCCGCTTGGGGCTCAGTCGACGCGAGACCGGTTCGGCCCCCTTCTTTTCCCTTTTGCAAATACGAGTCCGCGAGACCGACGGTTTGACGATCCGCACGTCATGCCGCCGCAACAGATCACGAACTTTGCGGCGGATCGCCGAAAGCGACGCACACTGAATCTCGATCAGCTCGTCTCCTCGAACGACGTCAATCCGGTACGCTCCCATCGCCACCTCGATTTGTTCGGGCGACGTCGCGTAGTGGGACTTCAGTTGTTGATGGAGGGACGTTTCCAAAGTCGTTTTGGCGTTGGTTGGATGAATCGGCAACTGTGCGTTTTGCCGGTCATACCAAAAAGCACGAAAAAACCCCAGAGCTTTCCATCGAAAGCCCTGGGGTCGTTGTCCCGCCAAGCGAACCCCGGACAGGCCGCCTGACGTTGTCGCGTCACCAAAGTTACTGGTCAACGCGACGACGAAGCAAATTTGTCGACGAATCAGACGAGGTTGGCGGGGCCACGATCGCGCCCCGCCGCGTCAGACTCGTTTAGAAGTTGAAGTCAGCACCAACGTAGGCACCGTGCAACAACAGGCTGGAGTCGGCGTGCAACGCACTCGCCGAAGCCGACGAGCTGTAGTCACGTGAGTAGTCGGCGGCGGTCGCCAAACCGGTCACGCCCATCACGCGGTAACCGCCACGAACGGCGAGGCAGTCGATGACGCGAACGCCGATGCCGAGATCGAACTCACCCAACGTCGAGAACACAGTCTCTTTGGTGTGGTAGTCGATCGCCAAGCCTGGCATCGCGGCGAGTTCCGCAGTGTTTTCCTGCGTACCCAATCGGTGACGGAACTCAGCTTGGTTTCCGTAGAGACCGAACTTGCCGCCCACGTTCAGGTTCACGCGACTGGCCAAGCAGTAGGTCAAACGGCTGCCGAACTGATAACCGAACAGGTCGTTCTCGGTCGAAGTGAAGTCATGCAGGTCATGCATCGTGAATCCAGCACGTCCGTCGATGTCGTATGCGAAATCGATCGTGTCTTTGAACTGGAACCAACGAAGACCGTGCGAGGTCACGATTTGAACTTTGCCCGTGCAAGGACGCACCATCGGTCCGCCTGCTCCGCCGTATCCGCGAGCCGGACGGCAAGGCTGGCATGCTTGTGCACACGGATCGTTGCACTGGTTGTATCCGCCGTAGCCACCGCATCCGCCGTAGCCGCCACCGAAACCACCACCGAAGACCGAACCGAGACGGCTCGTTCCGCAGTTCATCATCGCGGCACGCTGAGCACCCATCAAACCAAAGCTGAACAGGTTGACTTCCATGCCTTGGATGTCGATGTCACGACGTGCTTGGAACAACACGGCTTCAGCGTACGATTCGTCAACCGCAACGTCGTAACGTGCGTCCAAGTCACCACCGTTCGACGCAGCGTTACCAGCACGACCGTCGATGATGTCGTAGACAGTGTAAGGCGATGCCGCACCAGAAACTTCCTGGTAGCCCGCACCGGTGTCACCGGCCGCCAAACCGTTGTCGAACATGTAGGTCATCGTGGCGCCGTTGTACTGAGGCATCCCCGAGGCACGCAGGCTACCGCCACCGGCACCGCTGTCGAGCGGCGTGTATACCGGCGACGTGAAGACTTCTTCATCTGGATCGAAGTTGAAGTAGCTGACGCCGAGGCCGTAACGACCGCAACCGAAGTAGCGACCGAAGTTCAACTGGTAACCGAGTCCCGAATCCGCATCAATCGAATTGATTCCCATGTACGGCAAGTAGGGCCGTGTCGGGTCGGTCGCGTCGTAACGCGATACAACGTTGCGGTATTTGTCGTTGGTGTCGACGTTGAAGAACAACAGGTCAAACGATCCGAACCAAGGGAACAAGGTCGGACGAACCGGAGCCGCGACGGGCATGCCACACGACTGAGCCGTGTACGAGGTGCCTTCCCAAGGCTGCGACGCAGCTTGCGAGAACTGAGTCTCAACAGGAGCTTGGTTGCACGATTGGCAGTACGAATCGTCGACTGGGGCGCCCACGTGAACGGCAGAACCCTGAGCAACGGGCGTTGGATGAACGGCCGGGGCAGGTGCCGGTGCAGTGTGTTGTACCGGTGGTGTCGAGTATTGAGGAACCGAGTTGCCGTAGCTTGGTTGCGGCGTCGGAATCTGCTCTGGCGATGGCAAGCCTGCATCGTATCCACCGCTCGAGGCAGGTTGGAACAATTCAGGACCGCTGTTGGAGCTGCCGAAGTTGCTCCACTTGGCTGGTGCCTGGTAGTTCGAACTGCCGAACGTTTGGACCGCTTGGGTGCGTGGCACACCGAGTTGGCTTTGCGGAGCCTGTTGATTTGGCGTGTATTGGTTTGGCAGTGCGAACTGCCCGGGCTGTGCGTACTGAGCAGGCTGTTGGGCACCGTAGGAATACGGCCCCTGAGGTGCCTGGCCATATTGTGCAGATGCGATCGTGCAGAGACCCATCGAGAGGGTCGCCGCGACGCTTCGCAAAATGTTGGTTCTCATCTTTCGACTCCTTCGCTTCGTTTTTGCTTCGTGCATTAGACCTATCTGCGAAATTCGCGAACGAGCGATTTCGACCGGTGATGCGAAACAGCTTTCGTGACCATCGATCGAGCATCGGTCGGCTTCGTTCCGCCGTACCGAACGGCTGGGAGGCACCTGCTTCAATCTTTCAATCACGTCCGCTGTCCTACGCTCGAGTCACCTCCCAACAATTGGGAAGCGTCTCGAACGCTCACGTGCCGCTTCGCACTCACGAGTGCAGTTAAGCCATGGAAAGGGACATGCAGCAAAATCCCGCACTCAAACGAACGCGGGTTTTCCTACGAGGAGTTTCTTCGGCCCCCTATCGAAATTGATCGCAAACCATCCGCGACAATGCGGACAAACTATCACTACATAGGAAGCATATCGGGAACGACCGTGGTGGCTTCTGCGACCGCTAACCACGTACTTCCTTTCGCCACCGGCACAACCGGAAAAACCTGCCACATAATTAAAAGCCGACCTGCAGAATCGCGTCCGCCGCTCATGCCGGCCCGAAGCATCGACGCCAAAACACATCTCTGCGTGACTTCTCCGCGCGGCTTCTCCGTGCCGCTTGCTCGCGCGGGCTTTCAACCGCTATCCACACCGTCATCGTGATCGCTCCGTCTCCGACGCCCGCCACACCGATTGATGGCTGGTGAAGTCTGACGGCTGGAGATGTCTGATGAATGGAGAAGTCGATGCGAGAAATCGATGGATTGTCCGCGTCCCGATCTTTCGCCAAAGAAGATTCACATATCACGCCCAAAGGACGCCGTGTGTCTTTTACAATAACCTCGCGTGAGCCAATGAACGCGAGGCAGAGTTCAGTTGGAACTCGATTCGTTACGTCCCCTCGCGTTTTCCGCGATCCGAAAACTTTGCCAAATCCATAGAACAATCAGCCAGCGGACCTTCGCTCGGCCGCCTCGTATCCACCGCGACAAACGCCGATCGGCTGAACAATTTTCGGATTGATTCTCTCGTACGTCCGACGCACGATACCGGTGTCGATGCCGCTCGACGAACACATCCCCCAAAACGAACACAGCCCCCACAAACGAATTTTCCAGATGAACATCCACGCCGCATTTGCCGCCCGACCTCAATCGCTATCCAGACCGACATCAATGAAGTACTTGTGCCACGCGTTCACCCTTGGAATCTCCTTGGCAATTCTGACTTCAGCATGCATGGGAGACGAACCGGTCTTCCCCCACAAAATGCCAGAGACCAAACCGGACATCCCGATGAGTTCCGCGATGCAGCGGATGTTTGACTATCCCGCCCCGCGCGTCCAGGACAACGAACTGTTCTCTCAGTTCAAATACACCCGCTTGAAAGGGTTCGACTACGCCGGTGGCGATGG
>NZ_ANOH01000095.1 GCF_000346505.1 Aporhodopirellula sallentina SM41
TTGTTTGTCAATCATCTCGACCTTGTAGTTGCTCTCAGGAGTTTCATCAAAAATGGCTTCAAAGACACCTTCGGGGTGCAACCGACGCATCGGCCTTCGCAGCCCGCTGGCGGAATCGACGACCCAAATCGATTGGGCTTCGGGTTCGTACATTCGAATCGCCGTGGCCTGCGTTCCACGATAGTCGACTGAGTGTCTACCAAGCAAACTGCCGGGGTCGGACACATTCCCGTCAATGAGCGATTGGATGCTGGAGAGGGAGAGTTGCGTATTCATGCGGTGTCTGCAAGACGTTAGGAGGTGGCAGAAGCGTGTAAGGGAATAAGACTCAAATAAAACAAAAAATGATGTGCGGTTTTGACACGGGTCGATCGGCGGCGTTTGGCCATCGCACGCTCTCTGCGATCAAGCGTGCGGGCTCTGCAATCAAACGTGTGGGCTCTGCGATCAAACGTGCGGGGCAGGATCGCGTTTGCTATCGGGGGCGTTGTTGTCCGATCATGGCGATGCGGTGTGCCCGTTGGCTGGTGTCGACAGCCGACTGCAACAACCAATCTCTCAGACGGTTGCCGGTGTGCGGTCCGCTGTGTCGATGGTGAGCCGATTCGACTCGCGATCGAGGCGTGTGGCAGACAATGGACTGCCGCGGTGTTTCGGAGGTTGTTTCGGATTCACTCGCAGGGCTCGGTGCGGGGAGGTGTTTGGTGCAGTTGTCGGGACGACTGACCATCCGCGCGGTCAACAAACACGCCTGAACCTCATGGATCCCCAAGGCGTGATCGATCCGCCGCCACAGATCGGCATGTTGGACCTCGACCCGCCTGCCGAAGTGATCCCACACGAAATCGCTGCGCCGCCAACGTGGCAGCGAATCGGTCAGAGACCTGATCAAATAGCGATTGTGGCTAAGCAGCGTTACCCCAGATGGGCCGTCAATTGCTTCGAGCCCACGGACCGCCGCCAACAGCGTCAAACGGTTCAAATCGCCCCGTTCGTGGTCCTCGGCTTCCAGGATCGGTTTGCCACCGGCGGTTTCGATCGCAAACTGCCATCGTCCGTCGTCGAGCGTCGTGCTCTGTGCGGAGACCACGAGCAACAGGGATGCCAAGTTGGGCACCGGTGAGGATTCCGCAACGTCCATCGACGGATTCAACGCTTCCTCGACGGCACGCTCGGCAAACGCGAGGCGGTCCAGGGCGAGTGATTCCGGTGTCTTCTTTGGGGAGAATTCAATCATGGGAGGTTTCGTCGCCAACGGTGGGCGGCTGCGAAAAGGAATCGAAAATGGGAGGTTAACTTTCGGGCGACGGCCCGAGTCGCTCTGGTTGGTGGGAAGAACCAGAGATCGGGCCGTCGCCGGAATCGCGGCGTTTGCGGAGGTGTGGGAGGGAAGTCACGACCGTTTACGCGATTGATCGAATCACCCGGCAGCCTCAACCGGAATCGCCCGCATCAGATCCACCCGGCGCGGCGGATCCACAGGCAAACACCCATCGACGATTCGCAGCGACAGCCACGGCACCCGACCGTTCATTGCGTCATGCAATGCAGTCCATCCAGTGGACTCGGGGGGGCTGTACTTCCTTGCTGCTCGGAGCCGATGAGCCGGCGATCGTTGAGGCGTTCAACGAGTAACTCGACAAGTGTTGGTTTCGACAATCTCAGCGGGTTCTCCCGAGTTGTCCTGATCGAAAACGTCGACGCAAATTAACAGTGTGTGGGACAACCGGAATATCCTGCACGACCGTTCGTTTTTACGATCAGGACGACAACATCATCGCGTCGCCGGCATGCCGGGCTTGTACCTGGCATGTGGATTCTTAACATCAAGGCATGAGCCAACCTCGCCCGAACGAATCGTCTCCCGAACCCACCTTTGTTTCGCAGCAGGTGTCGGGGGCTCGGCGGTATTACCTGGATCTAAATCCATCGGAGGAGTCGGCTCTCACGGTCGTGTGTGGCGGCGTGGAACGGATGACGCCGGAATACGAAGTCGCTCGAACCCAGTTTCCGTTCTACGCGATCGAAATGGTGACCGAAGGGGCGGGGCGGTTGGAACTCGACGGCAACATGTTTCCGTTGCAACCCGGAGTGGTGTTCGCCTACGGGCCGCGAACTCTGCACCGCATTTGGACCGATTCGATTCACCCGATGCGGAAGTACTACCTCGATATCGCTGGTCAGACGACCGAGCGTTTGCTCGGCGAAGCGGGATTGCTCGACGGCCGACCGCTGCGGGTGATCGCGCTGCATGAGTTTGTTGAGATCTTCGAAAGCCTCGACCGCGAGGCTCGCAGTGACAGCGAATGGACGCCCGACGTTTGCCGTTCGCTCGCGGAGTTGTTGGTGTTGAAAATTCGGCAGCGTACCGTGGTCGAAGGCAAAACCATGTCGCGTGCCTACGCCACCTATCGCCGAATCCGCGACGAGATCGAAGAAAACTACATGGAACTGCGAACCGCCGAAGACGTCGCGGCGAAGTGTGATTTGTCACCGATCCACGTTTCGCGATTATTCAAACGGTTCGGCGGAGTGGGGGCGTACCAGTTCCTGCTGCGAAAGAAAATGAACCATGCGGCGGAACTGTTGATCGAGGAGCGACTCTTAGTAAAGGAGGTTGCCGAACGGTTAGGGTTTTCTGACGCGTTTCAATTCTCCCGAGCATTCAAACGCGTATACGGAATCCCGCCGAAAGAGCTGAGCAAAGTTCGCTAGTGACTTTCGCTAGTGACTTTCGCCGGCAAAGTTCGCTGGCGACGTTTTGACGCAGCGTTCAGCCGATGAGGTTCCGTTGCACTCGGTCGCAGAGTTCTTCGCCGCCGGCGTGTTTATTGTTTGCTCGGAATAGTCGGTGCACGAAGAAATAGCAGTGCACAGAGCAAAGAGAGCCTACGTCATGAATTGGTGGCAACAACTGCGGAAGAAGTGGGACGATTGGTGCGGCGATCGCGAGATGGAAATGTCGATCCGATCGCACCTGACCCAAAACGGCTACTTCGGCCATACCGCGAAATTCGAAGCAGTCCGTTTGGTCGCGGTGCAGCGTCCCGGTTGGTTACAAATTTTTCGATTCGAAGTGACCGCTCGGGTGAACCCGGCCAGTTCATCAACAGCAGGCACGGATTCATCATCGGCAGGAACAGACAACATGATTGCAAACGCGGAGCATTCTGAGCATGACCATGGGCCTGATCCCGAGGCAGAGTACCACCGTCTGTATGGTCTCGTGCGAGAAGACCATCGTCAGAACCGAAGCAACGTGCGTGTCTTTCAAAGCGAGTCACAGCGGCTCGAGTTATTTCAACGTTGGAGCGATGGTTTAATTTGTCTACGGGGAGCCAAAGGGCTCGCGAACTCGTAAACTAACGGGTCGGAGTCCGTTCGGGTTCCCTACCAACCGTTTCCATCCCACCTAGCCTGTTGCCCCACCAAAATGCAGATAACTCGCTCGACTTATTCCGCACTGCCCCATCCGATTCTGCTTGTGTCGTTGGCTGTTTCCTGTTTCTACGTCGACGTGACGGGATGGGCCCAGGAGCACGCTGTTGCAGGCCCGGCCGATGCGTCCGTGGCTGCCGAAACCGAGTTGTTGACCAACACGCGGAAACTGACTTGGGAAGGCCGCCGGGCAGGAGAAGGGTACTTCAGCGCGGACGGATCGAAGATGGTGTTCCAAAGCGAACGCGATCCCTCCAATCCGTTCTACCAAATCTATCTGACCGATCTCGAAACAGGAGACCTGCGTCGGATCAGCCCGGGGTTCGGAAAGACGACTTGCGCGTGGATTCATCCCGATGGTGATCGCGTGTTGTTCGCCAGCACGCACGAAGACGAAAAAGCCGTGGCGAAGCAGGAAGAGGAAATCGCACTTCGCGAATCAGGCAAACAGCGCCGCTACAGTTGGGACTACGATCCGAACTACGAACTTTACGCGGCCGATTTGGATGCGATCGAAGAGGGCACCACCGAAGGATTGCGGCGACTGACCGACGCGAAAGGTTATGACGCGGAGGGTAGCTACAGTCCCGATGGCAGTTTGATCGTGTTCGCGTCCAATCGCGAAGCCTACCGCCGTGAATTGACGCCGCGCGAGAAAGAACAGTTCGAAACGGATCCGGCTTTCATGATCGATCTGTACATGATCAAGGCCGATGGATCCGCTTTCGAAAACGGCGAGACGGTCAAACGTCTCACGGACGAACCGGGTTACGACGGTGGACCGTTCTTCTCACCCGACGGCGAAAAGATTTGTTGGCGACGTTTTGCACCGAACGGCGCAACTGCCGAAATCTTTACGATGAACGTCGACGGAACCGATGTGAAACGTTTGACGAGTTTGAACGCGATGAGTTGGGCACCGTACTTTCATCCCAGCGGTGACTACCTGATCTTCACGACGAACCGTCACGGCTTTGCGAACTTTGAGCTGTACCTCGTTCGTGCCGATGGAACCGGCGAACCGGTTCGTGTGACGACCACACCCGGTTTTGACGGGTTGCCGGTTTTCTTGCCCGGTGGCGATCAACTCTCGTGGACATCCAACCGTGTCTTGAACGCGGACGGAACGTTGGCGATGGAAGACGAGAAACCGAAACAGGGAACGTCGCAGATCTATCTCGCTGACTTCGACGATCAAAAAGCACGCGAGTTGCTCGGGTTGACCGAAGACGGCGAGGACGGACAAAGCCGCGAGACCGAGATCGCTCGCGAGAACGTACAAGCCACTGCGCCGGAGTATCGTCCGAGCGACGTGATGCGGCACGTGGATTTCCTGACCCGCAAGGAACTCGCCGGACGGATGACGGGAACCGAAGGCGAACGCCGGGCGACGGCTTACGTGGCCGCTTATTTGGAAAGCCTCGGTTTTGTCGGCGCGGGCGACGACGGAACGTTCTTCCAATCGTTCGAGTTCCCGGCCGGTTCGTCGTTGGGCGACGCCAATCGCGCGACGCTGACCCTTTCGTCCAAAGAACAGTCGCAGGCGTTGGATTTGTCATCGCAGTGGACTCCGTTGTCCTTCTCACAGACGGGCGAAATCGAACCGGCGGAAATCGTCTTTGCCGGATACGGGATGCAGATCCAAGGTGACGAGAACCACGACCAATACGACAGCTACGTTCACCTGGATGTGTTGGACAAATGGGTGATGGTCTTCCGCGACGTGCCGCAGGACATTACGCCGGAAACGCGGCAATGGATGGCACGTTATGGGTCGCCACGCCGCAAGGCGACGATTGCCCGCGATCTAGGGGCCAGGGGTATTTTGTTTGTGTCGGGGCCGACCAGCAAAGTGAACCGGCAACTGATCCGGTTTGACCGCTCGGCGTCGCAAGCGGAGGTCAGCATTGCGGCGGTTTCGATCGACAATGAGACGGCGGCCAAAATTATCAGCCACGCGGGAGAGGATCTCGGTGAACTGCAGAAGTCGCTTGATGACGGATCGCTCGCGATGGGATTCCCGATCGAAGGAGTCACCCTCGGTGCGAATGTCGAAATCATCCGCCGGACGGGAACCGGGCGTAACGTGTTGGCTCGATTGCCGGCGAGCGATTCCGGTGACGCGACTTATCCGGTCGTGATGGTGGGAGCTCACATCGATCACCTCGGACGCGGCGGCAGCAGCAACTCGTTGGCACGTGATGACGAGGAAGGACAGATTCACTACGGCGCCGACGACAACGCCAGCGGTGTCGCATCGATGCTCGAGATCGCTCAATCGATCGCCTCAGAGAAACGGGCGGGCAAATGGAAGATGAAACGCGATCTGTTCATCGCCGCATGGAGCGGGGAGGAACTCGGGTTGTTCGGCTCGCAGTACTTCGTCGAGAACTTTTCCAAACAATATCCCGACGCGCCCAAACCGATCGTCGACGAGCAGGCGGCTGCGATGGCGACGGCTCACGGGATGACCCCGGAGCCTTCGTCGCTGTCACCGGCGATCGGCGTCTACCTGAACCTCGACATGGTCGGACGATTGGATCAAAAACTGATCATCCAAGGCATCGGTTCGTCGCCTGGTTTCGAAGGTGAAGTGGGCCGCCGGAACGTGCCGGTCGGATTGCCGATCCAACTCGACCGCGCGAGCACAGGTTTGCCGACCGACGCGTCGGCGTTTGTCTCGCGAGGTGTTCCGATCCTGTCCGCCTTCACCGGTGCTCACGAAGACTACCACACGCCTCGTGATACGGCCGACAAGTTGAACTACGACGCGACGGCAAAGATCGCCCGCTTGTTCGGTTTGCTGACCCGTGGCTTTCTCGGTTCGTCGAGCTTGCCGAAGTTCGAACTCAACGAAGGCGACGCTGGCAAAGAAACGCCTCGGGTTGCGTTGCGGGCCTATCTCGGAACGATTCCCGATTACGCCGCCGGCGAAGTCAAAGGACAACGGCTCAGTGGCGTGACGGCGGGTGCTCCGGCGGCCGAGGGTGGATTGCGAGGCGGTGACGTGGTCGTGAAGGTGGCCGGCCGAGTGGTCGAAGACATCAACGACTACACCTACGCGATCGAGGCCCTGAAGATCGGCGAACCGATTACGATCGAAGTCGTCCGCGACGGCGAAACGTTGCAGTTCGAAGTGACACCGGGGTCGCGAGATTGAGCGACCTGCGAAAACCGTTGATAGAGAAATGGCTAGGTCCGTCGCGTGTGACAGCCTGGCCGGGCATCGCAGATCGAGAACATCGGGCGTTCGGATGGGTTGGCATGATCGCGATCGTTTTGCTCGCGGGCAGCGTTTTACTGTATCCGCAGAGCGTTGCCCGGGCGGACGAGGGGCTCGGTTCGCCCAATCAGCACGGCCAGCGAAAGTTGTCGCTGAGGAGTTTGCCCGAACCGCCGGCTGAATTGAAGCAATTGATCGGGAAAGGGGACATCACCTTTTTAATTGGTGGCACGCGTCCGTCCGTTGTCGACCCAAGTCGATCGACCGGAACGCGTGGCCGTACGTTTGATGCGGAGACGCAGTTCCGGCTGAGCTACACGTTCAAAAGCCGATGTCGTTGGGCGTGGAACGGTTCGCCGAACGATCGGGAACTGGCGATCGGGGTCGGGTATGACCGATTGCGTTTGAACGTCAGCCATCTGATGTGGTTTGAGGACATGCCCGATCGAGAGGCGTTTTGGGAATCGCCGCTGGTGCTGCATGAGTTCGATCACGTGCGTTTGTCGACGGATCCGCGGGTGACGTCGCGTTTCCTGTCGGCCGTCCGCAAACAGGATCGGGTGATTTTGACGCGGGAAGAAAGTGAACCGCTGATCACGGCAGCAAGCCGCCGATCGGGTCGTTCGCGGTACGGCCGCTCGTCGGTTTTAAGATCGTTGACCGGGGGCGACGCACAGCCTTGGCTCAAAGAGATTGTCAGCGCCGAGTTTCAAAAAGCCGTCGACCTGATTGGCATCCGGTACCGCGAACTCGATCGTCAAACCGACCACGGAAAATTCGCGGTTCCCCGGTCAGGCGATCTGCATCAATGGCTCAACCCCTGAATGAGCGTCATGCCGCCGGCGAGAGAGTGCCGCGTGGTGCTTCACGAAACCCGCTTGGACGATCAACTGCGGTGCGTTCCCCACTCGAATCTCGCAAGGGGTTGTCGCACATCGTTAACGGGGCCGGCGATTTGACGGAACTTCCGCGAGAGGACGGTGTTGAATCGGCATATCCGGTCGGGAACACGGCATTGACGGCGGTTCGCCCCAATTTTTAGTGGGGAAAATTGCCGAGTCGAGTAGACTGATCGATTCCCGTCTGGCCGGTTGTCCCGCTTCGCTTTCCTTTTCTAGTCAACGCCGCGAAATGCCACTCATCGTCTCAACACTCTTCCGTCCAGTTCGCTGCGTCCTGGTCGTATTTTTGATCGCGACGGCAACCAACGAGGGAGCTTCGGTTGCGGTTGCCCAAACCGATTCCGATGCCCCCGCGGTTGCGGACACCACGTCCGCTCCGCCCGAAGCCGCTGAGGAGCAGGCTCCGGCATCGGCCGAGCAACCCGCGCCCACCGAACCGGCGGCGGACGAACCGGACACTGCCCCCGAACCGGACACTGCCCCCGAACCGGTTTCCGCCCCGGAACCGGTTTCTGCCCCCGAACCGGCCGCTGCCTCTGAACCTGCTCCCGCGTCCTCGCCCGAGCCTCAACAAGACGGTCTGCGGTTCAACTTCTCAGGCGCGAGCTGGAATGACGTTTTGCAGTGGATCTCGGACGAAGCCGACCTGTCGTTGCAAGTCGACGCGGTTCCCGCCGGGACGGTCAATTTTGTCGACCCGACCAAGGGATACACGGTTTCCGAAGCGTTGGATTTGATCAACCGACTTTTGCTCGACCGAGGTTGGGCCGTCGTTCGCCGAGGACGCATGTTGCTCGTCGTCGACTTGGAAGCCGACAACGCCGAGAAACTGATCTCGGAAATGGCCGAACTGGTCACCCCGAGCACATTCGGCGAACGTGGGAACAGCGACATTGTTCGCTGCGTGTTCCCACTCGGATCGATTTCGGCCGATCAGGCCCGCGAAGAGTTGTCACAAATCATCGGGCCGTGGGGCCGGATCAATGTGCTCGCCGGTGCCCGCCAAGTCGTCGTGACCGAGACGGTTGGCAAACTGAAGGTGATCGACGAAGTGCTTCGCGCCGCAACCCAGGCTCAGTCGAGTGTGGTGGAATTGACGTTGAAACATCGGGCCGCCGACGAGGTGCTCGAAATCGCTCGCCCGTTGCTCGGGTTGGAACCAGGCAGCAACGCCAACGACGAGATTCGTTTGTCCGTTTCGATCTACGGCGATCGCATCTTCGCGACCGGCAACCAATCCAAACTCGACCTACTGTCGAGCGTGATCGAGAAAGCCGACCGGCCGATGCCGGGCGAGACCGAAGAGGTCGACGCAACTTTGATCACCCCAGAACTGCGAACGCATCCGGTCGCGTCGGCGGATCTGCAAACGGTTTACGACGTGTTGCAAACGTTGATCGCGGGTTCACCCGATGCCCGTTTGGCGATCGATGCCAACCGCGGTGCGGTGATCGCGTTCGCCCGTCCGGAGACTCAAAAGACCATTTCGAAAACGATCGCGGAACTCGAAGGCACCGGAAAAGATTTCACGATCATCGATCTGAAACGACTCGAACCGGCACAGGCACTTTTGACGATCAATAAATTCTTTGGTGTCACCGAAGAAGGCGGCGGCAACGGCCCGATCGTCGACGGCGACCCGGTCACGGGACGTTTGTGGGTTCGCGGTTCGACGGACCAAATCGAGTCGGTCAAACGACTGATCGCGGAACTCGAGAACGATCCTCTGTCCGGTGGCCTTGGCGACAATGTCCGGATCCTTCCGTTCACCGGAACGGCCGCCTCGGAAACATTGCGGCAAATCGAAAGCCTGTGGCCGTTGACCGGTCGCGCCAACCGAATCCGCGTGATCACTCCATCGGCCGCCCAAGATCGGCAGGACTCGCGAGACCGCGGTTCTTCGCCGTCGAACAACGACCAACCGGATCGTTTCGATTCGTCGCGACTCGAAGACACCAGCGTTTCTTACCAAACGAACAACGAAACGTTGGTGTGGCAGTATCCCGGCGACGAGTCGGATCAGAGCGACGATTCGTCGGAAGCTCAATCACTCGTGGCCCAGCCAAACGACGTTTCCTCACAACCACGCACTGCGCCGGAGAACGGTGAC
Source organism: Aporhodopirellula sallentina SM41 (assembly GCF_000346505.1). Lineage (GTDB taxonomy): Bacteria > Planctomycetota > Planctomycetia > Pirellulales > Pirellulaceae > Rhodopirellula > Rhodopirellula sallentina. Next base: position 9,674 of record NZ_ANOH01000095.1, read on the forward strand.
ATGCCTGCCGAGCGAGATTTCGCCGGTGAAGACATCGTGGTTCAATTGACTCCCGGTGGGATCGTCATCGCTTCGCGAGATCAGAACGCGTTGGACTTGATGGAACAATTGGTTTCGTCGCTCGGCACGGACAACTCGTTCGCCTCCGACCTGCCCACGATCTTTTGGCTACGATTCCTCAAAGCAGACATCGCGGCGGAATTGGTCGCAGGGGTTCTCGGCGGTGCCGACTCGAGCGGTTCGGCGGCGGCGTTGACGGAGTCGATGATGGGCGGAATCGGTGGCGGGATGCTGGGCGGTTTGCTCGGCATGGGTGGCGGCGGAGGCGGCGACCAATCCGACACACGGACGATCCTGACCAGCCGTGGTAGCGTGAACATTGTTCCCGACAACCGATTGAATGCGTTGATCGTTCAGGCTCCTCCGGCGGACCTCGACTTCATCCGCACGGTGCTGCAGGAAATTGACCGGGAGGAAAGCCCTGAAACAATTCAAACGATCGCTCGCCCGACGTTGATTCCGGTGATCTACCAGGACGCAACGGCGGTTGCGAACATCGTCAAAGCGGTCTTTGCCGATTTGATGGGCGACTCCAGCAGCGGAGGCAACAACCAACGTGGTGGCCAACCGAGCCCTCAAGAATTCTTCGAAGCACTCCGCGGCGGCCGTGGTGGTCGAGGCGGCGGGGGTGGTGGCAATAACCAGGCTGCACCGAAAAGCGAACCGAGTAAAATCATTGTCGCTGTCGATGAGCGGAGTAATTCGCTCGTCGTGACGGCAACCCCACAGAACCTGCAGGCGGTCCGTGATCTGGTCGAGACGCTCGATCAGCAAGGACTCGAATCCGAACAACGCGTGGAAGTCATCGCGATGGGAGGATCGGTTCGTCCGGAAATCATGTTGCAGGCTTTGCAGTCGGTGACCGGCAAAGAACCTTCCACAACGGACTCGTCGTCGAGCAGCAGTTCTTCCTCGAACAATTCATCGGGCCGTTCGTCCGATCAGAGTTCCCAGGAAGAAATCCAACGTCGAATCGAAGCCTTCCGTTCACGATTTGGTGGCGGTGACCGAGGCGGTCGAGGTGGCGGCGATACAGGACGTGGCGGAGGAAACACACGCGGCGGGGGAGGCACCCGCGGCGGAGGCGGAAACACAGGCGGACGCGGAGGACGCGGAAGATGATCATGCACGCGGCGGAAATTCTATGCAGACGAGGTCTGCTCACATCTCAACAACTCGAGCAATCGCGTAGCGGTGATCCGGAGTCGATTGTCGACAACGCGGTCACGTTGGGATATGTCTCCGCCCGCGAAGCTCTCGAGGCAATCGCCGATGAAGTCGGTTTGGACTTCATCGATCTGCGTACCGCCGAGGTCGATTTGTCGGCTCTGCAGGGCTTTCCGCAAAAGCTGATCTATCGTCATTCGTTGTTCCCGATCGGATGGGCCGACGGTGGTCTGCGGGTCGCAACTCCTGACCCGTTCGACCTCTACCCGCTCGACGAAGCATGCGCGGCGACGGGAAAAACTGTCACGCCAGTGGTGGCCGAGCGAGCCGAGATCAATCGCCTCGTCAAGAAACACCTCGGTGTCGGTAGCGAAACGATCGAAGGTCTGGTCGCGGCGGCGGGCGAAGAAGAAATTGAACTGCTCGAGAGCATCGAGACCGACGGCAGCGAACTGAGCGAGATGGCTCAGGAAGCCTCCGTGGTGCGATTGGTCAACGAGATTCTGACCGAAGCGGTCGACTCGCGGGCGAGTGACATTCACATCGAATCCCAGTCCGACGGGTTGGTCATTCGGTATCGGATTGACGGGATCCTGCACCCGCAACCGGTGCCGCCCGAGATCACACGTTTCCAAGCCGCCATCATCAGCCGCCTGAAGATCATGGCTCGGCTGAACATCGCTGAAAAGCGTTTGCCGCAAGACGGACGCATCCGATTGCGTGTCCACGGACGCGAGGTCGACATTCGTTTGAGTGTGATCCCAATGATCCACGGCGAAGGCCTCGTGATGCGGGTGCTCGATAAATCCTCGATGGTCTTCGACCTGAAAGGGTTGGGGATGTCCACCGAAATCTACAACCGGTTCAAAAGTTTGATCCGGATACCGCACGGCATCATTTTGGTGACCGGTCCGACGGGTAGTGGTAAAACGACGACGCTCTACAGCAGCCTGCTCGAGATCAAAGGTCCCGAAAACAAAATCATCACGACCGAAGATCCGGTCGAGTACCAACTCGATGGGATCAACCAGATTCAGGTCCACTCCAAGATCGGCTTGACCTTTGCCGCGTCCCTGCGGAGTATCCTGCGTCACGACCCGGACATCGTGCTCGTCGGGGAAATTCGCGATTTGGAAACCGCCGAAAACGCGACCCAAGCCTCGTTGACCGGTCACTTGGTTTTCAGCACGCTGCACACCAACGACGCCGCAGGAGCGTTCACTCGGATGGTCGACATGGGCGTCGAACCGTTCTTGGTGGCGGGAACCGTCGAGGCGGTCATGGCCCAGCGTCTGCTTCGCCGGCTCTGCCCGCACTGCAAAGAAGCCTACCAACCGGACCGCGACGAGTTGCCCAAGGACTTCCCATGGGACGAACTCAACGGCGAACCGTTGTACCGTTCGGTCGGTTGCCGTGAATGTCGAAACGTCGGGTATTCCGGACGTCTCGGTATCTACGAATTGCTCGTCTCGAGCGAACCGATCCGCGAATTGGCTCAGGCCCGGGCGAGCAGTTGGGACATCCGACGCGCCGCCGTCAGTGAGGGAATGCGAACACTGCGGATGGACGCGTGGGACAAAGCCGTCGCCGGTGTCACGAGCATTGACGAGGTGCTCCGTGTTACCAAGGGCGAGGCATTGTAGGCTTTCGTTTCCGATTCGACGCGGGCGTCCGATGCCGGCGCGTTGATGATCGCCCCCACTTCGATCGCTATACTCGTTGTTGGGTTTGCCCTTCCGAGTCCGTTTCCCTTTCTCACACAGTACGACGTCACCGGTGCCATCCTTTAGTTACTCCGCTCGCGACCTATCCGGCAAAATGGTTTCTGGCACCATTGAGGCCGGCAGCGCGCGTGAGGCGAGTTCGCTGTTGTCGGGCAAAGAGCTGTTTCCCACAAAGATTACCGAACAGGCGTCGGCCGGTTCGAGTATCTTTCGCCGGGGTCGCAAGAAGGTCAAAGGCCAAACGATGGCGACCTTCTACGGGCAACTCGCATCGCTGTTGCGCAGCGGCGTGCCGATGATTCGTTCGTTGACGTTGCTCGGCTCCCAATCGTCCGAACCGGTCCTCGGCGAAGTGATGTCGGAAATCAAAGCCCGTGTCGAAGACGGCGAGACGCTCGGCGACGCGATGGCCCGCTATCCCGGCGTCTTCAGCGAGATGGCGATCAACATGGTGCGGGCGGGAACCGAAGGCGGTTTCCTCGAAGACGCATTGGACCGGGTGAGCGTGTTTACCGAACTGCAGGAAGACCTTAAAGGCCGAACCGTCAGTGCGATGGCGTACCCGACGTTCCTGTTCGCCGTCGGAACGGTCGTGGTCTCGGGTTTGTTAGTGTTCTTCGTGCCGAAGTTCGACATGCTGTTCGACCGACTTCGCAAGAAGGGAGAGATGCCCGCGATGACGGAATGGCTGCTCGTATTCAGTCATTTCTTGCAGAGCTACGGCATCTTTATCTTGATCGCTTTGGCTGCCGCGGTGATCGCCCTTCGGATGCACCTGCAAACCGACAAAGGAAAAGAACAGGCCGATCAATTCAAACTGAAAATCCCCGTCCTCGGGGACATCCTGATGAACCTATCCGTGGCTCGGTTTTGCCGCGTGCTGGGAACGTTGCTCGGCAACGGGGTTCCGATCATCAAATCGCTCGACATCAGCCGCAGTGCGACCGGCAACCGGTTGCTGAGTCAATCGATCGGCGACGCGACCGACAACATCCGCAGCGGTGAAAGTTTGGCAAAACCGCTCGGCGCGTCGGGCTATTTCCCGATGGCGGTTGTGGAGATGATCCGCGTCGGCGAGGAAAGCAACTCGCTCGACCGCGTCTTGCCCGAGATCGCCGATTCGTTGGAGAAGCGAACGTTCCGGCGACTCGATTTGTTTGTCCGTCTGCTCGAGCCGATCATGTTGCTGATCATGGCGATCATGGTTCTCGCCGTGGTCCTCGCCCTGCTCGTTCCGGTCCTCAAGAGCAGCACGACTCTGTAGGCGACCGCCCTCTCGGCCCCCAACTGCTGCAAACCCTGGGCGGATCTTTTTTTCGCCCGGGTGGGAGGAGTGTTCTGCGCGATTTGCCAGGGCGAATGAGGTCGCCGCGACGACGCCGGGGCAACTGACCGCGGAAAATGCATCTGCTCGCGGAAAACGCTGCTGTGTGGGAAACGCTGCTGTGTGCGGAGAATGCGGTCGCGTGCCGAGAATGCGGATTGTTCCCCATTGGTGGGTCTGAACGTTTGCATTGGTCGCGCCGGTATTTAGTATGTCAGGGTCTGTGATGCCCCCCAAAATTACCCACACCCTCGCTACCGGAATGAAACCGTCCATCCTGCGCCGTCGGTCCCGCGACCAAAAGCCGCTCGAACTCCAACGGCAAAACCACTGGTCGTTGGCTCACCTCGAACCGCGGAGGATGTTGGCCGGGGATGCCGGGGCCGAGGTCGCCGCTGCGGTGGATTCCGCTCCCACGTCGACAGATGTCTCCGGATCCGAGCATGCGGAATCCTCCCCCAAAGCCACACTGCAAGCTGAAACGGCCGCCCGCGAGATCGCGTTTGTTGATTCCGAGGTGGCAGTTTCGGAACAGATCGATGCCTGGGTTCGAGACGGCGTTGAGTTGGTGATCGTCGACTCATCGTCCGATGCGGTCATGCAAATGGACGCGGCGATTCAAAAGCGATCTGCTATCTCTGCGATTCACATCCTTTCGCACGGTGACTCGGGCCGTTTGATGATTGGCGACCAACTGATCGACGCCGAGCGATTGAAATCGCACGCGGGGATGCTGCGTTCGTGGGCAGAACGGCTGACAGACGACGCAGACATCCTGATCTATGGGTGCAAAGTCGCCGCCGGAAGCGAGGGAGAACGTTTCGTCCAGATGCTCGCTAGGCATACCGGCGCCGATGTCGCTGCGTCATCCGACGTCACCGGATCGGACCGGTTCCGCGGCGACTGGGATTTGGAAGTCACCACCGGTGCGATCGAGGCAAACCTACTCGCCTCAGCGAAAGATCTGAATCGCTTCACAACGACATTGCCAATCACCGTGTTCGCCGCCGGTTCGACGGGCGAAGAACAGATGCAACTCGAGATCGATGGGACGATCGTCCAAACGTGGAACAACGTTGCCGGTGACGCGGAGGCGGGCGTCTTCCAAGAGTTCACCTACAACGGCGGGGCCGACGCGACCGCCGACCAAGTGCGTGTGATCTTCAGCAACGATGCTTACGAACCGTCGCTCGACCTCGACCGCAACCTGCGTGTTGACCGCGTGGTCGTCAATGGCAACACCGTGCAATCGGAAGATCCGCTCGTGTTCGGAACCGGAACGTGGTTGCCCGATGACGGGATCTCGCCGGGGTATCGCCAGAGCGAATGGATTCACGGCAACGGATATTTCCAATATTACGACAACTCCGAATTGCCGAGTTCGATTTCAATCTATGCCGCCGGCAGCGAGAACACAGAACGGATGGAACTGTGGATCGACGGAACGCTCGCCAACACGTGGAACAACATCGGTGGCGACGCCGACGCGAGAGAGTTTGTGCGGTACGACTACACCGCGACTTCGCAGGTCAGCATCGATCAGGTGAAAATTGTCTTCTCAAACGATCTCTACGAAAACGATGGCGAGATCGACCGAAACCTGCGTGTCGACAAAGTCGTGATCGACGGTGCGGTGTACGAAACCGAAGCCCCGGACGTCTTTTCGACAGGCACCTACCAGGACGATGAAATCTCGCCTGGATACAAACAAGCCGAAACGTTGCACATCAACGGATACTTCCAGTACGGCAGCGCATTGAACCCGGGCGTGATCTCGCTGCAAACGAGCAACGTAAACGTAGACGAAGATGCCGGCACCGTGAGCATCGAAGTCATCCGCAGCGGAGGCAGCGACGGGGAGGTAACGGTCGACTATGAAACCCAGGAAGGAACCGCGACCGATGGAGCAGATTTTGTCGGCCAGCAAGGAACGCTGACGTTTGAAAACGGTCAGACGTCCCAAAACATCGTGATCGCACTCAGCAATGACAACACGATCGAATCCAACGAAGCGTTCAACGTCACGATCGACAACGTAACCGGAGGTGCGACGTTGCTCGTGCCCCGCACGGCTACGGTGACGATCGTCGACGATGAAGTAGAACTGCCGAGCTACTCGAACTTCAACTCTGTCGCTGGGTTGCAACTCAACGGCGACGCACGACGTACCGGTAACGCGCTGGAGTTGACGACGGACAACCTGAATCGCGCCGGTAGTGCGTTCTTCACCTCTCCGATCAAACTCGATCAAAACGCGTCATTTCGGTCTGCGTTCAGTTTCGAAATCACCGGAGGCGGTGGCCCCAACGGTGCCGACGGCTTGACGTTCACGATCCAAAACGATCCTCGCGAGGCCGATGCGGTGGGCGCCAACGGTGGGCGTCTCGGATACGAAGGAATCGAAAACTCGGTTGCCATCGAATTCGACACCTATCGCAACGGCGATCTCGAAGTCAATGCAAATCACGTATCGATCATCTCAGGAACAATCTTTGACAGCCTGCGAACGGCCATACCCGATGTGGACCTGAACGATGGCGGCCGGTACTACGTGTGGGTCGACTACAACGGGGTCAGTGACAATTTGTCGGTGTTCCTTTCGTCGACTCCCGACAAACCGGCGTTGGCGTTGATGAAAGCGACTGTTGATTTAGGCACGATCGTTGGTGACACCGGCTACGTCGGCTTTACCGCCGGGACCGGTGGACTGGACAACTCGCATCGAATTCGCAATTGGAGTCTCGACCAACAAGCCCCCGCGCTCGACCCGCCGGCCGAACAACCCGACACGGTCTACTCTTTGACCCTCGCGTCGGGATTGAATCAACCAACAGCGATCGACTGGCTCCCCGACGGAACCATGTTGATTGCCGAAAAGGGAGGCGTCGTGAAGGCACGCGTCGGCGAGAGTGTTTCGTCGACTCCGTTCATTGACATCTCAACGATGGTCAACGGAACCCGTGACCGTGGACTGCTCGACATCGCCGTTCATCCGGACTTCGAAAACAACCCGTACGTTTACCTGCTGTTCACGTACGACCCGCCGGAGGTTTACAACCAAGCGGCAGGAACACTGGCCGGCCCCAACGGGAACGGCAATCGCGCAGGACGACTGATTCGCGTCACCGCCGACGTCGACAACGGATACCACACCGCAGTGGCGGGCAGCGAAGTTGTCCTGCTAGGGACCAACAGCACATGGGACAATTTCAACGGGTTCGCCAACAGCACGTTCGACTTCAATGAACCGCCCGCCGGCGAACTGCCTGACGGTTCCTACCTCGAAGACTTTATTCCGAGTGACAGTGAGTCGCACACCATCGGCGCTCTCGCGTTTGGCACCGATGGCAATTTGTTCGTTTCGATTGGTGACGGGGCGAGCTACAACCGCGTCGACGTTCGTGCCGATCGGGTTCAGGACATCGATAGTCTTTCGGGCAAGGTTCTCCGGATTGATCCGATCACCGGTGAAGGGCTGACCGACAACCCATTTTTCAACGGCGATGCGGACGCTAACCGCAGCAAGGTGTATCAGCTCGGACTGAGAAATCCATTCCGCATGTCCGTGGATCCTGAAACCGGGCAACTCTATGTCGGTGATGTGGGTTGGACAAAATGGGAAGAGATCAACGCGGCCGGACCGGGTGCGAACTTTGGATGGCCGTTCTACGAGGGCGGCAGTGGAGTGAGCGAGGTCAACACGCGTTACCGTGATACCCCAGAGGGTCAGGCATTCTTTTCTCAGAGCATCGATGTCGAAGCGTCCATCTACGGACTGAATCACCAGGTGGACGGCATCAACGCAATCGTGATGGGTGACGTCTACCGCGGCGACTTCTATGGCGAAGTGTTTGATGGCGACATCTTCTTCAATGATCTCGGCCAGGGGATTGTTCGTCATGCGTCGATCGATGCCAACGGAAACGTTACCGACGTGCAAACTTTCGTAACCGGTGCAAACGTTGTCGTCGCGATCAGCCAAGGACCGGACGGGATTCTGCATTACGTCGACCTTGACGACGGCCGCATCGGACGCTGGGAACTGATCTAGCAGCCGTGCATACGTCGACGCGTCTTCTTCATCCGGTCGATTGAAACGAAAGATGGATGAGGCACGCAGTCTCGTTCGGTAATATTTTCATTTCCGAACGACGTGACTTTGACGCAAAAACAGGCATTTACTGAGGCAACTCGGACGCGTGAGGTGTTTCCGCCGGAGCGTGATCCTTGCCCGGCGTGTTGACACTGCCTATTAATTGACTGACGCCAAAGACGTTCGGCCCACTCGCCACGGAGCGAGTGAATGTGTTTCACGATTCCGTTTGTGAAACACGAAGGAGTGCCGGACTCTTTCTCAGTGCACAGGATGCACTAGCAGATCCGAAAGGTCGCCCGTCCGCCGGTGAAGATTGATTCACGACCGGCTCGGGCGAATTCGTTCGCAAAAATCTTGAGACAGAGTGATGACACTTCCGTCTCTTGATCACCCTAACCCGCTCGATCGTACCACCTAAGGTCGGCTGATTCGGGTTAGTGGAAATGGAACGATTTTTTTTCGGCGCGGTTTTTTGACCGGGCACCAATCGTGACCTAAGTTTGCTCAGCCGCGTCTTCTCGAGTGTCGATTTCGCGGCCGTCCCCCTGTGCCCAGACACTCCAATGGATGTTCCGTATGGATTTGTTGTCAAGCGTATTGTGTCGTCGTTCGCGTCGAGTTTACCGCGCCGGGATCGTGCTGGGTTCGTTGGTTCTGTTTTCCACGATCCAACTCGCACCGGTGGCGTCTGCCCACGCTGCGGATTCTGCGTCCGGCGGTGTTGCGACACAAAACATTGACGGCCAATCGGCTCGCGATCGCTTGCTCGAAGACGGCCTCGCTCTTGAGCGTGCCGGTCAGTGGGGCGATGCGATCGACCACTACGACTCTGCAACTCGGGCTTATCCGGAAGATCGGATTTTGTATCAACGGTTGTTGATCAGCCGTTTGCACTTCGACGTCCGACGTCGCTACGAAGACAAAACCTATCTCGCGAGTGTTCGCGACATGAGCACTTCGCAGACGTTGGATTTATACAGCGAAATCCTCGCGAACCTGCAAACGCATTACGTGGAAACGATCGAGTGGTCGCGAGTCCTGCTGCACGGCACCGCAGCGTTGGAAGTCGCGTTGACCGAACCTGCCTTCGTTGACCGTGTTGTCGGAGCCGACAAGCACGAACGTATCGAAGCGTTTCGCCAAGCGATCCATCATCGCATCGCCGAACGATCGACGCAGAGCCGTTTCGATCTGCGTTCGACGGTCGGCTTGGTCGCCAGCATGGCACACGAGGAGCTCGGCATTTCCGGCACCGCGACGGTGCTGGAATACGTCAGCGGTGCGGTCTCGACGCTCGACACCTACACCCGCCTGTTGTCGCCCGGTCAACTCGATGAAATGTTCTCGACGATCGAAGGTAACTTCGTCGGCTTGGGCGTGGAGTTGAAATCGGCAGACAATTCGTTGTTGATCCTTTCGGTGATCCCAGGCGGCCCTGCGGCTGAAGCCGGGATCGTTGCCGGTGATCGGATCTTGGCGGTCGGCTCGAACCGTGCCGACGAAAAGGATCCGGACTACATCGCCGACTTGCTGCGTGGACCGGAAGGCACCGCGGCACGATTGACGATCCTCCGTGCCGATCAGACGCAACGTGAAGTGTCCGTTACCCGTCGCCGTGTCGATGTGCCTTGTGTGGAAAACGTTCACATCGTCGACCGTGCCAACGGCATCGGCTACTTCCGCCTGACCAACTTCCAAAAGACGACTCCGCGTGAAGTCGAACAGGCGTTGTGGGCGTTGCACCGTGACGGGATGCGATCGCTGATCATGGACCTGCGGGACAACCCAGGCGGTCTGCTGTCCGCCGCAGTGGAAGTCGCGGATCGGTTCATGAGTAACGGACGAATCGTGACAACCCGTGGCCGAAACGCTCGCGAGAACTTTGACTACGCCGCACATCGCCCCAACACTTGGGACGTCCCAATGGTGGTCTTGATCGACCGCAACAGTGCGAGTGCCAGCGAGATTTTCTCGGGAGCGATCCACGACAGCGAACGCGGTGCGGTCATCGGGGAAACCAGTTACGGCAAAGGCAGCGTGCAGGGCATCTTCCGGATGCAGTCGGCCCGGTTCGGGTTGTGCCTGACGACGGCGAAGTTCTACTCGCCGAGCGGAAAGGCAATCAGCCGCAACGGTGTCGAACCCAACATCGTTGTCCCACCAACCTACATCGCCGCTCGCCCCGACGACCAGGGACGACTAACCACCGAACTGGATGACTCGGTCCTGCAAAAAGCAATCGAGCACCTCAGTGCCGCCGGATTCTAAGTCGCACCAACGTTTGACCTTGGCGGAAAAACAAAAACGCAAAGACGCAGAGAAAAAGACACAGGACAGACGCAGCAGCATCTCCCTTGCGTCCCTGCGTCTTAGCGACTTCGCGTTAAAACAACTTCCCACCTAGCGTTAGCCGCGATTCCATAGCAATGCAACGTTAGCGAACCGATCGATGACTGAGAACGAGATCAGCAAATCGATCGTCTCTTGGCTATCGAAGTGCATCGCACCTTGGGCGGTCCTGGTTTGCTCGAATCAGTCTACGAAGAAGCCCTAGCGTATGAATTGCCTCAACACGGTTGCAATGTTCGTCGACAGGTTCCCTCTCCGATCCAATACAAAGACGTCACGCTTGCGACGCCCTTGAAGATCGACTTGATCGTCAACGACCTCGTGATTGTCGAATGCAAAGCCGTCACGCAGTACAATCCAATCTTTGCAACTCAGCTACTGACGTACCTACGATTGAGGAAACTCAAACTGGGCCTAGTCATCAACTTCGGCAAAAAGCTCGTCAAAGACGGAATCCACCGTGTCGTGAACGACCTGTGAGACTCCACACCACAAAGACGCAAACGTAAATCCACAGACACGCCAGTCTCATCTTCGCGTCCCTGCGTCTTAGCGACTTTGCGTTAAAAACACCTACCACAACCCTACGTTTCCGCCCCCGAGCAACGACGGATAGGCTGTCATTGAGTCTGTGAAGTTAAAGCGCAGAGACGCTACGGCGCAAAGAAAAAAGCCGGAGTTGCCAGGCTTCGGGGCACTGAAGTCTGACAACATCCGGCTTCGAACGTTTTCGGCGGAAAGCAATTCCGCGTTAGCTCGACTTGCGAACCGGTTCGCCACTCATTGAAGCGTGAGCGGCTGGGGTGTCGCGGAGTAATTTGGTGTACTCGTCGACGCCTTCTTGTTCTTCGAGCAGGATGTCTTCGAGGAACACGACGAGGCTGCGATGAGGTTCGGCGAGCTCGAGGGCCTTGGTATACATTTCGACTGCTTTGGCTTCGAACGCGAGACTGAACTCGAGCACTTCGCGAAGGTCTTTGCTCTGTTTGATCTCGTTACGCGTGGCGACGGGCACTCCGCCGAGTGCGGAGATTTTCTCACCGACCAATCTCGCGTGTTTGAACGATTCTTTTGCATCGCCTTCAAACTTCGGCGCGTAAACTTCTCGCCACAATCCTTCGATGATGAAGGAAGCTTGCGAGTACTGAGCGACGCCGGTCCACTCGTGCTTCAAGATTTCGTTGAGACAATCGATCAGGGCTTCGTTGGCCATGGCGTTTTCTTTCGATTAGGGGGTGAGTGACGAGGTTGTGATTGGGGATGTCGGTTCGCGTGCAACGGCTACAGCGAAACGGCGTGCGGAGCTGGCAATCGCCCGCGGCCGGTTTCAGTGCCGGTAATTGCATTGTGAAACGATGGCTAGGATTGTGACACGGTGGAAAGGGTTTTCTCCACCACCGTCGACTCTTGCGAGGGGCGGACGTCCCACACGAGCGTCAATCTATCTTTTTACGCGGCGAGCATCCAGTGCATCGCTTCGCCCAAACACGCCGCTTCGACGATCAAAGCGGAGCGAGCAGTTCGACGCGTCCGATCCTGTAGCTGAATTCGCCAGGATCCACGGCACCGAAGTCTGGCGGCATCGATTACATCAGTTTGGCGACATCGACTACTTCGTTTTCAAAGACGCGCCAAACAGCCGCTGAATTTCGATGTTGCTAATTCGATGCCGTTTCGAGCGGACGCAGCAACGAGGCTGGATTGGCGGTCGTTTCCCAAGTCCGAATTTGGATATTGTCGATGATCGCTTCGCCACCGCCGATGACCTCCATCATGACATGCACGACGGAATTCTTGCCGACCTGTCGAAACAGGGTGACGGGCGTCCATTGCGGTTGATCGTTGACCAGGACCCCCATTTGCTGAGTTCCGATCGAATCGTAGATCAGTAGCCCTTGATGCGGGTTCGCGAACCCGAGCGTTCGAACGACGGCATCGATCCGCACGACGCCTTCTTCCTGCAGCCGAACTGCGGGACTGCGGACCATCAGGCACGTGCCCTCGTAACCTCCCGGCAACGGATCACTCCCGCGAGGCGTTACCCGAAGACGCAGAGCTCCATTGCCCGAAAACGCGCCCCGGTGAATCAACGTCGCCTCCGCTTCGGCCCACTTCGCGTGACGTCGTCCGAGAGTCCACCCCTCTCGCGCCAATGCATCACGATCGCCGAGATGCCCGCCACGCTCAAAGTCGCCGCCAGCGATCCGGTTCACGCCCCAACGCGATCGCAACCCCAATTGATTTGCGACCGAAGGAGCGAACGTTGCCAAATCATCGACCGGCGTTTTCAACAGCGGCGACCAAGCCACCTGCGTTTCGAAGTCGCCAACGATCGTCGGTGGACTGCTGATGAAACGCTGTGAAGATGACTCAGGCGTCGTTGGCAGGGATTGCGAATGAGTATGAACGTCGTCGAGCAACGCGTCCTGCAACATCCAGTCACTCTTGGCGCACCACGCGTCGGCTCGCCGTGACATGCGAAGCGAAGCTTCCGATTGGCCACTGCGGACGAGTTGTTCGGCGCTCTCCAAAGACGCCGCTGCGACTTGGAGCAAATCATTCGGTGCCGCCCGTGATACAACGCGTGCGGCGACGGCTTGTGTCCACGCGTTCTCACTGCGACGGATCGCCTCACTCGTCAATTGCCAACGGTCCATCGCGGCTTGGCGGGCGAAACGTTTCGCGGAGCTCGCGATTTTACCCGCTTCGGAAATCTCGTCACTGATCGCGATCACCTCCACGACATCTGGCGACACGATCGGAACAACGGTGCCACCCATTGTTGTTTGAGGTGTCAGGCGTTCGGCGGAAAAATGCGTCAGTCGCCAAATCAGTTTGCCTTCATCAGACGGCGGGAGACGAATTCCGATCGATTTGCCGTCGCCGGCGATGGCCGAATCGCCGCGTCCCATGACGCTCGTCAAAATCAGGAGCGTTGTCGGCCCACTGCTGACGCGGTGAGCGAAATACAGCGGACGGTCGGAGTCGACGTCATGAATCAGTTCCCCCTGCGGATCGGTTAACCCGCCGTTGACCCATTGCTCGAGTGCGGCGGTGAAGCGGTTGACGAACGACAGCGACATCGCGCGGTTCTGTTGCAACGGCGTGCCGCCCGAGAGCGGCGTGGTCGAACGAATCAGGATCGCATCAGGGGCGTCCCCAAGTGCGTCGGCGATCTGACGCCACATCCCGTGCCACCGGAAACCGTTTCGCCCTGGCGTGCCAATCCGAGCGGCGATGGCGTCGGTCTGCAGCGAAGCGACATGATTGGCCATCCCGGAGATGCCGACCGCCATCGGCTTTCCGTTGGTGCGGATCGACTGTTGTGCACGGAATGCTTTGGTCGCCGCGGTTGAGAGGTTTCTGACACGCGGCGGAGCGTCGAGCACGACCGCGTCGAGCATCGCCGAGTATTCCCGGAACGATTCCACCGGGCACCCCACCAGCGGTCGTTGCCATCGAGCAGGCATTCGCCGCAGCCTGCGAACATCTTCGGAGTGCTCCCAGGTGTTGGACGAATCCATCGGGCGGTCACCTCCGACGATCCATCCGGCGACCGGTTCGAGCAACGGAGCGAGCGATTCGTCCGGCGAGGAAGGTGCGGGGGCGTAGATCTTCATCCGCGCCGCGATCGCTTCGGAAAGGATCGACGCGTTGGGCGGTTGTGACATCCAAACGCTGTCGAACCCCAGTGAACGAACCCATGCGAGCGGTTCGCCGTTGTGCTGCAGAATCCTCGTCACACGTCCGGGCGGGAACGCCACCGCAGGCAATCCCGTCGAGGGGGTCAACCGATTCGCGTCATACGAGGTCACGTACGGATTGGGGACACTCAACATTTTTTGCGATCCCGAGTCACCGCCCGAAATCGATGTTCCGGCCGCGCGCGTGATCGCTGACTTGCCTGATGCATGGGCCGCGGCAAGGTCATCGATCAGAGGCACCATCGCCTCGATCCGCAGTTGATCCAAACGCAGCGTATGATTGCCCGGTCCGCCATAGGCATTGATCACCACCGCGTCGACGTACGGTGATGAAACGTCGGAGCGTGCACCGAATTGGTTGCGCAGGGCCACACGTTTGAGTTTTAGGTCGCCTTCGATATCACTGATACCGAGCCGTTGAAACTCGCCGATGTGCTCGTACGACGAACCATACACCAGCAACGCAGCGGGACGTTTCGTTTCTGGATCTATCACATACGGGAACCGAACGCGAAATCCGATTTGGATCCCCCGGCTAAGTCCCTTGACCGAAAGGGTCGCTGTCAACGCATCAATCGGACGCACCGGTTCGATCGGGTAAACCAAGACAGCTTTCGTGCCATGGGACATCAACATCGTGATTGTTTCACAACGACCGCCGTCGGCCCCCGGATCGTTTGCGTGGCCCTGCTCGGTGATCCGCGCGTCGCAGTCGTTTTCGTCGAGTGACCACCGTGGCGGATAGGCATCGAGCGGGTCGATTAACTGTCCCTTTGCGACCGCAGAAAAAACAAACGCCGTCGCCAAGATTGCGAGCAGCCCCGGCCACACGCGAGGGCCACGCGTGGGCTTCGGCTGAACAGTTTTCCTACCCGGCACAGCCATGTCGGCAAAGTCCACCAAATGGTTTGGAAGAGGCATTGATCGTTGACCCGAGCACTCGCGGGCGGAACAATCCCTTCGCACGCAGAATGCTGTCGGAGCGAAGTCAACCGATCACCACGACGCCACCGGAGGCTGGCACGAGAAACTCTCTCGCGAAGCACCAATGTGGCGGACAAACAACGACATGTTGCTTTTTCGCACCGACGATCAAATTCGAACTAAAATGAGACCTAAGTCCTTCTGGTATCAAGTTTTGGGTCCGCCGTCCAGGCTGATCCGACGTTGCTTCCAGACAACGTTGCGTTTTCGCAACAGAACACACCAAATCACGTAAGTCCATTACAGGAAACGACTTACGGAGATTCGACGAGGTGCCTCAGTGAAGTGGCATCGTGAATGCAATGGATGGCTATCAATCAAGAACAACACGGCCGTCGCCGACACGCCGGCACGAAACTTTCCAGCAGAAAGAACTGATCATGACCAAGATTGCCGCCACCCAAGCGAAACTCACCGACGAAACCCCTGTGGAACTGCAAGAAATGGCTGCCGCCATCGAAGCCCTTCCGCAACGTTACCGTGATTCGGTCGCTCCCGCATTGGCCCGCGTGATCGAGTGCAGCACCCGTCGTCGTCGGATTTTGAACCTCGTCCAAGAAGCTCTCTCGCAGTTGCGTCTGGACATGAAGTATCTGATCTTCGACCTCGAAGCGACCCGCCGCGAACGGGATCAATACAAAGAAATGCTCGAAAAGGACCAATCCTAGGCCTCCGGCTCCCGAGCACCCCCGACCGCCAGCCACCAAAGCTCCGGCCCCGCGAATACTCACCCTCGAGTGAGCCATTTCGACGGCCAGAATTCGAATCAATTGGCTGCATGCGGCTCCTCGCAGGCAAGCCCACACACGCCCCAACGCCGTCCGTTCTTTGACCGGGCGGCTTTTTTTATGCATTTTCGACCAGAAAGCTCCGTTTGCTTTTGTTGCAAATGATTCGCAATAACGTCTTGCTCGCTTTCCGCTCGCTGCTTAAATTGGTGCTGAATTGACCCTCGCGAGTGATGATATCGCGGGATTTCTCCAGACTCAGCGACTTACTTGATGGACTCAACGCCGCCGACCTCTGAACCGAATGAGCCAGGGCCGCCTGTGCAGCCTGCTCCCGGTGCCGGTCTCGCCGCGACTGAATCGACCGTGGTGGAGTCGGCTGTGATCGAAACGCGTGTGATGGGATCGACCGGTGCTCCGGGGAGCCCGGCGGGAGCCAATCATCCGCCGCACGCCATGAAAGTGGTGAAATTCGAGAGTCTCGCCCGGTGCGGAGACGAGATCTGGATCGAAAACGAAGGTCAGCTCTATCGGTTGCGAAAAACGCGACAAGGAAAGTTAATTCTCACTAAGTGATTGAGTCAGTCGTGACGCCCAACGAAAACGTTCTATCGGTAGTCCCCGGGGCATCGGAACATCAACGATTGTTGATCGTGCACCGGTCGATGGATTCCCGTGACGCGGTCGGTTTGTTCGCCCCCGAACAGCCCGACGACACCTCCGCTCAAGCATCTTTGCAGTTGGGCAGTCGTCCATTCTGCGAACAGGTCCAAGCGATCCGGGATCGCCCGATCGTCTTGCGCCAGGAAACATTCAGCCCCGCGGTCGGATGGTTCACCCAGAGCGAAATGGAATTGACGATGCAGCAGTGGGCAGCAATGAAGACCACCATGCTGCCCGGTAGCGGTTCGGAGTCTGCGACCGGCTCACCGTCACGTTTCGCATCTTCGCGTTTCGAACAAAAGACGCGACGCCGAGAAGTCCAACGGTCCCGCAGTAGAGCCAACCGCGTTCTGTCGGCCGATGGCGAAGTGATCGCTCTCTCGATCACGAACGAAGACGCAGTCCCTGCTTAGGGAATCGCCGTCTTGCCATTGGAGGTTCTTCCAATGGCAGTAGCGGATTTGGCGAGCGATCACGAAAAGACTGAGCTACGTGGGTGAGCCGCATGGCCGTAAGGCGTCGGGCCGAATCGCCAACCGATCTCCAAAACCCAACACGCCCAAAACCCGAGTGCTCACGCACTTCGGCTCACTCGCCCCGGTCGTCTCAGTCTTGGAAAGATTCTACAACGTGGGGCGTCTTCGGTTTCACTCGTCGGGAAAAACCATCTTTTGGATTCGGTCGATCGCGGCCTGTGTTTGCCCGCGGGATCGCAGCGGCGGGATTCGCTGCATGAATTTGTCGTTGACCCCTTTTAACTGCAGAAAACGCTGTAGCATTTCCGGGTCGCCGTCGCGATAACGTTCGGCTTCGTGGTGAAGACGCGGTCCGTAGGTCGCATCGACAAGACGCTCGATCACGCTGGTCCACCACGCCATCCAGTCCGGTTCCTCCTCGCGAGAATCGTTTGCGGAGTTCCGCGTTTTTCTGCCGAGCGAATCTTCGTTTCGATCGCTTGGGCTGGATGATGATTCCAGATCGGATGCGTTTGCTTCACTCGTTTGATTCGCATCGGCGGCCTCTTCTTCCGATTGGGCTTCGTTCCACTGCCGGGTCAGCGACGGTGGCAAACACGGATCCATCGTGGTTGCCTCGAACTGCAACGCGCCGAGAAGGCTGTCCTCCGGGCACCGCTGCACGTACGCATCCAACAGCGAACCACGCCAACTGCCGCGCTGGATCGGCGCCCCCGTGGTGATCTCCATCGCGATCAGATCGGCAATCTCGACATAGACCGCTTCCACGGTTGCTTCATAGATCGCCGATTGAGGTGGTGCCACGCGAGCGGCGAGCAACGATGTCGTGACTCGTTCGAGCAGCCAAACCCGCTGCTGCGGTTCCCACATCGAATACCAACGCGGCGGACGGAATCCGAAGTCGCTGCTCGGTTCGTCTTCAACAAAAGGGGGCGCTGATTCTTCTGAGGTGGAATTCAGTTCCATCACGATCTGATCGATCATCATCCCCACACCGCCGCGAAACAGCGACGCTTCCGGCCCGGTAAGGCATCGTAAACCGTTGGTCAGTGGCCACATGTTGGATTACCGCGAGAAGGAGAAGGAATCGGGTTACGAGGCAGCGTTCCGATCGCAGACGCACGACCGATCGACATACCAGAGCATGACCGCCGACATGCCGAACAATCTTTCGCCGAACAATCTTTCGCCGAACAATCTTTCGTTAAACCATCATTCGCCGAATCACGATCCGCCGAATGAGTTCGCTGAGTGCTGCCTGCCGAAAGTAATCTGCCGAGCGATCGCGTGCCGGGTCGCTGCACTCCGGAGAGCGCCGGCCCAGCAACTGCCCCCGAACACTGCCGCCGGGTTCGACACTGCTGCCGGGTCTGCTCCGTGGTTGCGATCCGCCCGAACACAACCGATCGGAGGCTTTGTCAGTCTAGTCGCCTCACTCTAGTTTATGTCAGATCGTGACGTCTGCATCGAATTTCCAGTCTTCCATTTTGAGCGTTTGTTCACAAAATGCCGCTGTTTCCTAGCACTCGCACGAAATGGGATTATTCTGCGAAAATCATGAGAGCCTTTCCGACCACCGCCATCAATTCGCTTGCTCGAATAGGTTCGTAACTATCCTTTGCGTTGCAGGGATTTCTCCTTCCGGTTCGGTGTGAACCGCGAGGCACTTCCCGTTTCCTGCCAATTCAGTTTGTCTCGTATCTCTCGAGAGTCCCCATGTCGAATCGCATTTTCCTTTCCGCATCTTTCGCCGCACTCGTTTGCGTGGCAGGGATCAGTGCAACCGCACCGCTAAACGCTCAGGAAGTCGTCAAGGCAGAACCGATCAAAGCGGAACCAACCGAAGCCAAACCGATTTCACCGGCGAAGGCGTCGCCCACCGTTCGCCCGCTCAGCGTCACGGTCGGTTTGATCACAAAAAACACGATCGAAGGGACGCTGACCGACACGACGCAGTTGCAAATGCAAACGTCGTTCGGAACCGCGAGCATTCCGCTGTCGGAAGTCGCCGGGGTGCGTTTTGCATCGGCCGACGATGCGACCACCACAGTCGTCATGCTCAACGGTGACTCGATCACCGGAGCGACCGATGTCAAAATGATCACCGTGGAAACCGAGTGGGGCACCGCGTCGATCAATGGACCAAGCATCGCATCGATCATGTTCGTGCCCGGTTTGACATGGAATTCCCAGTCCGGACTCAATGGAAAACGTTGGACGTTGTCGGATGACAAACCGGCACAACTCCCCACCGATTCGCAATCGACCGGGTCACGCCCCTCAACGTCGCCACAACCGTCGCGAAACACCACCCGCGGCAACACGCTCCCGCCACCTTCACGTAGTTTTCAAAACAGCAGCCAGCCGTTTTACCCTAGCCGATAATTTTCTGGCGGTTGATTTCTTCGTCGGTTGATTTCGCAGCGTCTTATTCCGCTGCGTCTAATTTTGCTGCGTCTGATTTTGCTGCGTCTGATTTTGCTGCATCCACGCAAGTGACCTCCTCTAGAGAGGTCTCGCGTGAAATGTTTGGAGACGAGGCGCTTCCATACGAGAAGCGTTGATTTTGCGCGACGACCGGACGCGTTCCGCGGTTTTTCCGCGTCTTAGATCAATCTTGACCCAGATTGCCAAACCGTTAGAATCTTCAATATCGGCAATCCAGGGAAGACAGGTCGCTTATGTCGCCTGCGGACCGCACGTGTTCTGCACTCGCTACCGGGCTTTGAGCCCATGAAAAGAGTTTAGGGGCAGCGTGCTCGACTGCAGGGCATAAGTGCTAGTGCATCGTGCCCGAGGTTTTGCTAAATGAAGTGAATCAGTGAAGGTGGGATAACTAAGCCTTCGCTATTTTAGGTAATGGTACTACCCCACAGGGAGGATGGTTCCGGCCATGACCAAGAAAACTGTCTTTACGACTGGCGAAGCCGCAAAAATTTGCAAGGTGAGCCAACAGACGATCATCCGTTGCTTCGACAACGGCTCGCTCAAGGGATTCCGCGTCCCCGGCAGCAAATTCCGCCGCATCCCGCGTGAACAGCTTTATATGTTCATGAAGGACAACGGCATTCCGACCGACGCCCTCGAAAGCGGCAAGAAAAAATTGCTGATCGTTGACGACGATCAGGATCTTGTTGACTTGATGCAGGACGGCTTCCAACGTGACGGTCGCTTTGAAATTCGCACCGCCAACAACGGCTTCGACGCCGGAATGGGCGTGAAAGAATTTCGGCCGGACCTCGTCGTTCTCGACGTGATGCTGCCCGATATCAACGGGAAGGAAGTCTGCCAACGCGTTCGCAGCGATCCTTCGATGGACATGGTGAAAATCCTGTGCATCTCGGGGATGGTCGAACACAGCAAGGTGGACGGACTAAAGGCCGCCGGCGCGAACGATTTCATGCAAAAACCATTCTCGATCGACGACCTCGTCGGACGTGCGTGTGACTTGCTCGAAATGGAACGTGGCGTGATGGGTTAATGCCACCGAAGACCACGCGCTACGCAGGTTGGCTGCCGCCGATTGTTCGAGGCGGTGGCGGATGGTTTCCTCTCAAAGCGACCTCGGTCGCGGGAATCGTCGACGCGCTGTCGGTGGTCGACTCCAACGCCGCATCCCCATGCGGCACTCTCGTCCGTGCATTTTCCACGGACCCGGCCTTGGTGCTCTTCACGATCGCTCGATTAGCCCAAGAACAGTCCGGCCAAGATTCAAACGAAGTTCCGCCAACGCACTTTGAAGATCAATTTGCCTCGGCAGATGAACTAGCCCCGAACGAACTTTCACGCTGGTGGCAACGAAACGGGCGAAAGGTTTGGAACGAAACCGATTGGTTAGCGGCTCCTGACGTCGCGGACTGCGACGCCGGTCTCGCCGAGTTCCAACGTCTCGATGATTATTTCCGTGTCGTTCCGATGTCCCGATGGGTCGAGCAATCGGATCCCTGGTTCGACGCAGTCGGAATCGCAAACCCGATACCGTCGTCGTGGAAAACTAAGCTGCGCAGTCCCGCATGCGCCGACGACAGTCCGTTCGGCCAAGCGCATCTGGCAATCGATCGACTCGTTCGCCGCTTGGACGAATCCGACGTGCGATCCGGTTCGTTCAGCGAAGCTGTCCAACGAAACAAACGCGGGCTGGCTCACCGGTTGGCGTACGGCCTGAGCCACGAGATTAACAACCCGTTGGCAAATATATCGACACGTGCACAGTCGCTCGTTCATCGCATCAACGAAGCCGACGTTAAGGATTCGCTGCAAAGAATCGTCGACCAAACATCACGTGCTCACGCGATGATCGCGGACTTGATGTTCTACGCGAACCCGCCTGCGATGAACGCGACTCGTTTCGATTTAATTCAGCGCATCGAGCGAGTCGCAGATTCCGCGCGCCAGACCGCGGATCGTTTGGGAATTTCGATCGACATTGAAAATGGATCGGCCCCAACACCCATCGAGATCGTCGGTGACGATGAAATGATCGGCGAAGCGATAGCGGTCTTGGTAAAGAATTCGATCGAAGCGATCGGGACCGATGGCGTGATTCGATTGAATGTGACCGTCAACGAATGCGAAGTCGAAATCTCAGTCGCCGACAGCGGACCTGGGATGACTCCGCAGCAGACCTCCGTCGCGACGGACCCATATTACAGCGGCCGGGAAGCCGGACGAGGCTTGGGACTGGGACTCTGCCGAGCCGACCGGATCGCAGAACTACACGGCGGCCATCTCGAACTGGTCCCTGCCATCGCCGGATGTGTCGCCAAGATAACATTGCCGACCCAAAACCACCCAAACACCCGTAGTGGATCTTGTTAAAGATCCAACATCACAACGCAAATCGAAGTGGCCGATCGGGACGTCGTTTGTTGATCGTCGGGGCAACACGTAGCTCGGTCTTTCCAAGACCGAGACCACGCGTCGGTTACCTCAATGAACCGATCTGCTTCGATCTGCCCGCGAGCTAAACGGTGTTTTGTCCGCCTCGGAGATGCGAACCAACGTGGAACGCTTTCACAAAGCCAACGTCCCCACCAGTGAGCCGAAGTGCGTAAGCACTCGGGTTTTTCGGCCGGCCAAGTTCGCACAACCGACCGACGCTTCCACCCGAGGCCTCACGGCCATTCGGCTCACGCCCCCGTAGTGGATCTTGTTAAAGATCCAACATCACAACACAAATCAAAATGGCCGATCGGGACGTCGTTTGTTGATCGTCCGGGCAACACGTAGCTCGGTCTTTCCAAAACCAGGCGTCGGTTACCTCAATGAACCGATCTGCTTCGATAACATCGCCGGAGTGTGTGGCACCAAACGAACGACGAGGACCGCCAAACAAATCGCCAGCGGCACCCACGTGACACGTCCCCGGCACGCGGCGACGGTGAACACGCCCAACCACCCGGCGATCATCCAAGGCAGAACACTCGGAAAAACGAGCAGCGACAACGCGATGGCGAACCCGATCACAAGCGTTCGCAAAATCCTCGCCGGAGACGACCGGACTTTCTGTGTCGATCTGTTCTCGTCGGGGCGGTCTGAGGATTCCGATTCGCCAGGAGCAGATTCAGCAGGAGTTTCGAGTTGATTCATCAATGCCTTTGGCGAGATCGCATGAGTTTGCCGACTGAAACGAGAATGCCAACGATCGAGAAGGCTAACCAAGATGAGCACGCCCGTCAGAAGGCTGTGTCCCGGGCTAGCCTGCGGTTCATTATGCCGTATCTGCCGGCAGCTCGTACGAGCGAACGTTTACCGGGCCCGCGACGCCGGGGTTCACGGTCCCTACTTTCGATTTTTCCGGTTGTCAGATACCTTCGTCGGGTAAAACTCGTCCGATCAATTCGGTCCGGCCCGGAACCACTCTGAACGAATCCGAACGATCCCGCGATCGTGCCGCCGAACGTCATTTTTATTTGCCCGGAATTTTGCCGAACATGTTGGATTCGACCTCGACGATTTTGGAACTCTTGGAATCTGGTGACGCGACCGCGAAGGAGGTCACCGAGACCGCTTTGCGAGCCATCGGGGCGACCGAACCGACGCATAAATCGTACACACACGTTTCCTACGACGCGGCGTTGCAGGCGGCGGCGAAGGTGGACGAAGATCGCAAAGCCGGCCGCCCACTGCCGCCCTTGGCAGGTTTGCCGGTCGCAATCAAAGACGTTCTGTGCACGTCAGATATGCCGACAACCTGTTCGTCGAACATGCTGCGGAACTTCACGCCGCCGTACGACGCCACCGTGGTCGCCAAATTGAAACAGGCAGGCGCGATCGTGATCGGAAAGACGAACATGGACGAGTTCGCCATGGGCGCGTCGACCGAAACCAGCGCGATGGGCGTGACCCGAAACCCATGGGACACCGACCGAACCCCCGGCGGCAGCAGCGGCGGTGCGGCCGCCGCGGTTGCATCGGGCACGGTGCCATTGTCGATCGGTACCGACACCGGCGGATCGATCCGGCAACCCGCCGCGTTCTGCGGCATCACCGGATTGAAGCCCACCTACGGACGTTGCAGCCGATACGGGTTGGTGGCGTTTGCGAGCAGCCTCGATCAAGCCGGTCCGATGGGATGGGCGGTGTCGGATGTTGCCATCGGGTTGCAGGCCATGGCCGGTTACGATCCCGCCGACAGCACCTCGGTTGACCACGAGGTGCCCGACTACCGCGCCGCGATCACGGATCCCGACATGAAAGGCGTGAGGATCGGAGTGCTGAGGAGCGCGGTCGATCAAGAAGGCGTGACTCCCGCGATTCGCACCGCGTTCGCCGAAGCGGAAAAGGTCTACCGCGATTTGGGCGCCGAGATCGTTGAGATCGACCTCGAACACAGTCCTTACTGGGTGCCCACTTATTACGTGATCGCGCCGTGCGAAGCGAGCAGCAACTTGTCGCGTTTCGACGGGGCTCACTACGGCTATCGTCACGAGGCAGGCGCCAGTGGCGAAGCGGCACTCGAAAACACCCAACCGCTCGAAGCGATGTATCGTTCGAGTCGTGCTGCGGGCTTTGGCAGCGAAGTCAAACGCCGCATCATGGTCGGCACGTATGCACTGAGCGAAGGTTACTACGACGCCTACTACAACCAAGCCTTGAAGGTGCGTCGATTGATTCGCGGCGACTACGACGCGGCGTTCGAGAAAGTCGACTTGATCCTCGGCCCGGTGACTCCTTCGCCCGCGTTTCGTTTAGGCGAAAACATCGACGATCCGATCTCGATGTACCTGTGCGACCTGTTCACCGTCGGAGCGAACTTGGCCGGAGTCCCCGCGATTTCGCTGCCAGGTGGAACCAACGATGACGGCTTGCCTGTCGGTGTGCAGTTGCAGGCCCCCGTGATGCAAGAATGCAAACTACTCGCCGCCGGAGCCGCATTCCAATCCGCGACCTCACACCACCAACAGCGTCCCGAAGGATTCGTCGCGACCTAGTTCGTGCTCTGCACAGCAAACTCAAACCGCGCTCCTCAAGTGAGCCGAACGGCCGTGAGGCCTCGGGTGGAAGCGTCGATCGATTGAGTGAACTTGGCACGCCCAATGCCCGAGTGCTCACGCACTTCGGCTCACCGGTGGAACGCGGCGTCGCTAGCAGCCACCGCCACGTAGGTCCGCATCTCCGAGGCGGACAAACCACTGTTGAGCTAGCAAACCAATCGAAGCACAACGGTCCACCAATCCAACCGACGCCTGCACTCGGTCTTGGAAAGACCGAGCTACGTGGTTCCCCATCCGTTCGCCTAACCCAGGCCAACGGCCTGGCACCACCTCAGTCTCGCATCAATGCCTCGAGCACTTCCTCGGTTTTCGAGAAGTCCGGGAACATCTGCGATGGGTTCTCGGCCGCAAGCTGGTCGATCGTGAACTCGCCGGTTGCGACGGCGATGGTTTTAGCGCCGATCGCGTGCCCGCATCGAATGTCGGCTGGGGTGTCACCCACCACGACCATTTCCTTCACCCGATTGCCGTGTCGACGGGCGACAATTTTCGCCGTCCTGCGAGCCAAGTCGTCGCGATCGACGTGCGCGTCACCGCCGGCGATCCACGCAAACCACTGCCGCAGGTCGAAATGTTCGAGTTTTCGAGTTGCCGTCTCGGGGAAATTTCCGGTCATGACAGCAAGCTCGAGAGCGTCGCGACGAAACAAATTCGTCAAAAGCTGCCGGATTCCGGGCAAAACGATCCCGCCCTGACGAGCAAGCTGGCCGCCCATTAGACTGATGTAGCGATCACGGAGTCGGTCGCAGTGTTCGTCGGACGGTTCGAGGTTGTTACGCTGCAACAATTCGATGACCAAACTGCGATCGGTTCGGCCCGAAAACATCACGTCGCAATCCGGCAGCAGAACGCCGAACTCCTCCTTCAACGCCAAGGAGAGTGCCGAGTTACCGACGCCTTTGGTCGTCAACAACGTTCCATCGATATCAAATAAAAAAACCCGCACGTCGGCTCCCGCCGGCATCGTTCCTGCCAGCCAATTTGTGGAATCAATTAGTCACGCCAATGAGTGTCCCAGAGCCCAGCCGAAAACGACCAGCCCATCCGCGACGAACTCGCGGCCACGGACGATACGCCGCATCACGATCGCCCGGCTGCGTCCACACGTTCGGCAGACTGCCACTCCGCCCGCGATTCCCATTCCGGAAACGACACCACACCGCCGCTGGACAAGAGCGGCAAACGGGTTCGCGAGATGTTTCGGCAAATCGCCCCACGTTACGACACGATGAACCATCTCCTGTCGCTGAACATCGACAAATGGTGGCGACGCAAAGCGGTCGATCGGCTGAAAATCAAAGGCGACGCACCAATTCTCGACATGTGCTGCGGCACCGGCGACCTGGCGATCGAAATTGCCGACCGGGCGGGCAGCGACGTGCGTGTGATCGGCAGCGATTTCTGCCACGCGATGTTGGAGATCGCTCGCGACAAAGAGGCCTCACGGGTGATCGATACCTCCGGCGGAGCGGGCCGTCCGACGATCCCGTTCTTCGAAGCCGACTCGATGCAGTTGCCGTTCACCGACGACCGGTTTCAATGCGTGACGGTCGCATTCGGGCTCCGAAACATTGTCGATACCGACCAGGGAATCCGCGAGATGGTTCGCGTTTGCCGTCCGGGCGGGCAAGTCATGGTGCTCGAATTTTCGCAGCCAACGCTGCCGGTCCTCAAACAACTCTACGGTTTTTACTTTCGTGCGATCTTGCCGAAAGTCGGCCAGTGGCTCGCACGTAACGACAAATCCGCGTACGAATACCTGCCCGCCTCGGTCGGACAATTCCCCTGCGGCGAAGCTCTCGCGTCTCGACTTCGCGATGCCGGATTGGATTCAGTCGAGTTCCACCCGCTGACCCTTGGGGTGGCCACAATCTACATCGGCACTAAACCTGGGAAACCTTCCGCTGCGCCGGAGAAAACGGCTACCGATCAGGAAGCAGATCAACCGCTGAAAATGGTGGCGCAGTGACACCGGTGGCGACGCAAAACAACGACACGGGACGTCCCCGACGGATTGTCGTGGCGATCACGGGAGCCAGCGGCGCACCGTACGCGGTCAAGCTTCTGCAGGCGCTGCGACTCAGCGACGTGGAGATTCACCTCACGGTCAGCCCCAGCGGTGCGGCGGTGATCGGACAGGAACTCGGATTGTCTTTCAACCTTCGACAACCCGACCTCGATGCTTTGGTGACGTGTGTCCCGCAGTGGTCCGAATTGCCTGCCTTTGAGCTCGATAGCTCGCTCGGTCAAAAAGGGGACGAACGTTTCTTTTACCACCAATTCGATGACTACATGACGCCCATCGCGAGCGGATCATTTGTGACCGACGCGATGGTTATTTGTCCGTGCAGCGGTAGCACACTCTCGGGTGTCGCACGCGCCGCCGCGTCGAACCTGATCCAACGCGCCGCGGAGGTTCACTTGAAAGAGCACCGCAAACTCGTGCTCGTTCCACGCGAGACGCCGATGAGTGTGCTGCAGATCGAAAACATGCATCGGCTCGCTTCGGCCGGCGCCGTTCTTCTGCCCGCGATGCCCGGTTGGTATCACGACGTGCAACGCATTGACGATCTCGTGGATTTTGTCGTCGCTCGTATCCTCGACCAAATCGGCGTCGACAATACATTGATCTCTCGATGGAAGGAGACGTCATGACGACGGTGAATCCCACGACCGACAACGGTAACTCAACCGGTTCGGCATCGATCGGAGATTGGTTGGGACTGATTCGGTTCTCTCACACCATCTTCGCCCTTCCGTTCGCGATCCTCGCCGCCTTCCTGGCCTGGTCAACTCCGCTCTCGTCGACAGACGCAGTCACACCCGCGGTACGGGTGACCGACATCATCGGCGTGCTGCTTTGCATGGTCACCGCACGCAGCGCCGCGATGGCGTTCAATCGTTTGGTCGATCATCGGATCGATGCGGAGAACCCACGCACGGCGACACGTCACCTTCCCGCCGGTGTGCTTTCGCGTCGCGGCGTTTTGATGTTCACGATCGCCTGCTCAGTCGGTTTTGTAGCGTCGACGTTGCTGTTTTTACCCAACCGGATGCCGCTTTACGGATCCATTCCGGTGCTCGCGTTTTTGCTCGGATACTCGCTCGCCAAACGGTTCACCGCTTCGGCTCACCTTTGGCTCGGCGTGGCGTTGTCGCTTTCGCCGATCTGCGTTTGGGTGGCGATCCGAGGTAATGCGATGTCGTGGGAATACATTTCGATTCCGTTATTTCTCGCCGGTGCGATCGCGTTTTGGGTTGCCGGGTTTGACATCCTGTATGCGTGCCAGGACGCGGACTTCGACCGCTCGGCCGGTTTGCACAGCGTTCCGAGTCGGTTTGGAATCGCCGGAGCGTTGCGGATCGCCGCTGGGATGCACGTCGTCATGCTCGGCTTTCTCGTCGCTCTTGTGATGAGCGGTTCGCCGGCCGGGCTCGGATGGATCTTTGCCGTCGCAGTTGCCTTGACAGCAGTGTTGGTTTTGGTCCAGCATTGGCTCGTCCGTCCTGACGACCTCAGCCGCGTGAACGCTGCGTTTTTCCACACCAACGCCATCATCAGCTTGCTGTTGCTAGTCGCCGGAACCGCCGATTGCCTTGCCGGCTGAACACCACCAACCTGTTACCTATCACCTCACCCTGTTACCTCTCCCCCTGACGTCTCTCATGTCCAACTCCAACATCCGTGCCCGCCTGCGAGAGATCCGCGACAAAGTCGAAGCCGAAGAGCGTTTGTCGCTGCAGGATGGGTTGTTTTTGTACGAGCCCGATGTGTCCATCCAGGCGATCGGTGAACTCGCCAACTATGTCCGCGAGCGGATGAACGGGAACGTCGGTTACTACAACATCAACACGCACCTGAATCCCACAAACGTATGTGTGTACCGGTGTCGCTTCTGTGCGTTCCGCAAAGACCTTCGCGACCAGAACGGCTACGCGATGACGGACGACCAAATCCTCGAACGCGGCCGCGAAGCGACTGCCAATGGTTGCACCGAAATGCACATCGTCGGTGGACTCCACCACCAACGAAAATACGAGTGGTACCGCGACATGCTCACGTTGTTAAAAGAGAACTTCCCGCAAATCCACCTCAAAGCGTGGACGGCGGTCGAGATCGATTGGTTCCGCTTTCAAACGAAGAAGTCATTCCGTTGGGTGCTCGAAGACATGCGGGACGCGGGCCAAGGCAGCATGCCTGGCGGCGGAGCGGAGATTTTCCACCCCGAGGTCCGCGACCAACTCTGCGAACACAAAGCCAACACGCCGTCATGGATTGAGATCCACAAAACGGCCCACGAAATCGGCATGAAGACGAACTGCACGATGTTGTACGGGCACGTCGAAAAGGCGTACCACCGGATCGACCACCTGATGCGTTTGCGTGAACTGCAGGACAAGACCGGCGGATTCCAGGTATTCATCCCGTTGGCGTTCCACCCGGAAAACACACAGCTCTCGGACCTGAAAAAGCCTTCGGGTTTGATGGACCTGCGAACGATCGCGATCAGCCGTTTGATGCTCGACAACGTGCGTCACATCAAGGCGTACTGGATCATGCTCGGTATCGAAACGGCTCAAACCGCGTTGGCCTATGGAGCCGATGACATCGACGGTACGGTCCGGCACGAACTGATCTACCACGACGCCGGGGCACAGACGCCTGAGTTCCTGTCGGTCGATCAGATCCAACAATTGATCCGGGAAGCCGGCCGCGATCCGATCGAACGTGACACGACGTACAACCGTGTGATCCGCGACCCAAACGACTTCACGAAGTGGCATTCGGGCGAAAGTGTCGACGTCGAACTAGCGAGCGTTTAAGCAAAATCGGCACCGAATACCGCCGCGAGAACGTTTGTTTACCAACGAAATACGATTTTTCGATCCGCAGATGCTTCCCCGGGAGGGGTGATTGGGCGAAAATGATGGCCGATCGATCCTCGCCTCCCCACACTCCCGCCGCTCATGCCGTCGACGCGACCACCCCTGCAGCGCCCCCGAACCGGGTTCACCCTGGTTGAGCTATTGGTGGTGATCGCCATTATCGGAGTGATGGTGGGTTTGCTGCTGCCGGCTGTTCAGGCAGCCCGCGAGGCCGCTCGCCGAGTCCAGTGTTCGAACAATTTGAAACAGATCGGGCTCGGCATCCATAACTACGAGGCCACCTACCGCCGAATCCCGTGGGGAGCCAAGGGCGGGTGGGGGCTGAGTTGGACGACGGACATCTTGGGTTTCATCGAACAACGCGCTCTCGCGGACATTGTCCCCTACGGCGAACCCGGTGGTCCGACCGGCGGACAGATCGAAAGCCAACGTTTTCGACAACTCGCTCAAACGCCAGTGATGGCGTTCCGGTGTCCGTCGCAGTACGGACCGATCGCCCTCGGTGAATCGATCGACCAGATCGAAGGTCGCGTTCTCAACAGCTATCTCGGTATCGGCGGCGGTAACGTCCAAACGGACAATTACTCCACGTCGCGGATCGGGTTCGACAAAGGCGACGGTGTTTTTCTAGCCACCGATTTTTGCCACATCGTGAACCCGACGGACAAGTGCGACAATAACCCGGAACGTTTAGCGATGTCGTTCGCCGACGTGCTCGACGGACTCAGCAACACGGCCCTGGTCGGCGAGACCCGATACATCGAATTCAACGACTGCAACATCTGCGACCACTTTTCGCTGTACCACCCCGAGATCGACAAACTCAACGGCCAAGACTTTTCAGAAGTCCTCGGATCACTGCACTACGGCTTCAACCTCAACGGCGACGAACGTGAAGAAGAGAAAGAGATCTCTCTAGGCAGCTATCACCCAGGCGGTTTGCACATTCTGATGTGCGACGGTTCGGTACGCTTCGCAAACGAAGCAATGAACCACGAAGTACGCCACGCAATCGGCTCCCGCGCCGAGCACGAAGTCATCGACATGTCAGAATTCTGATAGCAGGTTCGACCGAATCTGAATGGTGAGCCGAAGTGCGTAAGCACTCGAGTTTTCAGCCTGCCAGGCTCGCAAAATCGCACAACCCTTCCACCCATGGCCTCACGGCCATTCGGCTCACGTGCGTAGCTCGACCTTACCAAGACCGAGCTAGTTTTACCCCAACATCTCAACATCAAACGGCCCAAAGGACCAACCATTTGCCTAACCCAGGCCAACGACTTGGCAGCACCGCCACGTAGGTCCGCATCTCCGAGGCGGACAAACCACTCCCGAGCTAGCAAACCAATCGAAGCACATCGATCCACCAACCCAACCGACGCCTGCACTCGGTCTTGGAAAGACCGAGCTACGTGTTTATCCCAACGACGGGCCCACTACTTTGCGGTGGCTTTGCTGGTTCGCTCCAACGCCAAATCCTTTGCCCCTTTGAGATCCAACTTGCCGGTACCGAGCAACGGGATCTCATCGACCTCGATGAACGAATCCGTTCCGGGGATGAAAAGGTTCGGCAACCCAGCCGCTCGCAAACCTTCTCGCATTTCGTCGACCGAAACCGCGGTGTGCTTGTGCAACACGATAATCCGTTCGCCCTTCTTTTCATCCGGTACCGCGGTGACGCATGCCCGCAATTGATCGTCCTCATCGCCCTCGCAAAGCATCTTCGCGATTTCCTCTTCGATCTTCAAATGCGGCACCATCTCGCCGCCGATCTTGGAGAACCGACTCAACCGCCCGGTGATGTGCAGGAAACCGTCCGCGTCGATGTGGGCAATGTCTCCCGTGCTGTACCATCCGTCGACGACCGCTTTTTCCGTCAACTCCTTTTGCCCGGCATAACCTCGCATCACGTTCGGACCGGTCACCAACAACATGCCGTCTTCGCCCGTCGACAATTCGCTGCCGTCGTCTGGCGACACAATCTTCGCCGAGATCCCAGGCAGCGGTCGGCCCACGCTGCCCTCCACGCGATCGGGTTGATACTTCGCCTGCGAACGCGACATCGGGATATTCACGCTCACCAACGGACTCATTTCCGTAGTCCCATAACCTTCGACCGGTCGGACGCCGAACTTCTTTTCGAACGCATCGAATAGATCGAGTGGCATCTTCTCGGCTCCAACGACGACCACGTCGAGCGTCTTGAACTGTTCCACCGTGACCCGCCGGAGATAGCCCCGCAAAAACGTGGGTGTCCCCAAAAGCACCGTGGCTTTGTATTTCTCGGACAGCTTTCCGATCTGCTTCGAATCGAGCGGATTGAAATGGTAGACACCGGCCGGACCGAGTGTTTGAGCCGCCCACAATGTCACCGCGTACCCGAACGAGTGGAAAAACGGCAGGATCCCGATCACGACATCTTCCTGGTCGAGCCGGATCGCTCGCTGGACCGCGTCGACGTTGTGGCTGACGTTCGCGTTGGACAGCAGAACCCCCTTGGGCATCCCGGTCGAGCCGCTGGTGAAAATCACCGTGAGCAGATCGTCACTCTTGACTTTGTTGAGCCCGAGGATCCAATCGAGCAACCACGACGGAACCACGGTGGCTTGGAGAGCAGCGATGATTTTGTCGAGCGTCGAGACC
The DNA here is from genome assembly GCF_000346505.1 of Aporhodopirellula sallentina SM41. GTDB lineage: Bacteria > Planctomycetota > Planctomycetia > Pirellulales > Pirellulaceae > Rhodopirellula > Rhodopirellula sallentina. Next base: position 41,975 of record NZ_ANOH01000095.1, read on the forward strand.
TTCTTCTTCAGCTCATCGAGCGAAACGACCTCCGCGTCGAGATCGAGATCGAGCTTCTCCATGAACCGATCGCTAGTCAAAACGTGTTTGACCCCAACGTCATGAATGCAGTGATTCATCACCTCACTCGTCACGGTGTAGTTTAGGTTCGCACTGACGCGGCGATCGGCGGCGAGAGCCACGTTCACCGCGACGGCACCGACACTCGGTGGCAACAACACACCAACAAACTGCTCGTCATCGGTGAACACTTCGCGGCGAAGACACCGACGCAGTGCCAAGGTGCGGATCAACAACGTGCGACCGCCGGCCTCGATTCCGAGTGAATCAGCGGCTTGCAGTCGTTTCCCCCGTCGTCGCCATTGTTTGAGAACTCGTCTGGCCAAGACAGGGAACTCTCGTCGGTTGTCGATCTGAGCCTGCGACCCGAGAGCTTGAACGCGGGTGCGGATCGTCGAGATCGGCGTGTCCGGCGGCAGAGGCTCGCCAACATACAACGTCACGGTGCGGCGAATTTTGTTCGGCCACTTCTTAAAGAAACGCCCGCCCGAGAAACTGAAGATGCTGCCCCAAAGTCCCTCGAGATAAACAGGAACGACCTGCGCGTCGGTCTTCTGAAGAATCTTTGTCATCCCCGGTCGGAACGCCTGCACCTGACCGGTTCGGGTGATCGTGCCCTCGGCGAAAATACCGATCACGTCGCCGTTGTTGAGACCTTCGCGGGCCGTTCGCAAGGCTCGCCCGATCGCTTTGGGGCCGCCCATCATGTAGATCGTGTCGAACGCTCGGCCGAGATAATCACCCAACCGCGACTTGAAGTTGCCACCGTCGACGACGAACCGAACGTTTCGCGGCAGCAGCCACAAAATGAGAATCCCGTCGATCCACGACACGTGATTGCTGACCACCATCACGCCGCCTTCCTTCGGCAGATTCTCCAACCCGACGGTTCGACCGCGATAAAGCGTGCCTAGAATCGGCCGAAAAATCCCGCGGACGAATAGCCGCGGGTGTTGGTAAGCCATGTAAACGCAAATCGCAATAATGACTGCGATGATCAGCAACGTGATAGTCAGCGGGGACAACATTCAAACTCCCGGGCGCGTGTCGGATTCATCCCGTGGCACGCGATTCTGGACAGTAGGGATTTCTAATTCACCAAAACGCATGATGATACCGATCTGGTGCCCTCGGCGCAGAGACCGATGCGCGAGATTTGTCCCGGTTCACCAAGAAATGTTCGACAGAAAACCGCCACCGGTTGCCGGGGGATCGGAATTTCGGCGCGAGATGATACGATTCATCGATCGGACGTCTTGCTGTCTCCGCACGAACCCCACTGAGCAGTTTATTCATCATGAGCGATCCATCCGCTAACGAAGAATCCGAATCACGCGTCAAACCGCTAACCGCGGTCGCCCGCCGATGCCTCGCTGTGCTGGTCGAAAAAGCGAAAACGACCCCGGATAGCTATCCGTTGAGCTTGGCGGGAATCATCACCGGTTGCAACCAAAAGTCGAACCGTGATCCCAAAATGGACGTCGACGAAGGAGACGCATTGCGGGCACTCGACGAACTCCGCGAAGCCGGCGCGGTCCGCGAAATTCAAGGCAGCGGCCGGGTGACCAAATACCGACACGCCGCCTACGAATGGTTCGACGTCGACAGCCCCGGCGCGGCCATCATGACGGAACTGCTGCTGCGTGGGCCGCAAACCCTCGGTGAACTGCGAACACGCGCCTCGCGAATGCACCCGTTCGTGGACCTCAGCGCCGTGCAGGCCGAAGTCAATGCGTTGGTCGAAAAAGACCTCGTCTTTGCCGTCACTCCACCCGGACGCGGCCAGACTTTCGCCCATACCCTCTACACACCCGCCGAGCGTCAACACATCGCGGCGAAAGTGGAAAAGCAAGCCGCGACGGCAGGCTCGACCGTCCCCGCGACCGCTCCCGGATCGGCCGCGAACGAAGGCAAGATCGACAAGATCCAACAACGCCTCGACGACGTCACCGCTCGCCTCGAAGCCCTCGAAAAGAAACTCGCTGACCTCGAGTCCTAGAACGTTTTCAAAAACGACGTAGCTGGATTGAACATGTCAGTGTTCGAATCCACTGGGGTAACAACACTCGCCAAGAGTTTGTCGATTTAATCGTTTAGCGGGCAGCCGTAGGCGACCTACTTGCCACTGCACGTCGCCTACGGCTACCGGCTAAACGAAAACAGGTTGACTCTTGATTAAATCAACACCCCCCGAAGAGTTTCGGCGTGCCTCGTGCAATCGCCGAAAGTCTTGGCGACTTTCGCTACGGATGATCAGGCTCGTCAGATTTTTGGATGGCCCAATGAAACGTTTTCTATCGAGCGCGACCTCATTTCTAGCCCTCTTTGGTCGAAACGGACTCGACCGTGGGCAATCCGTTCAACGTGGCCACCATCTCGACCGCGTTGGCATCGGTTTTTGGAACGATTCGATACACCAACTCCATCGCGCCGCCACGGCGTGTCGTTTGGGCTGACACCAACTGATGGCTTTCGGCGAACTGTTCCAGCGCCGGCTCCCATCCTTCGGTGGAACTCAAACCAACGACCATGTTCAGCCGCCACGCTTTCGTCTTGCTGCTGCCGCGTGATTCACCGCTGGTACGACTGGGTTCGGTGCGATTGAACTGGCTCGCCAAGGCGACGAAGCAAAGCCCGAAACCGGCGACCCAGTACTGACCGGCACCGACGGCCATTCCGACCACGACCGCAGCCAAAACGAACGCCACGTCGCGCGTCGCCGGCACCGCGGTCCGGAACCGAACGATCGACAACGCACCGACCAGGCTGAACGCCCGAGCGATATTGTCGCCAATGATCTGCGTCGCCATCGCGATCAGAATGCTCATCAAGATCAACGTCAACGTCAACGTGTCCGGGGAATCCGCGGGCCGTTGACGTCCGGCCAACCATGCAACCACGCACCCGCACAACCACGCCAGTGCCAACCGAGTGACCAGCACAGGAAGGTTGGGATCCACCTGAGTCGTCGTGACGCTCGTGAACCATTCAGGCATTGCTCATCTGCTCCGTCGCATGAGTGCGGTGAAAAGCGGCGTCGGGAATCGCTGGCCTCGCCACCCCGGTGTGGGCTCGGTCCGTTCGTCTCAATTGATGCTTCATCGCGGTACGAAATTTCGAGAACCGCGTGCCAGGAATCGGAAAACTCCGCAGCAACTCTTTGAACAGATGCGGCATCTGTTTTTCAAACTTCAGCTCGAGAATCTCAAACTCACCGATCGACCGAAAACCGCTGCGGGCGTCATCACCATAAACATCACCGGGCATCGCAACGCTCCACCCACGAGGCGAACGGGCCACCATGTTGCTGTCGATGGTCAGTCGCAAATTCTCGCCGTTGACCATCGAAGTTCGTGCGAATCGCCGGTACGCAATTTCTGTCGCCGGGAACAAACGTCGCTCCGCGATTCGTTTCAAGAACCAATCGCCACACCAAGGCTCACCAGACGATTGGTCCGATGCCACTACGCTGCCACCGGACTGCCGCGATAATTCGAGAACCTGTGCGGCGAAGTCCGATTCGAAAACGGCGGAGCGATTCTTTCGCACGACCATGTTCTTTTTGCGTTTGGTTTCGAGTACCAACATCTCGTCGCTGCCGTACCGGCGAACGCGATGTTTCGCTTTGCCAATCACACCGGTGCGATGATACAGATCGTAGTCGGGCGTATCGAGGTAGAGCGAATGGATGTCGTAACTATTGCTGCCATCGGAGGCACTGTTTTCATCGACACCGAGTCGGTCGATCGCCCAGTCCCTCACCTGTTCGGACAAATCCGCGTCGAGCATGAACTTCATCTCGACGCGTCGCAGCCTAGGATTCGCGTAGGTCACTTGGAAGCCTCCTTCAACAAAAACGCACCACGACTGTCCGCGAACGCCTTCAAATTCATCGCGCCGTGGCCGCGTTGCGGAACGGCCTCGTGAGCGGGACTGGTCGATTCGGACATCACGGACGTGAACTGTTCGAACGTCGACAGACTTCGCGTTTCCGCTTTGACCGCATCTTCGATTAGCGAACGTTGCTGCTCGACAAACGGTCCGAGGTTGTTCCAGTTCAGATCATTCTCGGCGAGCTCACGGAGGTTGCTCAGATACTGCTCGCGGTACTTAGGAACAGCCAACACTTTACTGCGTAGCGGTTTGCTGGCGTCGTTCAGGCCGATCAACGGATCGAGTTCGACCGGTGAGGCGGTGTTGTCGCGTTCGCCCTGCTCGGGGCCTCCACCTCGTCGACCTCCACGACCTCGGCCGCCCATGCCCGGACCACCTGCCCCGCGGAACGCTTCGTTCATATCGTGAGGGATGAAGTGAAACACGTCGTCCTTATCCAAAAACATGCTGTAGTCGCTCGCCCGAATCCAATAGCCGTCCGAGTTAATCAGTCCATTGTCGAGAGCCAAGAACCACAACAATTCGTCAACGTCGACGATCGGCTCGAGAGCAGCGGGCAGGTCCGCGGTCGGCGTTTCTTCGAGGACGCGGCACAGTTCGATCAGTTTGGCGAGATCTTTGTCGTCGCCCGATTTTTGCTCATACGGGTGCTGATAGTTCGTAGGATCAGGACCACGGTAATCGAGCCCACCGCCCCCGCGAGGCGATCCGCTGACTTTCCATCGGGCTCCCTTGCCACTGCCATAATTCTCTTTCAAGAACGCTTTGTTGAATTGCTGAACGTTGCTGTAGACGCCCCAGTACTCGCCGTTGATGACAACGCGAACCAAGTTCGACTTGGGGACAACCATATGTTTTCCGGCAATCCGCGAGTACAAGACGGTGCTAAGCAGCGAGGCGTCGCCGTTGCAGTTGAGCAGGTTGAGCGTCTTGTACCCGAGCACGCGTTGGTCTTCGTTGGCCATGTCGACCGAAACGTTGAGCGAACGCTTGTATCCCGAAGGCACCATCCCGTACGACGACGCACCGCGGAAACGAATCCCGCAATTGGGATACTCTTCACCGTCCACCGTCAACGTTGCCGCAACATCGACATCGGTGTTGTGAAAGTCTTCCATCTCCGACTCCCAATCGTCGTTGGCAAAGTCGATGAAGATGGTTCGCAGCACCGAGGTATCGTAGAGCTCGTTGTCGAGCGGTTTGACGGATGACTTTTCGATCTTCTCTCCCGGTTTGGCTTCCGGACGATTGCCACCGCGTCCGCCCATCGGTCCGCCGGGACCTCCCGGTCCACCACGACCTCCGCGTCCGCCAAATCCACCACGGCCTCGCTCACCTCGTTCGAAACCGCCACGGTCAAAGCCGCCCCGATCTCGGCCACCCTGATCTCGCCCTCGCTGATCTGGGCCGCCACGATCTGGGCCGCCACGATCTGGGCCGCCACGATCTGGGCCGCCACGATCTGGGCCGCCGCGATCTGGGCCACCGCGATCAAACCGGCCCTCGTCTCCTTCTGGGCCGAACTCAGGCGGAGGCCCAAATCCGGGTGGCGGGCCGAATCCTTCCGGTGGCCCACCAAATCCGCCGGGTCCACCCGGTCCGCCCGGTCCGCCGGGTCCGCCGGGTCCGCCGGGTCCGCCGGGTCCGCCGGGTCCGCCGGGTCCGCCGGGTCCACCAAACCCGCCCTGGCCGCCGGGGCCACCTGGCCCTCCAGGCCCGCCAAAGCCTCCTCGCTGGGCCGGGTTTTCTTTGACGTATTCTCTCGCCGATCGCCGTTCCGCCTCGTCCAACCATCCGTTTTGGTCGGTATCAAACTGGTCGAGAATTTCTCTTTCCTCACCGCCCATTCCCGGCGGTTGTGCGAGAGTGAAGGTGGCCGCAGCGACGACACCGAGAGCAAAAACAATCAAACCGACACGGGACAACATCAGGGGCTTCTCAACGGAACGGGGACTAGAAGGATCGCAGCCCTGCCCTCCTTTTGATGCCCTCTTTCGATAAACACCAAAACGGCTCACGCCGCTGTGGCCATCACCGAGGCCACGATTCACGCAGGAAACAGCGATCGAAATCAATCTGCTGTTGAACCAGTTGCGTGGCAGCCGACAAACCGCCACCAAAAATTAACATTTCTCCCGCGCCGCAAAACGCGACCTGGGCTTTGGATCGGCGCCACCCTGAAATCGCGACGAGAGAGAGAGCCTGCCAGAGAGAGGCATGTGGAAATCGCCGCGTTTTGAGATATAAAGCCGCCCCGATCGGGCGGGCAGGGCAGCTACCGGCTAAGGTCGCTCGAACGTTAGAAGGACATACGCTTCGCGTACAAACCCCTAAACGCAAAATGCCCCGAATGGTCGAGGTGTAGGCCGGCCTAGAGGCGGGACATGATCGCTCCTCCGCCCCGTGGATGGCACCATCCGGCCATCGTTGGAGTCAAGGCTTTAGCCGATTGGTGTTTCGGTCGATGGGCGGCACCATCCGACCTCTCATGGGTGGCACCATCCAACCTCTCATTCTCTTTAAGAACCGGTTAATTCAAGAAAAATAGTGGGGGGCGACGGTGTGTTTCCGTAAATACCCTGTAAGCTGTGTTTTACCCCGTCGGCTGTTTGTGACCTATCTAACTCCGTCACCGAAAACCAAGTAATCCACTCACTTGGTTCAATTGACGATCAACTCGTGGAAATAAGAGATTTGGAATGTTCTCCAACAAACTAAGAACGATGCTTCACGCACTCCGGGTTGCGGCATTCGTGCTTCTTCTAGCGGCTGAATGCCAATCGTCGGTAATCACCATTGTTGATATGAATGCAGATGGGAACCCCTCTTCAGGAGCCGAACTCGAGGGAACCGTCGGAGGTAACGGAACTGATGGAACTAGCTCCTTTGCTATTAACACGGCGCCCTCCTCGGTCCAGGTCGGCTCAACATCCGCTCGGTTCACAGTCTCCAACGTCGACTTGAATGATGACAATTCTTTCAATGAGTCTTTCGTTTTTGATCTCACTTTCTCCTCTCCCAACGATATAAACTTCACCACTTCACTAGAAACAATGGGATTAGGGGGCGACGGACAGATCACGCTGGGCGAGTCATTCACAATGACATTCGACATCGTTTCCGATACATCAGCGACTCATGATGTTGTCTTTGATGGAGTCAGCGAAGTTGATTTCATCAATCTCGCCGATACCGATCTCAGCATTACAAGTATGTCTGGTGGAACGACAATTACACTTGTCGGTGGTAGCACGCCGCTAGGTGGTTTGTACGTCAACCCAACTTTCGAGTACTCCAACACGGGGGACCTGGCTGATTCCGGGACTTTTGAAGATTGGAGCGTTCAGTTCAGCACAATAACGGCAACTGCCGTTCCAGAACCATCGTCGCTCGCATTGCTAGGAGTAATTGCGGGGGTAGTCACCCTTCGGAATCGTCGAAGATTGGCGAAAGTGAATTAGGGTAGGACCTAGCCCAAGATGGATAGTTCCACGCCAAGGCAAATCAGTTTTTGAGATTGGATAGGGTCCACATGAGTTCGCTTGTCTTGGGTTCAGATGATAGGGGGGCCTTAGATGTGCTTCCCCTCCAAGGTAACGCAACGCCTTCAAGGTCGCGTTCGGTAAGCGTTTCAAGCTCACGGCATTATGAGTAGGAATATTAGAGAGAGTTGTTCATCGCGCCCCGCAGCCACTCCCACCGTTGGAGTCAAGGCTTTAGCCGATCGCGGCCTGATCCCAAGTCACCATTCATCACACCGAACTCAAGTCCATCATTCGGCGCGTCATCTCGCTGAGTGAGGGTAAAGTCGGCTAAAGCCTTCACTCCAACGGTATTCAGATCATGCCGCGTGAATCGGAAACGATGTATCGCTGGCGGAGTTTGACGGACGAGCAGCGACGTCAGACGCTCGAACAGCGTCGCCAGTATCAACAGCCTTGGCACAGCATCCCGCATCGCAGTGACGAGACGCGAACGGTTTACATGCTTACCGCTGCATGCTTCGAGCACGTTCCCGTCATCGGCGAGTCTCCCGACCGCATGGCGAAGTTCGAAGCGGACCTTGTTCGTGTGCTTGGCGAGAACTGCACGCAAATCTACGCGTGGACCGTGCTGCCCAACCACTACCACGCGCTCGTTCAAACCCAGGAAATCCAGAGCCTGCTCAAGCAACTCGGCAAACTGCATGGCCGCACCTCGTTCGACTGGAACGGCGATGATGAAACTCGCGGGCGGCAAGTTTGGTGCAACACCGCGGAAACCGTGATGAAGTCCGAGGGGCACTTTCATGCCTCGACCAATTACGTTTTGCATAACGCGGTCAAGCACGGGTACTGCGAAAAATGGACGGAGTGGCCGTACTGCAACGCACGCGAATATCTTGAATCCGTTGGACGTGAGAAAGCCTTGCGAATCTGGAAGTCATACCCGATCGATGATTACGGGAATGACTGGGATCCGGCGGAGTTTTAGCGGAATGTGGGGGCCGTGAAATACGATGGGGTGTGACTTGGTCGGCTAAAGCCTTCACTCCAACGGTTTCTGGCCTGCTCCTGTACTGGCTCGGCGGATCAGGGGGAAACCAATCGTGTCTCGCCAGCCGCCTCCCAGACCGCGACCGCTGCACTGGCGTTCACCATGTTTTTGATGCGTGGCATTTCGGCCGCATTTGGCTTTGCAATCGCAAGGCGGTGATGCACAATTTCTTTTAGTCTATACTTTGTGACTGAAATCGATGCACCCGCGTTCGGTATCCTGAACGCGCCCGCCTTGCCCCCGCCCCGGTCGACCGACAGCCGACGTGAATCGTTCGCTGCTCGTCGCCACCACACCTACCCGCCGCTGAAAATATGAAACGCATTTGCCGTTGCATCCCCGCCGAGCGACTCGCCCGGCTCGGGAGTGTGCTGCTTCTCACGCTCGCTATTGGTTCTGTTCTTGATCCTCATCGTGCCGGTGCCGACGAGTCCTTTGCGTTCCAAAAAGACGACGTCGTTGCAATCTACGGCAACGGTTTGGCCGACCGAATGCAGCATTCACCGTGGGTGGAAACGTTCCTTCAGTGCCAAACCCAAGGGCTCGACGTTCGCTTTCGAAACATGAGTTTTTCGGGCGACATGGTCAACAAGAAACCCCGCAGCAAAGGGTTCACCAACGATGACGAATACCTACAGCACGTCGCACCGAGCGTCGTCTTCACCTTTTACGGGTACAACGAATCGTTCGCCGGACCAGAAGGAGCCGACGCCTATCGGCAAGAACTCATCAAACTCGTCCAACGCTATCGTGGACTGATGCAGGAGCAAGGCAAGGAAGTTCGCTTCGTGCTCTTCAGCCCAATCGCGTATCAAAACCTGGGCGATCGCAATCTGCCCGAAGGCACCGACCTGAACACCAACCTGGCCATCTACACCGAGGCAACGGCGAAAGCCGCCGAGGATGCGGGCGTTTCGTTCGTGGACCTATTCACACCGACTCGCCGGCTGTTCGCTAGCACATCCGAACCGTACACGCTCAACGGCATTCACTTAAACGCCAAAGGATACGAGAAACTCGCCGAGATCATCACGGACGCTCTGACCGGCACGACGCTCACGCAGACATCCAACATCAGCAAAGTTTATGACGCCGTGCAAGACAAAAACTGGCACTGGCACAATCGCTACCGAGCCACCGATGGCAATGACATTTGGGGATCCCGCTCGACGTTGACTTTTGTTGACGGACAGAGCAACGCGGACGTGCTCAAACACGAACTCGAGATGCTCGACGTGATGACGGCCAACCGCGACGAAGCCATTTGGGCAGCGGTCGCCGGAAAGCAACACGTCGTTGACGACAGCAACGTACCTCCTCCGGTCGAAGTCATCTCGAACATCGGCGGTGGCAGTCGCAGTTCGAGCGCAAAGAAGGAAGGCAACATCGACTACCTGACGCCGGAAGAGTCGATCACAAAGATGAACGCCCCCGAAGGATACGAATTAAACGTCTTCGCATCCGAGGTGCAGTTCCCCGACCTCGCCAATCCGGTGCAAATGCAAGTCGACGGGCACGGCCGGTTGTGGGTCGCGAGTTGGAACTCCTATCCGAAATGGGAACCCGGCACGGAACTCAAAGACAGCCTCATGATCCTGGAGGACACCGACAACGACGGCAAAGCGGACTCGCGAAAGATCTTTGCGACCGTTCACAATCCGCTCGGTTTCGAATTCTGGGGTGGCGGCGTGATCGTAACGTCCGGCCCCGATCTGCTGTTTCTCAAAGACACCGACGGCGACGACAAAGCCGACGTGCGTCAGGTGTTGCTGCAGGGACTCGGCACGTCGGACACTCACCACGCGGCCAACAATTTGGTCTACGGTCCTGACGGTGGTATCTACTGGCAGAGCGGAATCTTCCTGGTCCACAACCACGAAACCCCGTGGAAGCAAAACCTGCATATCGGTGCCTCGGGCATGTACCGATTCGATCCACGGACGTTTGCCATCACGCCTCATGCCGCCAACAGCCCGAACCCGCACGGCACGAGTTTCGACTACTGGGGCTACTGCTATGCCAACGACGGCACCGGCGGTCGGTCGTACCAAGTGCGTCCCGAAGGCAAGGGATTCAAGATGCACACGTTGCTGACCAAAGAGTTCCGCCCCGTTGCCGCGAACGCGATTTTGTCATCGCAGCACTTCCCCGAGGAGATCCAAAACGATTTCCTCATCTGCAACACAATCGGGTTCCTAGGGGTCAAACAATATTCTCTCGATCGCGAGGGCGACGGTAAATCACGAAAGTTCGGCGAAGTCTGGGGCACGCCGGGGCTCGAACTGATCAACAGCGATGATCGCAACTTTCGCCCGACCGATGCGGTCGTCGGTGAAGACGGTGCGTTATACGTTTCGGATTGGCACAATGCCATCATCGGGCACATGCAACATAACATTCGTGACCCCAATCGCGATCACGCACACGGCCGTATCCTGCGTTTGACGGTCAAGGATCGTCCGCTGCAGGAACCGGTCAAGATCGCCGGGCAACCGATCGCTGCCCTCCTCGAAAACCTCAAACACCCGACCAACGGCGTTCGACACCGAACCCGCGTGGAACTCAGCGCGCGCGATTCCAACGAAGTGATTGCCGCCGCACAGACATGGTGTGCCGATTTCGATCCGAACGACGAAACGGAAGCCCACCATTTGCTCGAGGCCCTTTGGCTGCATCAGCAACACAACGTTCGAAACGAAGAACTGCTCGAGACGTTGCTCAGCTCGAATGTCAAACACGCTGCCATGGCTGCCAAAACGGTTAAACACTTTTGGGAGAACGTCGACACGACCGGAGGAAGCGGTTTCGCATCCGAGGCCGAAAGCGAGTTCGTCAAATTCTCGACACCGAAGCACCTCGATCGATCACTTCGCAAAACCTATCGCCTCGGCTCACAGGTCTATCAACGTGAATCACACTGCGCGACGTGTCACCTGACGCACGGCAAAGGGAACGAAACGGTTTACCCGTCGCTGGTCGACAGCCCCTGGGTTCTCGGCGACGAAGAACGCTTGATTAAATTGTCACTCCACGGCCTTTGGGGAAAACTCTCGGTTCACGGCAAGACGTTTGATCCTGCACGCGGCACCCCGCCGATGACCGCTTTCCGGTCACTACTGAGCGACAAAGAACTCGCCGCCGTGCTCACCTTTGTCCGCAACACATGGGGCAATGAAGCCTCCCCGATCAGTTCCCGTACGGTCAAACGTGTCCGCGAACAAACCGCCGGACGTTCCACGTTCTATAAACCCGCCGACCTGCTCGCCGAGCATCCGTTGGAACCCGAATTTGCCGATGCGGCAATGGCGGCCGCAGAAGAGTTCTCCAACGAACCTCTCGAAGCCGAACTGCTCGCGTCGTCGGCTGCTGAACTCGCTAGCGTTGCGATCGAACGCGGCAACGCGAAGCGAGGACAGAAGGTCTTCTACGAGTCATCGGCGGCATGCTTTGCGTGTCACGACCCTCCGGGCGGCGCTGCGAAATTCGGACCCGACCTGGCTCAAATGACCACCGCGTTAACGCCCGAACAACTGGTCGATGCGATCCTACGACCGTCTGTGTTGATCAACAAAGACTTCGCGCAGGTCAGTGTACTGACAGCCGACGGCGAATTGATTACCGGCATCCTGGTTTCCGAAACGGACGATGAGGTCGTTCTACGCAACGTCGCATCACCGGAACCGATCACGATCCCACAAGACGACGTCGAAGAGATCATCGAATCGAAAGTCTCGATGATGCCTGAGAACTTGGTCCGGCAACTCAAGAGCCGCAGCGAGTTCGATGACTTGGTAAAATACATCATCGACGTCCGCAGTAAGTAACCACGTCGCGACGCTCGTCGCCAATCGCGTGTTACTCGTTCGCTGTGATGATTCATGATCACGCGGATTACTCATTATCAAACGCCAACGCCGACGGGATCGATCCTCGTTGCGTGGCGTCCCACCGGAAGTCACGCCCGGCTCGAACAACCGGACGCCTTCGCGCAGAGACTCCACTAGCCCCTCGCCATGAATCCCATGTCTTCAATCAACGCCTGCTCCTCGGCAATCACCGCATGTTTGCTGAGTCTCGTTCTTTCCGTGCTCATTCCCGTTGCCGCATCGGCCGAAACCACTCCGCCCAACGTGGTGTTGATTCTGGCCGATGACATGGGCACGGGAGACGTTCATGCGTTGAACCCTGACTCGAAGATTCCAACCCCGCATCTCGATCGGCTCGCCGGCGAGGGTATGACGTACACCGACGCCCACACGCCTAGCAGCGTCTGCACACCGACACGGTATGGCTTGCTGACCGGACGCTACTGCTGGCGCACGAGACTCAAATCCGGTGTACTCAATGGTTACGGCGCCCCCTTGATGAAACCCGATCGGATCACGATCGCAGACATGCTGAAGAACGCTGGGTATCAAACGGGGATTGTTGGCAAGTGGCACCTCGGATTGGGATTCGCAAAGAACGGCAAGGAGTTCGATTTCACCCAACCGGTCAGCGACGGTGCACACACGCACGGATTCGAGTCCTCGTTCATCATTCCTGCTTCGCTCGACTTTCCGCCATACGTCTATATCCGCGACGGAGAGCTGACGCAGTTCCCGTCGCTGCCACAACCGGCCCGCGGCTTTCCCGAGTTCCTCCGCAAAGGCGAACGGTCGCCTGATCTCGTCATGGAAAATGTTCTCGACGACATCGCTCGCGAAGCAGGCTCGTACATCACAGAACAAGCGAAAACCGATACCCCCTTCTTTCTCTACGTGCCACTGACGGGGCCACACAAACCTGTGATTCCACACCCACGATATCGTGGCAAAACCGGCCTCGGCCCGTACGGCGACTTTGTGGTGCAAGTCGATGAAACCGTCGGCCAAATCATGCAGTCGATCGACGATGCGAAAGTCCGCGACAACACGATCGTGATCTACACCAGCGATAACGGTTCGTTCATGCGTTGCAGCGAAGACCCCGACTTTGTTGACCATGTCGAGGATCATTCGGTTCAGGAATACCGGGCCGACCATCACCGTGCCAACGGACCGTACCGTGGAACGAAGGCTGATATCTGGGAAGCCGGCCACCGCGTCCCGTTCTTCGTCCGTTGGCCTGACCATGTGCCTGCCGGCGAGAAATCAGCAGCAACAATTTGCCTGACCGACGTCTTCGCAACGCTCGCTGAAATCGCCGGTACCGAGGTTGACCCGAAAGCGGCCGAAGACAGCTACAGTTTCACGGCGACCTTCGACGGCAATTCGCTCGAGCGTCCCCCCGTCATCCATCACTCGGTCGGCGGCATGTTCGCGATCCGTGAAGGCAAATGGAAACTCGTTCTCGGAAACGGATCAGGTGGTCGTGAAGCTCCTCGTGGCAAGCGAGACAAACGGCCATACAAGCTCTTCGACCTCTCGACGGATATCGCGGAAACGAAAAACGTCATCGACGATCACCCGGAAGTCGCTGATCGCCTCGAGAAAGCCTGCATGGCGATCCGCAACCAAGGCATCTAAAGCGTTCTAAGAATGACGTAGCCGATGTCGCCAGACGTCGGTGGTTTGACTTGTGGCCAATCCAGTCACAGGGATCGAACAAGTCGAGCATCAAAATGGTCGCGTAGTTTACGCCAGTCCTATTTCCGCGCAGTGGATCTTGTGAAAGATCCTCACACAGCAGGATCTTCAGCAAGATCCAATACGGCCTACAGGAAACCTCAACGCCGCGATTCGCTCACCAAAGCACTACACGAGTGCCGCCTTCACCCGACCGACGAGCCCGTTGTCGCGGTCGAGCGTGCCGGGCAACAGGTAAGCCGCGTTGGCCAGATAGGCCGCCCGAAACGGTGGCGAAACCGCGTAGTAGTCCTCCAGCACGGCGCTGCTGAATTTGTAGTCGTGGGAATCGTTTCCTTTGAGAAATACCAACCTTCGCGCCGCGTTGATCAACGCTTCCGGTTCGCCTCCCGTTGCGAGATAAGTTCGCATGTCGGCCGCGGCACTTGGACGGTCCGTTGATACGGCACGAAAAATCTCATCGACCGTCGCTGCCTGAGTCGCGTTCGATTCGTCGGTATTGGCGTGAGCATCTATTTCGATCGTCCGATCGTTTACCTTTCCGCGTGACCGCATCGATTCGCGGAAGTACGGCAGGAACGCGGCGTTCTGCAGCAACAATTCCTTGCGGGTTTGGTCACCGTACGTGGTTCGCAACGCAAACTGCATCGCGTTGGTGGACGTCGTCGAATGCAAGGACACGATCCCGGGTTGTTGGCCGAGCGTTTCGGACGCCGAGAGAAAGATCGCGTCGCTAATGGACTGCGTCGCTACACCATCGCGGAGCATCTTCGCGACCGCCCGCACCGAATCGGCTGGCGTCGACTCACGCAGGACAGCCAACAAATCCTGCGTCGCCGCCGCGTCGGTTCGGCCATGGTTCCAGTTCTCTCCGAGTCGGCGACTCTCTTCCTGAGTCGTGTGCCACGCCTCGTCCGCGTGTAGGTTGCTGGTCGACGGGTTGGGTTCACCGTTGTGATTGAGAATCGCGTAGGCGAGCGATCGCAGCACAGGTTCCGCGTACTGCCACCCGATGCACTGGAGAGTCCGATACGCGTTGGCGACGTAGATTGCCTTGTGACCGATGCTGCGAAAGTCGCGACATCCGTAGTGAGCCATCAGGTCGAAAACACGGTTAGCCGGTATCGACCGACACAACGCGGCAACCGCAACATCGGCCGCGTCCCCATCCCAATGATCCATTGCGTCGCGGAACGCCTGCTCGGCACGATGCGATGGCGGAACGTTGGATTCGTCGACAGCCGACATCGTCCAATCACCCTCGCGTTCGTCCCGCGCCTGCGAAGACTTGAAGTAATCCAACGCCCAGAAAATCGGCAACCATCGGTCCGACTCCGGCGCCGCCAGACTGGCCAGATGCGCCGAGTTAACGACCAAAACCGCATGGAATTTGAATCCGACGCTCGGACGTGGCTGCACGTTCCTGACTCCTGCGAGCAACAACGCGGCCAATACTTCGCGGTAGCTCGTGCCCGATGCGATCTTTCGAGCGAATGTCTCGATCACTTTGCTACGTTCGGTTTCCTCGAGCAAACGCACCAAGGGTTCGATGTCATCGGAAAACTGAACCGAACCTGCCGGCAACCGCGTCTCGTCCGCTGCGACACGAGGCAACCGCGAAAGAAAACCGAATTGGTCCAACGCCAATGTTGCTCCCGCCAGACCCGCTGACCGAAGAAACGCACGTCGTTCTGGGATCCCCCGGTTTGCCAACATAACTATCCCCTTGCTTTCGCGTTTGATGTCGAATTGGTCACAGAAACACCTCTTCGTATCCTAACGCGCACGATCGCGACTCACGCAAAGTTTTTCCTTCCTCGCGAAAGATTCGCCGCCACTTTGCGCACAATGAAAACGTGCGACGTCTCATCCAATTTGGATTGCAACCGTCTGCGTTCAACGCTCCTAAAAACGTATAACCTCCTAGATAAACCTAACGCAGCCGACTAGAACCAGTATCAAGAACCGATCTGAAAGACTCGGCAAATTGATCCGCCAACGGGCGTTAGCCCCGACGCATTGTGTAAACCGTGGCTAACGCTGATCGGCTGTGTCGCATTCGGATCGGTTCTAAGTAGAGGTTCGATAAAACCATCAATACCAGAGTGGATACCACGCGATGAAAACCGGCATTGTGCGCATCAAGTCTTATACATCCAACATGTCAGATTACATCGCAATGCTTTATGCGCGAGCCAA
Organism: Aporhodopirellula sallentina SM41; assembly: GCF_000346505.1. Classification (GTDB taxonomy): domain Bacteria; phylum Planctomycetota; class Planctomycetia; order Pirellulales; family Pirellulaceae; genus Rhodopirellula; species Rhodopirellula sallentina. Next base: position 58,231 of record NZ_ANOH01000095.1, read on the forward strand.
TGTGTTAGTAGTTTTCGGCGCACTGCTATTACTGTCCTTCTCTCAAGCCTCCGCGAGTGAAAACAAGGTTGCATGGCAGGATGAAATATCAAAACACGACTTAACATGGGACCGATTGCCAAATCGTTGGATGGAGTCTCCGTTTCTCGGCAACGGGGAACAGGGAACGATGATGTACCAGGAGAACGAAAAGACGTTGCGATGGACGGTCGGTAACTCATCCGCGTTCGACCATCGCCCTGCCAACAAAGATGACTTCAACGAAAAAAATGTCGAAGTTCTCAACCGCGGCCGATTGTTCATCGGACACCTGCGAGTCGAATTTCCCGCAACGCTCCGCGCCAGTTCCTCGCGTCTTTCACTTTGGAACGCGGAATCAATCGGGCAGGTTCAATCCGAAAACGGTTCGGCATCGTGGAAGACTATCGTCCACGCCAATGCCCCGGTCATGCGATTCGAGATTGAAACGACGGGCGATCTCTCCGGTGCAAAATTTGTTTACGTTCCCGTCGAAGCACAGAACCCTCGTGCCCTACGCAGCAAAAACCCGCGCAAGCCTGCAAACCCACCGGCGGTGCTCGACCAACTCACCGACGGAACTCAAACGGCCGTTCACAATCTCTATGCCGGCGGACAAACAGCCGTCGCGTGGAAGCAATCCGTTACAGACAACCGCACGACGTTGTGGTTGAGCGTCCTACACTCCTTTCCCGAACTGGATGCCGTTAACCGAGCCGTCGCGGCCGTTCGAAATGCCGCTTCGAAGGACCAGGACGCGTGGACTCAGCAGCATCGTCAGTGGTGGCATGACTACTACCAACAGAGCTTCCTCGCGACCGGCGATCCGTACTGGGACGCGTTTTACTGGATCCAGCAATACAAACTCGCGTCAGCGACACGGGCCGACAAATGGATCATCGACAACCAAGGCCCATGGTTGCACCCGACGGCGTGGAACGCGATTTGGTGGAATCTCAACGCACAGCTATCGCACAGCGGTTTTGCAACTGCGAACCGGCGTGGCATGGGAGCCGCACTGGGGCGACGCCTCGATCAATGTCGCGATCAACTCGCGGAAAACGTCGCCCAAGAATACCGACACGATTCCTACGCGATCGGCCGAACCTCGTCGGGTTGGGACTTGGCAGGCCATGCGGGCCAGCCCGGTGACGGCCGCCCTCCTAAAGACGGCAGCATCGGACGAGAAACCGCCAACCTTCTTTGGGCACTCCACAACGTCGACATGGAATGTCGTTACTGGCAGGACGATGACCTTCGTGATCGAGTTCTGTATCCATTGCTCGTGCGGGCGGTCAATTACTACCGGCATTTTCTAGTCGAAGAATCCGACGGCTATCTACACCTTCCGAAAACGTACAGCCCTGAATACCGCATCGCGGAGGACTGCACGTACGACCTCGACCTGCTGCGTTGGGGCTCCGGACGGTTGCTCGAGTTGGCCGATGAAATGAACCTCAACAAAGAGGAACAACCACTCATTTCTTACTGGACGCAGTTGCAAGAGAAACTCGTCCCGGTTCACGTCGACGAAACCGGTCGCATGATCGGCCGGGGCGTGTCACTGACCGGTCCGCATCGCCACTGGTCACACTTGTTGGCGATCTATCCCCTCCGCACGCTCGTGCCGGACTCGGCGGACAATCGCGAACTGATCGAATTGAGTCTGGACAATTGGCACAGCCACGGAAAACGAATGGCAGGTTACTCCGTCACCGGCGGCGCGTGCATTTCCGCGATTCTCGGCGATGGCGAGCGGGCCTACGAATTCCTCAACAAACTCAAACCGTTCTTGCACCCCAACACGTTCTACACCGAAGCAGGGACCCTGCCGGTGATTGAGACACCGCTGCACGGGGCCACCACGATGCAGGAAATGTTGCTGCATCAATGGGGCGGACGCATTCGCGTCTTTCCTGCCGTGCCAAGTCGATGGGCCAACGCTCAGTTCGACCGATTCCGTTGCGACGGAGCCTTCCTCGTCAGCGCCCAACAAAAAGACGGCGAAACACACTGGGTCGAAATCATTGCAGAAACCGGCGGCACGGTCGATGTGCAACCGCAATTGATCGACGCGAATTGGGAGGCAGCCCAAGACGCGAGCGTAGAACCGGTGGAACCCGGTGTCTATCGACTCAAACTCGCCAAAGGAGAGAGCGTCCTGTTCTGGCCAAACGATCAGCCCAAACCCAGCCCTGAAATTCGCATCGACGACACCGAACAACCGTCGTATTCGTTCGGTGTGTCTGCGAAACGTGAATAAGCGGTCGAGCAACTCTGGCGTTAGATCGTGCTTCAAAATGACGTAGCGGATGCCGCAGGCTATCGCAAACAGCCCCAAAGCGGCGACGCTATGTCAGCTCAAGGCAACGCCCAGTATTCCACTGCAGCGTGGCTTTCGGGTGCAATCGTAGTGGATGACGCAAGGAATCCCCTTACGTGACTAGCGCATCAAGGACTCGTCGCCTCGTCCACTACCCGAAAATTAAGTTGACTGAAGTACTCGGGAATGGCAACTAAACGCCCGAGCCCCAAGCCTCGAAGTGGCAGCCCTAATCGGGATGTTGCGAGTGATCCGGCTAGATTGGGGTCGCCCCGTTGAGGCTTGTTGGGAATAGGAACGCTCCGTTGGAGCGTGGCGGAATCGGGTGGTGGGTTGCCGTGATGAGAGAGTTACCTCAGCAACGGGAATGTGTTGCTATGTCCTCGAACGAGACATTCCCTCCCGGAGAATTCGAATCGGCCGGTAGGAACCAACTCCACGTCATTCTTTAAAATTTTCTAGCAGCATTGGGCTGCAACGTTTCGGCGAATGGACCGCAGTTTGTACAGCAGCGTGTGTGACACGCTGCGATATACAAACCGCGTTACTTTTCCTAACGCGTCTTCGCGGTTTTACTTCACCGGCCAATCGTCGGTTCGGAACGACGAAGCAGGCAGGCCTTCCTTGTTGGACAAGTTGGGCATGTCGCCGCTGCCCCAACCGTACCGGACGGAAACGGGGGCAGACACATTTTCGCTGCTGACCACGACGGTGTCGCCGTCGATGACCGCGTTTGCTTCCACGAAGTTTTGATCTTCGCCGGCGATCGTGAAGTGAGTCAACTCTTTCCCGTCTCGGGTCACCAGCCCACTGCCGATGCCAGTGAACTCGATACGAACTGAGCTTCCGTCAATTGTATGACTCTTGTAGAGCGGTCCCGAGTCAACGATGTCAGACATCCCATAGTCGCGGGCCAAGGCGAGTTTCGCGAGTCGCTCGCCGACCGGTTTCTTGGGTTTGGGGTGGATGTTGCTAACGTTGCCGATATCCATCGTGACCACCATCCCGGTCTTCGGAACGGACAACGCCATCGTTTGAGCTTCACGCAGGAACGCCGCGCTCATGGGGTTGGTTTTGTACGCGAACGGTGCGATTTGAACGAAGTAGAACGGGAAATCACCGCGTCCCCAACGCTGACGCCAATCCTCGATCATCGCCGGGAACAGCGTGCGATACTGCACTGGATTCTTGACGTTCGATTCGCCCTGGTACCAAACCACACCTCGAAACGCGAACGGAATCAACGGGCGGACCATACCGTTGTACAGCACACTGGGAGTGCGTTGATTGAGGCCTTTGGGCTTGGCCTGACCGCGATTGTAGGTCACTCCGGTTTTCTCAGCGATCGCAGGCAAACCGTCCAACACTTCGTTGAACTCAGGAAATTGTTTGCGAAGCACTTCGGGACTCACCCACGCCTCGGCACTCGATCCGCCCCAGTTGCAGGAAACCAACCCGATCGGCACATCGAGTTCTTCGTACAATCGTGAACCGAAGAAGTAGCCTACCGCACTGAAGTTCAAAACCGATTCGGGAGTGCAAACGCTCCACGCATTTTTCACGTCGTCTTGGCCTTCCAACGCGATCGTCGCGGGAATTTCACAGAACCGGATTCGTGGACGGTCCGCTTTCGCGACGTCTTCGGCAAAGTGATCGACGCCGAACCCACGCATCCGCCACTGCATGTTCGATTGACCAGAACAAATCCATACTTCGCCAACGTAAATGTCATTCCACTCGATCCGATCCCCTGCCGAGGCGATCGTCAATTGGAACGGTCCACCTGCGGATGGCGTTTGCACGGACGCCCGCCAATTTCCGGCGGCATCCGCAACGGTCGTCACGTCATCCTGCGACCAGGACACATCAATGGTCACGGTTTCGTTGGCAGCACTCTTCCCCCATATCGTGTTAGCAGTCTGCTGCTGCAAAACCATGTGATCGCCAAAGATGCCGGCCACGCTCAGGGGCTGGGTATCGGCGGCGACCACACCGGTGATGTGGGTTAAACAAAAAAGCGCACAAGCCAAGACGGCGTGCGTGACTCGGTAACGACAACGCATGAACGGTTTCCTCTGCGGTGTTTCGGACTGGGAATCGGAGCAAGGGGCATCGAAAGGCGGCGCCCTCAGAGTCCCCTGGATTGAACCGGCCGGCTGCTGAATGAAACGGAACGTTCAACAAAATCGCTCCGAATTTCATCTAATCACAGCGGCCGATTCGAACGAGGCTACTCTTTCGTATTCCGCCGGGCAAGTTTGTCAGCGTCAGCAAAAAGCGTCGGCAAAACCTCCCGATTCGAAACGACGCTCCCGTTTACGCCGATGGCGTGCGCAGCGATTTGAAGGCAGAACCGGCACGGCACAATTGAGTCTTCTGGATCGCCACCACGGGCTATCAACAAGCAGCCAAAATACGGTCGAAATTCAAAACAATTTTTTCGACCGACCTCTTTTGACCGCAAATCAAACCCCACGATTGATCCCAAAACACACCGGTTCTCAGAAGCGAGCGAATATTCCAGATGCGCACAAACCTCGTTCCAGCGCAAAAGTCGATCAGCCGACACTGTCGAGGTCGAGCTCGTGTGGTGCGTCACGATCAAGAATGAGGATTCAGGGCCGTAGCGAAAACCGCCAACGGTTTGTCGATTTCATCAAGAACCAACCTACTTTCGTTTAACCGGTAGCCGTAGGCGACGTGCAGTGGCAAGCAGGTCGCCTTTGGCTGCCCGTTAAACGCAATACCCTTCAATGAAGCACCGGGTTGTGGCGTTTTCGTTTAACCGGTAGCCGTAGGCGACGCTTGACGGAACACAACCTACCCTTCGGGCACGGGTTAAACGACAATTGAACGGTATTGCCGTTAAACGAAGAAATCAACAGCCCGCCAAGACTTTTGGTGATTCACCAGCCATCCCGATACTTTTGGCGAGTTTCGCTACTCCTAACCGAAGTGTTCACGAATCACTAAGTTGGATTCGTGATGGCCGCGAAATGTTGCTGTACCTTTTCTCGGGTCGGGCGCTCGATCACTCCTTGTTCGGTCACGATCGCTGCGACCAACTCCGCCGGGGTCACATCAAACGCGGGGTTGATCACCGACGCTTCTCGCGGGACCGCCATTCGGCCTTCCGCGTGGACAGCCGAATTCGCACCGAGCGTGTAACGCACTTCGTCTTCGCTGCGTTGCTCGATCGGAATCAGATCGCCCGACTGCAGTTCGAGATCAAACGTGTTCGTTGGCGCCACAACGTAGAACGGCACGTTGTGATAGTGCGCGATCACCGCGAGCGGGTAAGTACCGATCTTGTTGGCGACGTCGCCGTTTTCCGCGATCCGATCGGAACCGACGATCACTGCGTCGACCAAACCACGCTGCATCAGACTGCCTGCCATCGAATCGGTGCACACCGTCACGGGGATGCCGGCCTGCGACAATTCCCATGCAGTCAGACGAGCCCCCTGCATTAACGGACGGGTTTCGTCCGCGTACACGTTCAACGTGTGACCGTTCTCGTGCAGGTAATAAATCGGGGCGAGGGCAGTGCCATACTGCGCGGTTGCCAATCCGCCCGCGTTGCAGTGCGTCAACACGGTCTTGGCATCGCGGAGCAACGGGGCGGCGTTCCTTCCCATCGCCCGGCACATTTCGCGATCCTCTTCGTGTATCGCGCGAGCCTCCTCGATCAGACGCGGCGGCAATTCACCGATCGCCGCGTCTTCGGTCGATTCGACAATCCCTCGCATCCGGTTCAACGCCCAGAACAAGTTCACCGCCGTCGGCCGACTCGTGGCAAGATATTCGATCGCGTCGTAATAGCATTGCCGGATCGAATCGGGATTGCTCGCCGGGTCGATCGGAGCGAGGGTAACGCCGTAGGCGGCCGCGATACCGATCGCCGGAGCCCCACGCACGACGAGCCGCACGATCGCGTCGTGCAACTGCGCCAAGTCCGTGCACTCGAGCCGTACCAACTCCGCCGGGATTCGCGTTTGGTCGAGAAGGTCAACCGCAGCAGGGCTCTCACCCGCCGCGGCCCGGTAGCGAATCGTTTCGGCGTCAGTACTCATTGCTCGTCACTCACTAGACATCTTCAGGCGATGGAACTTCGAACCCTTCACGGTACTCACGCGTCAACATCGCGTTGGCCGCGTCGTTCCCGGTGTAACGTTCGGATTCGACATCGAAGGTCAACTGCGGGCCGAGCGACAACATGTCGGATTCCGGATCGACTCCGTTGTCACGCAAATGTTGAAGTGTTCGCTCGAGAGTCGCAGCATCGTCGTCACGAGACGCAAACTTCTCGACCGCCGCAGCGATCGTATCCGGCGACACACGGTTCTCTTCGCCGAGATAATAAGACGTGTTCCCATGGTGGGCAATCGCCGCCGAAAGGTGCCCGCACTTCGCATCCGCGACCAGAATCGATGCGTCGCGAGCAACAACGGCGTCGATAAAGTTGCTCATGTGAACGTTGTTGAGCGAACCGTTCTCACGTGAATTATGTGTGAAGGATCGGATCTCCCTCTTGTTCAGATCAAACGCGCGGCACGTTTCGTAACTCGGACCTTGGATGACGTACCCTTCGCTGCCGTAGAATACGACGCCGATTTTGTTGCCACGGTTCGATCCGAACAACTCGTTGATCTCTTTGTCGGCGGAGTCATTGACGCTCAATCCACGGGTTTCAAAGACGATCGTCTTGTCGCCATAGTCGTAGATCGAAACCTGCGTGTTAGCGGTATCGCCGGCGTCTTGGTACGTCGGGTCTTTGCGTTCGGCCTGGTACCCCAGACGTCCGGCATAGGTCAAGATCGACTCGGGATGCCGATCCAACCCGAGTCCCCATCGAGCGATGTCGGTTTGGTGCGGGCCTTGGTTCCCCGAGTCGCCGTTGCCGTAGTGTCGTTGCCAGTGCCAATCGTAGTGGAACCGCTGACGCGTCAGTTTTGGATCGGTGAAGGTCGCCGGACCGCTCCACATGTCGAAGTCGACGTTGTCGGGAATCGGATAGTTGCCGAGCGGGCCGATCGACTTACGCCGTTTGTAACACAACCCGCGAGCCAGGTTGACTTCGCCAATGTTCCCGTCGGCGATGAACTTCATCGCCTCGATGCACGCCAAACTACTGCGGCACTGCGTACCGGTTTGAAACATTCGGCCATATTTCTGTGCGGCGGCGACGAGAGCCCGACCTTCATGAACGTTGTGGCTGATCGGTTTTTCGATGTAGACGTCTTTGCCCGCCTGCATCGCCCAAACGGCGATCATCGCGTGCCAGTGATTCGGCGTGGCACAGGTGACAATTTGTACGTCGTCGCTATCGAGAATTTCGCGAACGTCGCCGACCACGCGTGGACGAGTGCCCTGCATCTTCTCAACTTTGTCGGCCTGCTGTTCGCCGACCTTCGAGTCCACATCGACCAACACGCGGATCACAGTGCGAGGATCGTGATGGAACCCACCGACGTGCGACATCCCACGACCGGCAACGCCACAAACCGCCACGCCGAGCGGATCGGAAGGGTCACCCGCCGTCGCAGCGGAAACACTGCTGTGTACCCCGAGGGCCAGCCCCGAAGTGATTGCGGCAGCGGAAGCAGAAAAAGCGCGTCGGTTTATACGACTCATCAGAACAAACTCGCGGAAGGGGGAAGAAGGTGGGCGGGGGCGCCGCGGCAAACCACGGAGGTGGGAAACTAGACCGCTGTATTATGCACACTGGCCGCGCGAACGCCAGTGTCGCCTTCCCGCTCGACGGCGGAGCACAACCACCAAAACTGAAACAACTGCCCGAGCAAATGCGTGTTCACCTCCGGCAAAATCAACTCGATCGCCGGAACCCCTCCACTCCGCAGCGCCACCCGCGATCGACTGATTGCCGATTGCATCAAATCCGGAATCACAGGCACGCCAGGCCCCGGGGCTTTCTTTTTCTTCTTCGATGAGCCTGATTGCGTCGATTCGGTCGCCGACATCGGCGGGGCATGGTTGCCTGCCGATGCGTGGTCGCCTGGCGGTGTGATCGCGAGTTCGCTCGAAGAGCTTATCTCCGCTCGCGTCATTTCGATCGGGTCCGTGCGAACGGATTCGACGATCAACTGCGTGATCACCAATTGGTTGACGGTTGATTGATTGTTGGCAGATTGGTTGCAAGCGACTTGGTTGCCGACGGTTTCCGCGGCCAAGCTCTCCGCCCAGGCGGCCCCATGTTGCAGCCGCGTCGATGAGCGAACAGTCGGATCGAGAACCTGGGACATCCATTCCTGATGCCAACGGCTGACTCCGCCGAGCGATGGGTTCCAGTAGACCAGCATCCGATCGCGCAGGCCTCGCCGCGTCGCGAGCAACCGCTGCAAACCGACGTATTGCAGCACCATGTTTTCTTCCAACGGCGACTGGATGAAATGATCGTTCATCGCCGACGCCCCCAGCAAAAACTGGATACAGTCGAGCCCTAAAAACGCAGCCGGCAGTAACGTCGCGGCGGAGTACACACCGAAGGGGCCACCCATCATTGCCGAGGTGTTTAGCTGGTCCGATCGCGACGCCCCGGCAGTCGACTCGCAAGGAGTCACGAATCGTTCCGAACAGTCGATCTCGCCGGCGATTTTCGACAGACCGCTGCGTTCATGCAAAACGGGGACAATCAACTTTGTCAGCCATCTCGCGTCTGCTTCACCGAGCGATCTGGCGACCTGGTCGACACCATGGCGCAGAAACACATCCGTCGCCGCGGATCCGCTGCGGTCTCCCTCATACAGATCGATCGGGATGATCGCGTATCGATCTTCGGGACCGTGGTGATCCGATTCGTTTGCTGCGAACTCCTGATTCAACCTTCGCAACAAACCTTCGACCGCGTCGTTGTCGATCCCGCTCGATGCAAAATACATCCTCGGCTTGCTGCCTCGCGCCGACCGGGACAGTTCATTGTGATACGGTTCGCAACACGCTCGCATCAACGCGTCGGGGGCGAGCATGCACTCCGGGGTTCCGATCACTCCCACCGCATCGAGATGATCATGCAATCGGTTCGCGACTCGAAAAACCCGTCCGAGTTCCGACCTTTCCCGCAACGCTTCATATTCGATCAGTAGACGTTCGGGGCGATCAAACCCGGCCCTCACCCGTTCGCCGCAGTGATTCGTCAATCGGTGGCGGACTGGATCGAGTTGCTCGATTTGAGCCCTCAAACACGACGGCGAAATCTCCCCCGATGCACCGTTGCCCGTCGCGTCACCATTTGGCACAGGCACCAACGCTCCCGCCGGGTCGAAACGCAGCAGGCTCATTCGTGATCTCTCTTGCGGTCAAAAGGTTGTTGGTCGAGAATCCACGCAACGCACAAACGGTTGACGCCGGATTTTTGATTCGTTTCGGAACGCATCGTGCGGGCAAAATCCGATGCGACCATGATTCGACCGCGGCGAGTAAAGTAAGCCGACGAGTTTATCGGCCACCGCTGGACTGCTGCCACCGAATCGACGACGCAGATGATGCCACGCCGGGCACTCGTTCGGAAGTGGCGTACCGCACCATATACCATTCCCCGGGCCAATCCGAGATTGATGCTGGAACTCATATCTTCTTATTCGACGTTCGCGATTCTCGTTGCCGCCGCGGTTCATCTTTTCGCGTTCGCGGTCCTGGCGGGGTGGGCACGATCGGATCGCAAACGGATCGCCCAAACACTCGAACGGTTCACCGCCGGGTTGCCGCACCGCAGCCGCATGGACTTTCACGTTCACCTGTCCGATCAAATCGAAGCGTTCTTGGCCGACATCAGCGACGTGATGGCACAACCGCTCCGCAGCGCCGACCGGGCTCGACTCGCCGATCGCATTCGCATTCTCGACGAGCGACGCGAGTACCTTCACTCGCTGCGATTTGAAACCGCATGGAACGTCGCCCGCACGATGATCGAGGCCTACCCGCTCGCCGGAGTGTTGGGCACGATTTTGGCAATCGGGTCGGCGCTCGCGGCCGACGACCAAGCCTCGGTGAATGTGATCGTGACTCGGTTCGGCGACGCGATCTGGAGCACGTTTGCCGGTCTGTCAGCGGCGATCCTGTTGATGTTGGTCGGCAGCGTTGTCGAACCCGGCTTTGCCCGTTTATCTGAAAATCGGCTGGGCGTCCGCGAGATGGCGGCCAAGGTCAAACGGGAACTCTCTGTACTCGAACAATCCGGTGCCGAAGCCCCAACCGAGGCAAGCGACAAGGCAGCGACACCGGAGGACGGTACGGCGTGAGCGAGTTGAGTAACGAATCTCCGGCACCGCTCTCGCCACCACACGTCACACCGGATCGTTCGGCCGGCGACGTTCGGTTGGCGAAAACATGGTGGTCGCGACGAACCCGTTTCCAGTTGACTCCGTTGATGGACCTGCTGCTGATCATCGTGTTCGCGCAGTTCCTCGATGTCCGCGAAGCGACTCAGCGGGAAACCGCGTCACTGGAATCCGAACGCGAGAAACTGGTCTACCAAATCCAACGCGAACGCAGCGAGTTGGCGGGCATTCGCGAAGCGTTGCAAAGCCAACACCGCGAACTCGAACGACAACGCGACCAAGCCCGCGCCGCACGCGACGAAGCGGTGTATCAGTCCGAGGCCCGGTTGGCGGAAATGAACGTCGCGATGAGCAAACTCAGCCGCTGGCTCTCGCTCGATGCCGAAACGGATGTCGATCCCGACTCGGGTTCCGCTGCAAACGAACCAACCGACGAAACCATCCCTGGCCCTCTTTCGGAAGATTCCGAATCAGACGATCCCGTTGCGACCGCGATCCGGCAGGCCAGCCGTTTGGGCAAGGCCGATCCTGACGCGGTGCTGCGGTTCCTGATCGGGCACGCCGAACTGCTCAAACGAGCCGAGATCTGGACCGTCCACGCGTCCGACAACGGTGGCATCGTGTTCATGGCAGACGACCAACGCGAGACATTTCGTTTGGAACGGCGATCGCAATCCGACCGGACCGATGAAGTCGCCGACCGACTCTTCGCCGCCTACAAACAATTGCCCCAGCCCAAAGGGTTGGTCGTTCTGTTAGTATCATATTCCCCGCAAAGCGTCGCCGGCGTGTATCAACCGCTCGTCGACGCGTTGCCTCGCGCACTCGAACGACTCCGCGCCGACACGCCCGAAACACGTTTCGAATACACGGTCCTCGGCCCCACGCCCGAGCCCAACTGACCGCCCCGACGTTCCTTTCACCCCCAACACGAATCATGCGTAAACGAGTCCCGGTTGTCATCGGCGGCGGTATCGCGTTGCTGATCGCGAGCCAATACTTCGACTTCGGTTTAGGGTTTACCGACGGCGACGGTAACAACGATCCTCAAGGTCAAGTCTCGATGGATCCCGGTTCCTCATCACCGATCATGTCGATCGAAAGCCTCACGCCATCGGACGCCCCCACCGCGGGCGATACATCCGATGATTCTGACGAAGCGATGCGAGAGGCCGCGTCGGAACTCGAACTCACTCCCGTCATCCCAGTGCTGCCTTCGGTGGTCGATGTTTTGATCGACGGGAATCAGTACCTAGTGCAGACCGAAGCCGAACAGCCCGACCGCAAAGCGATATCGATCGAAGACATCATCGCTTTCGCCGGAACGGTGGAGGGCGAACCGAGCGGCATCCTCGTGCGAGTTGCCCGCACTCCCAACGCGGTCGCTGCCGCCGACGCGGCACTCATGAAACGTCTCCGCGAAGCTGGTTTGGATGACGACCAAATCGATGCCCGCCGGCAACTCGTCGAACTGCCGTAGGCGATGCCCCGCATCACTCTCTGACGGTATTCGGGCGAAACGCGACTCGCGGGGCGCCGCTCGTTGCCCGCGTATCGCCTCATCCCGCACTCCGACTCTGGTTATGCGCATCGGCTCAGGCAACGCGCGTCTCATTCCTGAGTCCGTCATACAAAATGTCTCTGTAGTTCTCTTGCGCATCCACCGAGAGAATCACCCTGCGTTCATCGGAACGCGGCGACGCTGGCATACTCCCAAGCACACACCACGCCAGGTGATTTGATTACATTGGACGTGCGTGTCCGGTGGATGAAGCTTCAACCTACCGGCGACCTTCCTCACCCTCCCCTCCCTGCTCGACAAGCATTCACTCTCATGAAATCAAAATTCTTGATGTCCACCAAGTTTCTTTCGGTCCAGGTATTTCGATTCGCAGCCATCGCCGCACTCCTTTGCGTGGCAACGACGAATATCGCGTCCGCCGATGATCGTTTGGTCATCGAACCTGCCGAAGGCACCGCCAACGGGAAGCACATCGTCCTGATCTCGGGCGATGAAGAATACCGGTCCGAAGAATCGTGCCCGATGTTCGCAAAGATCCTCAGCCAACATCACGGATTCAAATGCACCGTACTGTTCGCGATCGACAGCAAAACGGGCGTCATCAACCCATACGACCAAGGCAACATTCCCGGCATGGACACGCTCGCCGATGCCGACCTGTGCGTGCTCACGACGCGTTTTCGTAAACTGCCCGACGATCAGATGAAACCGTTTCTCGACTATCTGAAAGCCGGCAAGCCTTTGGTCGCCTACCGAACCGCGACGCACGCTTTCAAAGGTGGCAATTACGGCGGGTTTGAATGGAAGAACTTCGGTATCAAAGTCCTCGGCGAGAATTGGCACAGCCATCACGGCAAACACAAAGTCGAAGGGGCACGCGGCCTGATCGTTCGCGAGAACGCGGACCACCCGATCTTGCGTGGCGTCAAAGACATCTACACCCCGAGCGACGTGTACGGGGTCGTGCACCTCGACGAAGACGAAGCCACCGTGCTGCTGCGAGGCCAAGTATTGAAACTTCTCGACCCTGCTGCCCCCCCTGTCACCGACGGACGCAACGATCCGATGATGCCCTACGCTTGGGTGAAACCTTACTCGGTACCATCAGGAGAAACCGGTCAAGCGTTCACGACCACCGCCGGCGGCGCGGTCGATTTCCGCTGTGAAGACCTCCGTCGCCTGATCGTCAACGCATGCTTGCACCTGAGCGGCGAAGAAGTCCCCGGGAAAGCTGACGTGAGCTTCGTTGATCCGTATCAACCATCATTCTTCGGCTTCCTCAACAGCGACTACTTCCAAGAACGAGGCCTCCACCCAGAAGACTTCCGCCTCGGCCACTCCGCCACCACCGCCGACCCTCCCCCAACCTACGCCCCCGAACCCGCAACGGCAGAGTAACCCCCAGCAAGATCAAAAGCATCCGCCCAGCCTAACCCCGGGCGGATAAATCGCCCCACCCCAAGCTTCCGTCCGGGCCTGCCCCGGCGGAAGAAACGCCCCACCCAAAGCTTCCGCCCGGGCTTGCCCCGGCGGAGCAAACAACTGACAGCTACCTCAACCCCACCACCATCCCCCCTCTCTCCGCCCGGGCTTGCCCCGGCGGCAAAAACGCCCCACCCAAAGCTTCCGTCCGGGCCTGCCCCGGCGGAGCAAACAACTGACAGCTACCTCAACCCCACCACCATCCCCCTCTCTCCGTCCGGGCCTGCCCCGGCGGAAGAAACGCCCCGGAGCCTGATCGCATGGAGTCGATCTACACAGAAGCCAACACCCGGGCGGCCTTCCAGCTCAATTGGTCAGTGTCCCTTTTCGGGAAAGAGCCACTCCCCTCCTCGGAACATTGGTACGATCGTCTCAAAACCGCGATCGATCCGGACGGCGTTCGCTTGCTATCGGCCGATCACCTCAACGACAACACCTACCAGTTTCTCGTCAGCACCAAGCCCCACTGTTCTCCTTCGGCGATCGTCCGCAGCATCAAAGGGCGGTTGCAGTATTTGATTCGAGACGAGATCCCGAAAGCATTCCGACGCAACTACCACGTTCAAAGCCTCGGTGATGCCAAAGCCGCGACCCTCGATCGCTACGTTTCTCGGCAAACCGACAAACACCCGATGGCAGATCCCGTCGTGCAACGCCGTCTAGACACGCTGCAATTCCACGACCCAACAATCGATTTGGCTCACCCCAACACGGGAACCTACGGCAGATACCTGAATTCGCTTCAAATCGTGCTAGAGAATATCGATGGCTGGCGTGAGGTGCGAGAATCAATGCTGCGCCGAGTCCGGGGCGTCATTGTCAAATCCGCCATGAAGAAGCCCTGGCGATTGTCGAGAATCGGATTACTGAGCAATCACGTTCATATTCTTCTCGGAGGTTCGGTGACCGATTCACCGAGTTCGATTGCACTATCGTTGATGAATAACATCGCATTCGTTTATGAGATGAAACCGATACTAAAATTCAGCTTCTACGCGGGGACGTTCGGAGGCTATGACCGCGGCGTGACTCGGCGACCTCGGCTCTGATACGCTGGCTCCGCCGAGACAAGCTCGACGGAGGCCGGAGGGAGAGGGAGCCTCATTGGTAGCCACTCACTTGTGCCCCCGACCGGGACAAGCCCGGCGGAAGAAACGCCCAACCCCAAGCTTCCGTCCGGGCCTGCCCCGGCGGAGCAAACAACTGACAGCTACCTCAACCCCACCACCATCCCCTCTCTCTCCGTCCGGGCTTGCCCCGGCGGAAGAAACGCCCAAAAGCCTCAATCCATTCTCTCGCCAAGAATCTCGAGCCAGATTGGCTGTTTGGCTGGCATCGGGATGGTGATTCGGACGCTTTGAATTGCGGGGCCGCCTGGAATTTTGGCGAAGGTTTCGGGGAACCCCTCGGTGGCTCGAAACTCCGCGGTGATTGCTCGCTCACCATCCGCTTCCACCTCAGGAAGCAGCCAGACCTGGCGATTCGGAATGCCCTCGTATTTCCACTGCGCGCCCAATCCAGGTGGATAAGTCAGCTCGTTGGCGTTCGGCACGTCTGTCACCAAGCAGAGACGCCTCATCGTTGCCTCTCCGCCGAACACCGATGCCAATGGCAGCGAGGAATCGTTGATCATTCTCCACCCGAATCGGTCTTCGTAGCGATCCTCTTCGCCCGAGTCAGCGAAATCCACCTCCGGGTAAAACTTCGCCAATCCAACACGTTTAATCTTCTGCCCTTCGCTCTCCGGTGCATCGCCTGCCACCTCCACTTCCCGCCACAAGTACCGAGCATCTGAGAGCGTCACGAATTGGCACGCCTCCATCGCCACACTTCTCGGCCCGGCATGCGGCCGAAAGCCGATTCGGTTGGGGTGATCGGCATCAAAGAGAACTTCCACGATCGGACGCGCCCCCGAGTCGAACCGATCGTAATGTGCAAAGACGCTCATGGTCTTTCCGGCGTTGCCGACGGATGCTTCCGTCACAGAATCTTCGAGCGGCCGCGATCCTATGTCCGTGTTCACGTCCAATGAATCACGCAGGACGTACGACGCGGGGCCCGGCAGCTCACCTTCGGCGGGCACGTCGAATCCTTCCTGCGCCGCGGATACCACCGGTTGCACCGAAATACGAAACGGCCGATACGGGTAGAAGTCGCGATTATCACCCAGAATCGAACTGAACGCCGGCAAGACATCGATCATTCCCGAGTCAGGAGTCTGTTTGAGATGCAGCAGGCGTGTTCCTTGACGATTTCCGACACCTTCCCGCCAGTTGTCGTTTGCGAAATGAAAGACACCGGCGGGCGGAGGCCTTAAATCGGCCGGTGAAATCCACAAATAATTCCCTTTGCGGTCGTATTCATTGGGAATGTCAATCGACTGATATACCTTGAGTGGATGGCTTTCAGAATAAGTCAGCCGCTTCAACACCAAAGGCTCCTCGAGCGCGTAGGAACTGGAGCGCTGCGACGCACCGCTGGTACTCGAACTCCCCTGCGAATCCATCCACGATTTCGGATGATGCTTCTGCAAAACGATCTCATCGTCGATGTAAACTTCCGTGTGAAAGCCATCCGCGTCACTCGTCCCTTTCAGGTGAATCGCGTGTTCTCCGGCTGGGAGAGGCACCGCCTGATACTGCGCCGGAAAAGCAACGGAGTTGATTTCCTCCGTCGCCAATCTCAATTCGAGGTCAACGCCCGCAGGAACGAAGTACTTCCAACTGTCGACGCTGTTCCAAAACGTCGGCAAAGTGCGAATATTGAGTTTGCGTTCATCGGAAATCACGAGCTGAGTCGTTGCGTACCGCATGCTTTCGATTTCCGACTCGAGAATCGGCAGTTGCCGACGCGCCAAGATCACCGGCAGCCAGGACGCAACGACGGCTGCGAGCAACAACAGTTCGAGCAAGCCGAACCGGACTCGTCTTCGTTTCTTGCCGCCGATCGGCTTTGAAACCACTTCCACACCATGATCCCTGCCCCCTTTTTCTGTGTCGGTCGGATCCTGGTCATTTCGACGACTTGCTGGCTGCTCGATCACGGTTGAAACTCCTTCATCGAGTCGACTTTGCCATTCGCCCATGCCTCGAACGCATCACGATGCTTGGCACTGAAGAGATAGACGGCAAAGCCGCGATAGAGATTTTTCTTTGGCTCGCCGTTGCGTTTTTTCGCGAGTTCCTTTTCACGAAACCGGAGCAAACAGATCGCTTCGGCTTTGTCGATCATACGCGCTTCATCGCCGATCGAAACAGGCGTCTCGATCACAAAGTCATCGAGACTGCCGATCACGAAATCTTTCCGAAGACTGGAGGTGCTCGAACTTCCGTCGGAAGATCGGCAGAACATCCATTTGTCGCCATGTTGAAACAACGCCATCGTCGACAACACTTCTTCGGGTTCCGAATTCCCCATCGACCAACTACTGCCTGACCCGCCTTGCCCCCTCGGCGAGTCCGCCGAAACGAGCCCTCGCTGCATTTTGAAACACGGTCCGTAGTTTGCCGGGAGGTGGATCCGGTAACGCCACACATGTGCCTGATGCACGAACGGCGGAACCACCTCATCCGACGCGGGAATCTGCGCGACGACGACTTTCCCCGGATCATCGATCTTCAAATAGCCGACCTGTTTGCGAAGCTCCACGTGTTCTTCGCGAGCGGCAGAGAGTTGTTGATTGGAGACGATCGAAAACCCACATCCTACCACCGCGACGATCACCAAAAGAATCCTCAGCGGTGAGAAGGAACGTGTTCCTAGAAAAGACAAACCCATCTCCCATGATTCCAACGTGACGCAAAACAGCCCAAGGATCAGGGCGGGATCGATATGATAACGGGGCGCAAGAATCTGCGTGCGGGGCAACCACGTAGCCGCGTATCTCTGAGACGCGGATTCCAAACCCGCAGTACAGGCCCCTCAGCCTCGGAGAAACTGAGCTACGTGGTCAGCCGACAACCGCGTCCACATCAATCGTTCAAACGTCCTACCCGCGTAGGTTTCTCAGGACCGTGTGCAGGATTCCGCCGTTGCGGTAATACTGCAGTTCAACTGGGGTGTCGATACGGACTCGGCAGGGGAATTCCGTAACCTTTCCATTGGGATCGGTCGCGATGACGTTGATCACCGAACGTGGTTCGAGCTCGTTCGACAGGCCGCTGATGTCGAACGATTCCTCGCCACTGAGACCGAGCGACTCCCACGTTGCTCCGTCGGCGAACTCGAGCGGCAAGACGCCCATGCCGACCAAATTACTGCGGTGGATCCGTTCGAAACTCGCTGCAATCACCGCCTTGACGCCCAACATCAACGTTCCCTTCGCCGCCCAGTCCCGACTGCTGCCCGTGCCGTATTCGGTTCCCGCGAGAACGATCAACGGCACCCCGTCGGCTTGGTATTTCATCGACGCGTCGTAGATGCTCATGACCTCATCGGTTGGCAAGTATCGGGTCACCCCGCCTTCGGTTCCTGGAGCGAGTTGGTTGCGAATGCGGATGTTGGCAAACGTTCCCCGCACCATCACTCGGTCGTTACCTCGACGCGAACCGAACGAGTTGAACTCACGCACCGGAACTCCGTTTTCCTGCAGGTAGCGACCAGCAGGTCCATCCGTTGCGATCGCACCGGCGGGCGAAATATGGTCGGTCGTCACCGAGTCATTCAAAAGCGCGAGCACACGGGCGCCGTGAATCGGCTGGATATCGGGAACCGCCTCACCGGTGACTTCATCGAGGAACGGCGGATGGTGAATGTACGTGCTCGATTCGTCCCACGGGTACAACGCACCGCCGGAAACATCGATCGCGTTCCACAGTTCGTTGCCCTTGACCGCCGCCTCGTATTCTTCGGTGAACATCTCCGGCTGGATACACGCGGCGATCGTTTCGCGAATCTCGTCGGCCGATGGCCAGATTTCTTTCAGGTAAACGTCGTTGCCCCCGTCATCCTTACCGATCGGCTCGTTGACCAAATCAATGTCGGTCGTGCCCGCCAACGCGTACGCGACCACTAACGGAGGACTGGCGAGATAGTTGGCCTTCGTCAACGGATTGACGCGGCCTTCGAAGTTCCGGTTTCCGCTGAGCACCGCCGACGCGACCAGATCGCCTTCCTTGATCGCGGCGGCAACCGGCTCGGGAAGCGGCCCGGAGTTACCGATGCACGTCGTGCAACCATAACCGACGGTATTGAAGCCGAGTTGATCGAGAGCTTCGGTGAGTCCGGCGCGATTGAGGTAGTCCGTTACGACGCGTGACCCCGGAGCGAGCGAAGTCTTCACGTACGAGGGAACCGTCAACCCACGCTCGGCGGCTCGTTTCGCGAGCAATCCGGCACCGACCATGACCGACGGGTTCGACGTGTTCGTGCACGATGTGATGGCGGCGATCACGACGGCCCCGTGCGTGATCTCGACACCGTCTCCGTCGTCCGACACAGTCCCGATACGCGTCAGAGCCTCCGGCGGCAAACCGAAACCGGACTTGCCGACCGGCGCGGTCAACGACTTGTTGAACTCGCCCTTCATATCTACCAGCGCGATCCGGTCTTGCGGGCGTTTCGGTCCTGCGAGACTCGGTTCGACCGTCGACAGATCGAGCGAAAGCGTTTTGGTGTACTCGAGCGTCGGGCCATCGTCGCGTCGGAAGATCCCTTGCTCTTTGCAGTACCGCTCGACCAGTTCCACGTTCTCCTTCGTCCGTCCG
This sequence comes from Aporhodopirellula sallentina SM41, assembly GCF_000346505.1. Classification (GTDB taxonomy): domain Bacteria; phylum Planctomycetota; class Planctomycetia; order Pirellulales; family Pirellulaceae; genus Rhodopirellula; species Rhodopirellula sallentina. Next base: position 77,578 of record NZ_ANOH01000095.1, read on the forward strand.
GTTTGCCGGAGGTACTGCAGCGTCACATCGTCGACGGGGAAGAATCCCATCGTCGCCCCGTACTCGGGAGCCATGTTGGCGATCGTCGCACGATCCGCGACGCTCATCGCATTCATTCCGGTACCGAAGAACTCGACGAATTTGCCGACCACGCCTTCTTGGCGAAGGATTTCGACCACCCGCAACACCATGTCGGTCGCGGTCGCACCGGGTGGGATCTCGCCCGTCAATTCGAAACCGATCACCTCGGGCATCAGCATGTACAGCGGCTGGCCGAGCATGTTGGCTTCCGCCTCGATCCCGCCAACGCCCCAACCCAAGACGCCCAAACCGTTGATCATTGTCGTGTGGGAGTCGGTTCCGACGAGAGTATCGGGAACCGCCACCGTTCCGCTTTCGTCTTGCTTCAACGCGACCACGCGAGCGAGATATTCCAAGTTGACTTGGTGGACGATACCAACGTTGGGCGGAACAACGCTGAAGTTGTCAAATGCTTGCTGTCCCCATCTGAGAAATTCGTATCGTTCCTTGTTGCGTTGAAACTCCATCTCGACATTTCGTACCAACGCCCCGTCGCTGCCGAAGAAGTCGACTTGGACCGAGTGATCGATCACCAAATCGACGGGAATCAACGGGTTGATCTTTTTCGGGTCGCCCCCGATTCGCTGCATCGCCGAGCGCATCGCGGCCAAATCGACGACCGCCGGCACTCCGGTAAAATCCTGCAGCACGACGCGGTAGGGTTTGAACGGAACTTCGTGCGGCGCGACTTCCTTGGCCTGCCACCCGGCGAGGTTTTTCACGTCGTCTTGAGAAATCTGAAAATCGTCACAATTCCTCAACACCGCTTCCAGCAAAACGCGTATCGAAAAAGGCAACCGGTCGATCTGTCCGAGACCTTGCTTCTGCAACGTCTCGAGGCGATACAAGTCCGCCTTGCCTGAACCGGTTTCGAATGACTCTCGTGCACCGAATAAATTCGCAGTCACTGGTTGGTTTCCTTCGTCGAAGTGCAATGATGGCGTCGGCGACATTGCCGGCACGTGTGTCCGCCGTGGTACAACAAAAGTTTAGCAATTGTCACCATGAAATGTCTTCGAACGGGCACGTTCGCGGCAACGATCTTCACAATCGAAAGGTAAACATGATCGAACGTCCACAACATCACGATGACATTTGCCATTCTCCGTCGAAAACATTTTGCGTGCACAACCCTGCAACTGGCGAACCAATCCAACCGGATTTTTTGGAATCGACACCGGCGCAAATCAACGCTGCTGCGAACCAGGCCGCCCGAGCCGCCGATTGGATGTCCGAATCATCGCCGGACCAACGTGCCCAACTGCTCGAGGCAGTCGCGGACGGGATGGATGCCCGTCGCGACGACATCGTGCGGCGATGTATTTTAGAAACCGGCTACCTCCCCGAACGGGTCATGGGCGAATTCCGGAGAGCGACCGGACAACTCCGCACGTTCGCCGGTCTCACCCGCGAGCGTTACTGGGACGAGCGTCAGGTTGCCGAGGGTGATCCCCATCGCGAAATCGCTCCTGGTGTGATCATGCCGCGGCCGGAGATGCGGCGACGGTTGGTACCGGTGGGCCCGGTTGCCGTCTTCGGTGCGTGCAACTTCCCGTTGGCCATTTCGGTGGTCGGCAATGACTTTGTCTCCGCCATCGCGGTCGGTTGCCCGGTGATCGTGAAGTCGCACCCGTCGCACGCCGGCACGTGTGACCTCCTCGGCAACGTCGCACGCGATGCAGTCGAGGCGATGCAGTTTCCCGAAGGAACCTTTTCGCTGCTGCATGGCAATCGTCCGGAAACCTCCGTCGCACTGGTCCAGCATCCGGCGGTCGCGGCGGTCGGATTCACCGGCAGCCCACAAGGTGGACGGGCCCTCGCGCAAGCAATCTTGGCTCGCGAACGACCGATTCCGATCTTTGCCGAACTCGGCTCGACCAACCCCGTCTTCCTCACCGAGTCGGCGTTGAACGACCGTCTCGACGAAATCGCGATAGGCTTCGCCGAGTCGCTGCGATTCGGGAACGGCCACATGTGCACAAAACCGGGCATCGTCGTCGTCCCGGAAAAGATGCTTGCCCCTTTTTCAGACGCCGTCGTCAAAGTCATGAAACAACAACCGCCGTTGCCGCTGCTCAGCGGGTCGGTGGCCGACGCCTTCGATCGTGGTGTTGCGCAATTTCGCTCCAATGAGAAAATCGACAGCATCCACGAAGGAGAATACGAAGGCGAAGGGCCCTCTTCCCACGGGCCATGGCACCGCGGGCCTCATCTGTTCACTGTCGACGGGGCGACCGCAATGTTGCCCGGCGATGACTCATCCTCACCAAACAGCGGCTTACTGCACGGTGAAACGTTCGGGCCCGTGTCGCTGGTCGTTCGCTACCGCGATGAAGACGAGATGCTCGCGATCGCCAATCAATTCGAAGGCTCATTGACCACCACGATTCATCGGGGACCGGATGACGAATCGCTCGTCCAACGTTGGCTGAGGATCGCGGAGCGTTTCGCGGGACGGATCGTCTACAACGGATGGCCGACAGGAATGGAGATCGGCCCCGCGACGCAGCATGGCGGTCCGTACCCCGCCAGTCTCGACGGCAACAGCACCTCGGTGGGCTTCGCGAGCCTCCGCCGCTTCGTCCGCCCGGTCTGCTACCAGAATTGGCCGGTGGACGAACTGCCCGTTTGGGAATGAAGGCACCGGAGGCGAACGAAGGAGTCTGCGAACTGACATCCGGGGGGTTCTCGACTAGAATTGCGACGGGGCCGGAGTTCCTTCTTACCTCCTTCCGCCCGTTCAATACCACTGTCGATCGAGCCCAACCGATGCCTGTTCGCTTCCTGTTGCCATTGATCCTGCTCGGACTGCTGCCGGTATGCCGGTTCGCTTTTGCGGACGAGAAGTCCGAATTGCGAATGATCGGCGACACGCTTCGATCGGCCGATCCCGAGGAAATGCTGTCGTTCGCCGAACGCTTTGACGGCTCGGCGGAGCTGCCTGACGTTGCCACAGGCCTCGCGGTGTCGGCGATGGTTCACGCGTACGCGTCCGGTGATCCACAACGGATCGACCGCATTATCGGCGAACTGCCGTCGTCGGTTCGCAAACAACTCGGGGACACAGATGCCTTTCGCGTTCTGGCACCGCGCCAGTTGACACTTTCGGCGGAGGACTTTTCCAGTTCCGTGCCAATGATGGTCAACGTCTTTCGCGATCGCGTGATCTCGGCGACGGCGATTGGCAACACAGAACGAGTTCATTTGCAAAAGGAACGGATCGAAAACGCCGAACTGAGCCCAACGCTCCGAGCGGAATTGATTCAGTTCGCGACCGATGCGGAAAAACTAACAACTCGCATCCCGTCGTCGCCATTGAAAACCGCCATCGATCTATCGCGTGCGGCAGAAATCGGTGACGTGGCGGAGTCGGACCGGGCGTACGAGAAATACGTCACGTATCTGCAATCCGGTCTGCGTCGTCGCAAATTCATGACGCGCACCCGAGGCGGGATCGGGACGAACCAATTCGATCACCTCGTCGCGATGGCCGAAAACCAAGCCGATGTGATTACGGCCATCTCGACCATCCATCAAAACTACTGGGCCGGTGAAATCGAACGCGGTAAAGCGATCGAGCAAATTCAACAAACGCTCTCCAACGAGATGGACCTGAAGAAGAAACGGGCCGCGTTGTACTGGGCGTTGAAAGCACTCAAAGAGGAACAGACATCGAAGGAGAATGAAGAGTCGAAGGCACGAAACCGAGAACGCACCGAAGCCCTACGCCGACGCCGGTCCGAAGATATTTCAGCGGTCTGGCCGACGGTATTCCAACACCGGGATCTTCGTCGCGATGCTGCCGGACTGCGTCAACAGATCGCCCAGTACTCGGAGGAAAACTCGGGTGCCCTCTCGATGTGCTACGCCAAATGTTCGCTGTACCTGCGTCGTTTGCATCGAACACTGCGAACGGAACTGGATGGTTTGACGATGAACCAACAAACCATGTTGCGGACGTATCTTCGGGAAATCGAAGAGGAACTGCAGGAGTCGTTTGATCGCAACAGCAATCTGTACGCTCTCGCCCAACGACGCGAACCCCCGTCGCAACCGTCGGGCAATGACGAGAGTGCTTCCTCGGAGTTAGCAAGCATGCTCGCGAGCGTGAAGATGCCGATGAGCAACAACCATCGTGAACTGGCGAGCTTTGCATTGTTTCAATCAATGGTCGGCTCGATGGCGTCGGCCGGAAAGGAGGGCAACCGAAACGAACTCGCCGTGCTCGCGAAGATGATCAACGAATCGTCGTTGTTGATCGACGAGCACAAACAGGCATTGAAATCACTCGGTTCGCAGATCTATCAGGGCAAGATCAGTGCCGCTCGATTGCAAACGATCGATGACCCGATCAGCGTTCTATCGCAACTGGCCGGCATCATCGAAAGCGAACCGTTCCGCCAATCAGACGTCCCTGAGGAAGTCAGCGAAGAGGCGTTCAACGTTCTGATCGCGCAGACCTTGGACGCGTCGCGGTAGCGCCATTGGCAACACGTAGCCGCGTCTCTCCGAGACGCGGAATCGACACCCGCGGTCCAGGCCTCTCAGCCTCGGAGAGGCTGAGCTACGTGGACACCAACGCATCGCGACTCAGCCTTCGAACGGCTCGCCGATCACATCGTCCCACTTCAACCTTTGTTCGGGCGTCAGAATCTTCAGGATCTCATTGACCGTGTTCTGCGCGGCGATGGACTTCGTCCGTTCGAACTCCAACACGGTGCGATACCGTTCGGGATCTCCATTGGGCTCACCCGGTTCGTTCCAATTCCCAGGGCCGCCGCCTCGCGAACGTTCGCCCACTTCCTGATCTCTTCGCGATTCGCCACGCCCGCCGCCTCCTCTGGTCGACCCGCCAAAGCTGAATCCGTTCATACCGGGGCCTCCGAACCGTGGTGGCCCTCCTCGGCCTGGCCCTTCCCGCCCGTTGCCGCGGCGGGGGCGAGTGTTTTCAATGATCCGGTTAATCGCGTCTCGCTGTTCGCTGCTGAGTTCGAGTTCCCGCTCCACGTACGCCGACTTGAACGTGATCGGCAACATTTGCTGAGCCATGATTTGACGCAGTCGTTTCATCTGCTGCGGCGTTATCCGTTCGTTCACGTAGTCATTGAAATCGCGAGCCAATTTCGACGTCTCATCGTTCGCGTCGCCCGACTCGTTGATCGTGTCGCCGCCCATCGCTTGACGTTGCAGATGGAACTGCTCGACCGCCAATTCGATCTCATCCGCGACCGTGGGCTCTATCCCGATTTCGCGGCGGACACGGTAATCCCCCAACGCCCGCAGCGGCCCGATTCGTTCGAGAGTCTGCAATTCTTCGAGCATCTTAGAGACCCGCGCCGAGGTTGCCTCGAGTTCCGGTGCGAGCGTCGGATCGTCGGCCCGATCGTCCAAAAAGTCTTGGTAAAACGCCAGCGACGTTTCCAGAAAACTCCGCCTCAGGTCCTGCAGATCCGGGCGATACGCCAGCTCGCTTTCGCTGAGATTGCTAAACGTATCGACCGCGTTTCGTGCCTGTTGGAAACTGCGTTGAGCCTGCTCGCGTTGATGCATTTCTCGCTGCAACGCGTTGGCCGTGTGCCGTTGCTCGCGCCAAATCATCAACGTCGTGATCAACAAACCGAGCGACGCGAACAACAACAGACCTCCGGCGACAGCAACGAGTCCGCTGTTGCGACGACGCCACTTTGCCAACCGCTCGATCACCGTCGGAGGCTTTGCCGTGATCGGCTTATCGTCCAACCAAGCCTGCAGGTCGTCGGCGAAATCACCCGCGCTGGCATAGCGTTCCGAGGGGAGCTTCGCCATCGCCTTTCGCACGATCGTGTCCAGCTCGATTGGCAACGCAGGATCGATCGAACGAGGTGCGGGCGGTTCATGCAACGCGACGTTATTGAGCATCTCGCGATACCCATCGCCTTGGATCGCCGGTCGCAACGTTAACAGTTCATACAGCGTGACGCCGAGCGAATAGATGTCCGTTCGGTGATCGAGTTCATCCCGCTGCCCGGCCGCTTGCTCGGGGCTCATGTAGCGGAGCGTCCCCATCGGGTCGCCCGTCCGTGTCAAATGAGAAGCCTCCGTTTGGACTTGAGCGAGCCCGAAGTCCGTCACCCAAATCTTGCCCGCCGAATCGATCAACAAGTTTGCCGGTTTGATGTCGCGGTGCACCACACCGTACTGGTGCGCGTGATGGATTGCCGAAGCCGCTTGGTGCGCCATCCTCACCACGGTTCGATAGTATTTCGAACGAGCCGACGCGTTGCTGTTGAAGACAGTCGTGTGTCGCGAGATTGTGTCCTTGGCCATCGCCGACATCGGGCTTGCGGACATCGGACTCGTAGACACGGGACTCGCGGATGGATCGCTCGGCCGCCGCATGCTCGTGATCGACGGACTTTTTTTGTACCGAGGTTGGACCGTGGAATCGACCGGGGTCGTGTCGTCGATAGTCGCAGACGCATTGCTCTCGCGCATGCTTTCGATCAACTCAGCCAACGTGCTGCCGTCGATCATCTGCATCGCGTAGTAGTGAATGCCTCGGTCGCTGCCAACGGCGTAGACGGGAACGATGTTGGTGTGATGGATCGCCGCAGCGGCGTGGGCTTCGTTTCGGAAACGTTGCAAACGCACCTCATCCAAACCGCTGGCAAACGGCAGGACCTTCAACGCCACGTGACGACCGAGGGATAACTGAATCGCTTCGTACACCACGCCCATGCCGCCTCGGCCGAGTTCACCGACGATCTGGAAATCACCGATCGGTTTGGCAGTGAACTCCGCATCCGGGGCCACGACCGTGGCGGGCGCCGGTTCAGCGACACGATGCACCATGGCAAGGCCTTCGAGCGACGGGCGCAGTTCACCGGCGATGTCCGCGTGCTGTTGCAGAAACTCATCGGTCGTCGGTGCGTTTCCCGCATCGAGCATCCGCATGTAATCTTTCACCGCCGCGACAACGCGACCGTCATCGGTTTCGTCGAGTTCGCTCATTCGTCACTCATGGTTGATTTCAGCTTCGCTAACCCACGCACCCACAATTTCTCGACACTGTCAACGCTCCGTCCCATCTCGCGAGCCACCTCGGCGAACGGCAACCCTTCGACGTGCCGCAAAACGATCACGCGTCGATAGTCTTCCGGCAAACCTTCGAGGGCACCGGCGAGTTGCAAGAACGCTTCGTTGCGAGCAAAGTTTTGACTCGGCGACGTTTCGTTGCCGGCGAGTTGCGATTGCAGGAACCCGGTCGCACTGGCGACGCTCTGGTTGAGTCGTTGTTCCAACCGAGGATCGCGTTTGGCCGTGCCGAGGTACTTGCGAACGTGCATCGCCATCGTGTTGGTCAGAATCCCTCGCAGCCAACCGGCGAACTCTTCCGCCGACTCGCCACGGAACTCCGCGATGTTCCCGTGCGCCGCCATGCAGACTTCCTGAGCAATATCGGACGGATCCGCTTTGCCCTGCATGTGGTGGTGCAGTCCGGTTCGAGCGAGAAACACGAGGTACTTTCGATAGTTGTTGAGCAGTTCTCCCAACGCGTCAGCGTCACCGGACCGCGCAGCATCAATCAGACGCTCCATACGCGACGGAGGCTGCGAATGCTGAGATTGAGATAAATTTTCCAAAGCGAGCGGTGCCGAAGAAACGGGAGCGTAAGAAACTGGTTGCGGCCAAACCAAAAAACCGCCACAGATTTTTCAAAAGTTCTGTGGGAGTATCTTACAACGCAGAGAGCGTTTGTGATGAGGAGGCGGAACGCCGCCCACGTAGCCGAGTTTTTCAAAAACTCGCGCACCCACCGCTCAGCATCCCACCAAGCTCTGATACTCGGTCTTGGAAAGACCGAGCTACGTGGGCAGATCGCTGCTTCTCCATTTCGACCTGATGGTCCGTCAAAGCTCAACCCTTGAGTAACGAAACTCCCAAGAGTTTCGGCTGCGGCCAAGAACCACCGAAAGTCTTGGCGACTTTCGCTACGGCCGGGAACCCTCATTCTCGATGGTGACTCGCTACTAGCGATCCGCGTAGACCATCGTGCTTTCTTCCTTTGTGACAGGCACTCGGGATTGGTCGCTCGTGACGACCGCTTTGATCACGTGGGTGTCCGGTTGGACGCCGCGGACTTTGACGCGGTAAACCAGCTCCTCGCCAGCGGGCAAGTTGCCGTGTGGTGCGAACATCACACCGCCGCGTCCGTCGGTTCCCGCATCGGCATCGCTGCCGAGCATTTCGATTCCCGGTGGCAGCAACATTTGAACTTGAACGTTCGTGTCGTTGCGTGATCCCGAGTTACGAACCTTGATCTCGTAAGTCGTTTCGCTGCCCAATTCGATCGGGTCAGCCGTGTCGGCGATCGAGAACGTCAACTCAGCTTGCGATTCCACCGAAACGGTGTTTTCCACTTCGCTGCGTGCGTTCAAGTCCGCACTCGCTTCCAATCGGATGACTTGGTCGCCAGCTTCGACTGGCAACAACGTGACCGGAACCGTGGCGACGTCACCGGCAGGCAAGTCGACAATCGACCACAGCACGGCGTGGCGATTCGGATCGTAATGTCCGTTGTTCTCCGTTCCGACGAAGGTGAACCCGCGATCGAGTCGCGCGACGATCTCAACGTTGGTCGCCGGAGCGGTGCCGCGGTTTTCGATGTTAACCATGTAGGTCGCTTGACGTTCGAGGAAGCGACGCGAAGGTCCCGTCAGAGCCACGTTGATATTCGGCGCGACGACTTCCACCGATACCGAATGCGAAACCGCTTCGGCGTCTTCGGCGACTAGGTGTACGACGTTTTCGACCATGCCCGGTTCGGCCGCACGCATCCGCAAAACTTCACGGCGGACTTCGCCAGGACGGAGCGATCCGAGAGCGTTGTCGAGTTGGCGACCGCGCGGATGGTCGAGGCCCGGTGGCACGTCAGCCTGCAGGATCACGCCCGTTGCCTCTCCCGTGCCGACGTTGGCGACTTCGAGTTCGATTTCGAGTTGTTGTCCGATCAAGACTTTTGCGGGGGCACGTTGGGTCACCTTCAATTCCGGACGCGTGCTGCGTGTTCGGACGGAAGCGGCGGCTTCGAAGGTCACGCGAGCCACGCTGCCGAGTTCGCCTTCTTCCTGTGGAATCAATTGCATCGTGATCGACCGTTCGTCACCGGCAGGCATCGCACCGAGTTGCCAAACGAGCAGGTCACCTTGCATGACCGGTTGTGGCGTGGCGTCAACGAGCTTCATACCGGCAGGAACGCGGTCGTGCACGAGCACGCCGAGAGCCTCGGCGGTTCCGACGTTGCGAACTTGAATCACGAAAGTTGCCGGTCGCCCGACTTTGACCTCGGCGGGAGCCCGTTTGTGAATCACAACGCTCGGCGTTTGCACGCCCTCGAGACGACGGTCGCCCGGTTGGCTGATCGCGATCGGGTCACCACCGCCGGCGAGATACGGTTCAGGAGCATAGCCCCCTGCGTTTCCCTGGTTCGGGTTCATGTTGTTCGGAAGTCCCATCGCCGAACGTCCGTCGCGTTGGTGACCGGCAAACTGAGCAGGTGTTTGGTTGTTCGGTTGAGTTTGACCATAAGGCTCTTGCTGGCCGTACACCGATGGTGCCTGGCCTGCCGAATCGCGAACCATGCTCGGTTCGGGCAACGACGGCAACGCGGGCTGGCGCAAATCGCCACGGGGTGCACCGGAGCGAAGTTGGTTCTCGCCACCTGCGGGCTGGCGCAGTGAGTTGTTTCCGAACGTTTGTGCTGGCGGCTGGCCGAAATCACCGACCAAACCTTGAGCGGCGGGGGCGGGATGAACCGGTCCGCCCATGTCCATCGGCGCGTCGCCTTGGACGGGCATGTCGCCGCCCATCGGACCGGCACCATACATCGACGGTCCAGCATCCATGGCAGGCCCAGAATTCATGGCAGGTCCGGAATTCATGGCGGGCTCGGAATCCATGGCCGGTCCGGCATGCGAACCGTCCCCGTGTGCTTCGGCAGGTTGCTGCATCCGCAGGTCGTTCATCGGTCCGGCGGCAAAGCCTGGGCCAGCGTTCATATCAGGTCCGGCATTCATCTGTTGCCCTGCGTTTCCATCAGGACCGCCACCCATCGCGGGGCCCATTCCCGGTCCCATGCTGGGTCCCATTCCGGGACCTTCTTCGAATTGGATTTCCTGCATCCCCGGTTGGCTCATCGCCGCGGATGGTTGTTCGGTGGGAGCCTCCGATCCGGGCTGAGGCATTGCCATCGCGGGCATTCCCATTCCTGCGGGGCTGGGCAGCTCCGAACGCGGCAACTCCGGTTCACTCATTGGTTCTTCACCAGGACCGCCGGCTTGTTCGGGCAGTCCCATCATCGGCATCGCCATCGCGGGTGCGTCAGCCGGTTCGCTGTAGTCTGGCTCGGCAGGCATGCCCATCATGCCGGCGGGGTTGAAACCGCCGGGAGCCGGCATGGCCATCGGGCCGTCGTTGCCGGGCGCCGCACCGTTGTCGACGGGTTCTTCGTGGCTGACTTGCGAGACGAGGACAGGAGACATCGCATCGGACTCTGCCGACGCCGATCCCCAACCGTCTCCGTCACTCGGATCGGTCGATGGCATGTTTGCGGCAAAGGCGGCAGGCATCACACCGGTGGATTCCTCCGGGCCGGCTCCGATCGGCATCGGCAACGATTCAGCCCACGCGGGCGCCTCGAGCGATGGCACCTCCTCGGCAGTGTTAATGTCCTGACGTTGAGCCTGGGCCGCGGCGAGTGCTCCCAACGCGATGGCTGCGACACCACCGGAGAGACGCCATGAGAGTCGTTTTCCGAATTCCATCATCGTTCGCGTTCCTTTCGCGTGTCCTCGAGTCCCGTGTCGCGGTGATCCGTTTGAAGTGAACCCTTCATCGGTGATCTGCCGTCGCGGTGACCCGTTGTGCCAATCCGTGGCGTCGAGGTGGACGATTTAGTTTGTTGTTCGAATGGATTTGTATTTCGAGGCCCGATCGTCCATCCGTCCAGATCGCCGATCAGCTCACGTTAGCGTCTATCAAATCGCCCCCTCCGGTGCCAAGAGGAAATTGCGTCCGTTTTTCGGTCTTTCGTTCAAGTCGTCTGATTCGCTAGGTTCTGCAGAAATGGACGTCACGTCCTGTCCACCCCGACTCGATGCGTCAAGGATGATGCGAATGAACCTCTGCTGCCCCCACACCGACTCCGCCAGGTCGGCCGGAAGTCAAAACCCGCACCCGATCACCTCTCGATCCGCGAAAGAACAATGGGGGAGAGTCGTTGCGACCGGCATCGTCGCTGCATGCACGATCGTCGCGAGCTTGGCAACGTTGACAGAGTCCTTCGCTCAGGCCCCCGCCGGCCAATCCTATCAAGCCAACCCGGCCGGCCAACGTGCGGCCGATGGCGGCCCGGCGGTCGATCCGAACCAAGCCCCGTTTCCACCACTCGACGCCAAATCGCAAGCTCAACTCAACGCGATGTTGAAAGCGTGGGAGAAACAAAGCAAAGGCACCAAAACACTCGAGTGCCAATTCCAACGTTGGCACTACGACCTGTTCGCCGCACCGGCGGGAGTTCACGCGACCAAGAGCACCGGCGTGATCAAATACGCCTCGCCGGACCGTGGTCTCTTCAAAGTCGACAAGATGGTTTCCTTCGACGGCATGAAAGAAGGCAACCCGCAGTACAGCGAAAAGCAAAACCAGTTCGGTGAACATTGGGTGTGCAACGGCGAAGAACTGCTCGAGTTTGATCACAGCAAAAAGGAGTGCCGCGTCCAACAACTCCCACCGGAGATGCGTGGCAAACAAATTTTCGAAAGCCCACTGCCGTTCGTCTTTAACCTCGACGCCACCCAAATCGTCCAACGTTACTGGGTTCGTCAGGTCCAAGCTCCTAAACCGGGCATGATCCTGATCGAAGCTTACCCGAAACGCCAAGACGACCGGGCTCAATACAAACTCGTGCAAATCGCACTCAACGAAAAAACGTTCCTACCCGAAGCGTTGTTGATGTACGCCCCGAACTTCAACATCAAGACGGCTCCGAAATGGGACCACTATGAATTCGTCAACGTCGAACGCAACTCGATCTCGGCCGGCCTCTTCGATCGGTTCATGAAAAACTTCATTGACGAAAAACCACCTGCCGATTGGAAGGTGTTCCACAACACCTACCGCCAACCAGGACCGCCGCAAATGGCAACGCCGGGCAACGCCCCGAACGAACGTCGATAGAGCAAACGACGTAGCCGAAGTCGCCAAGACTTCGTTCGTGCCAACGCCGGCTACGATTCTCGGATCGTGACAGATCTGACTTCTTGGCGAATCCAGCTACAGGGATTGAGAGCGTTGAATTTCAAAACGCTCTCGTCCGTGGCTACTCTTCCTCGAGCGATAACTTCCCGTGGAGCCCACGTTCGGGTGCTTCGCCACCGAGAGAACGGGCGATGAGGGTGATGTTGTGATCGACCATTCCTTCGTAGGTTCCTTCATAGGTCCCGCCCGGACCGGCCGCGTCGGAATACAGCATGCCACCGACCTTCACGGTCACCCCGCGTGATGCGGCGCCTTCGATCAACGCTTCGATGCTCTTTTGAGAAACGCTGCTCTCAATAAAAACGGCGGGCAACTTTTTCTCGACCAACAAATCAACCAACTCGTTCACACGGCGCAGGCCTGCTTCGGAATCAGTCGAGATGCCTTGCACTCCCATCACGCGGAGCCCGTAAGCACGGCCGAGGTAACCGAACGCGTCGTGTGATGTGATCAGGATCCGTTGGTCTTCCGGGATCGACGCGAGCCGTTCTTTAGCGTATTCGGTAATCGGTTTGAGCCCTTCTTGATACGCCTTCGCAGCCGCTTGAAACTCGGCGGCGTGCTCGGGCAACCGCTCACCGAGAACGTCGGCAACGACCGACGCGGTGGAACTCCACATCGAAACGTCGAACCAAACGTGTGGGTCGGGGTGAGCCCCTTGGCCCTCCGGTGAAAGCAGTTGTTCTTCGGTGAAACGTTCAGTCAACGCGTGGACCGGAATGCTCTTGCCGATCTGCGCGAGCGTGTCGGTCATCTTTCCTTCGAGCAACAGCCCTGAATAGAAAACCACGTCCGCGTTCATCAATAACGCGGTGTCGTCACGGGACGTTTTGTGCAGGTGCGGGTCAACGCCGGGCCCCAGCATCACGGTGACATTCACGTGCTCTCCGCCCACACCACGCACGACGTCGCCAACCATCGCGGTCGTGCAAACGACGTTCAAGGCACCGTTGTCTTCGCCGTCATCCGATGCAGAGGGCTTTGCCGAGGGACGGCAACCTGTCGCAATGATCAGGCATACGATTAGCGTGGCGAGAAAGCGGCAGCGATCCATAATCCGATAACATCCAAAAAACGACAGAGGACTGAAGAGGATGTTCTACCCGATCGCGACGCTTGCTCGAAGCGGGCGGAGGAGATTGGGCGGGCGGAGGAGATTGGGCGGGAGGAGGAGATTGGGCGGGCGGAGAGATTGGGCGGGCGGAGAGATTGGCGGCGGAGGAGAGCGGGGGCGGAGGAGAGTTATTGGGTAAAGAGATTTACAGGATGGTCTCGGTCTCGGAGAGCCCGAACTCCGTGAGGGAAGTCCGAGGGATCCAGCTCGACATGCGCGATCGTGGTAGCTGGACTGGCCCGAATATCAGTCGCCTCAAGTCTGGCGAAATCGGCTACCGCATTCTCAACAACTCGCAAGTGGCGCGTCAAAGCTTCATTTTCGGGTAGCGAAACTCGCCGACGGTTTGTCGATTTGATCGAGAGTCAACCTGTTTTCGTTTAACCGGTAGCCGTAGGCGACGCGCTGTGGCAAGTAGGTCGCCTTTGGCTGACCGTTAAACGCAATACCGTTCAATTTTCGTTTAACCCGTGCCCGAAGGGTAGGTTGTGTTCCGTCAAGCGTCGCCTACGGCTACCGGTTAAACGAAAACGCCACAACCCGGTGCTTCATTGAACGGTATTGCCGTTAAACGAATAAATCAACAGCCCGCCAAGAGTTTCGGCTGTGATCGTGATTCACCGAAAGTCTCGGCGACTTTCGCTACGGCCCGGAATCCCCATTCCTGATCGAGACGCATCGCCTGCCAGGCTACTCACGGAGCGACGCTGATTCGGTTTTGGACGCTGGAAACGCCGGGTTCGAGTCGCATCAACAATTCGCTCATGCGGCGATCTTTTTCGCTGGCAACGCTGCCCTGCAGGACCGCGGTGCCGCTTTCCAACTGGACATTCACACCGGAGTAAGGATTCCCCGCGTAGCCACCGGCCACTCCGGCCAAGCCTTGTCCCCGGGGCTGCAGCGTTCCGGCACTTTGGAATCGGCTCTGTGCAGACACCTGACGCGACACACGATTGGCCATCGTGCCGGCCGGAATCTGCACTCCGCTTCGCAACCGGGTTCGAATCGGCGGCGTCGAACTACTGCTACTGTTGGCGTTGTTATTGAACAGGTTTCCGAACGCGGCCCCCATGCCACCGCCGAAACCGCCACCGAACGTGCTTCGTCCTCCCGTCCCGCCGGCGCCCGCCGAATTGGCGGTGGACGCGGCACTGGCTCCGACCGGGGCGGCGGTGGACTGACCAACGACGCCGGTCCGCTCGATCCCGCCAGAAAACGCTTCCTCAGGCGTCAGCGTTCCGCCGGCTTCCTGCTGGTTACCTTGGTCGGTGGTCTGTTGCTGGGCGAAAGCGGGCGTCGTGCTGGCAGCGACGGCGAGCACTGCGGCCGCGAGCACTGCGGCCGCGAGGATTGCGAGCGATGGACGACCGGTGGTTGAAATTGGATATATCATCTGTTCTTTTGCTCGGTTAGGTTCGCTTTTTGCCAAGATCCAAACGGCCGCTTCGAATGCATTTCGATCGGCGGCTCGAGTTTCGGCGGAAGTGGAGGCGGACGTTGGCGATAGCACTGTTTCCAACATCGTTATTAAAACACCGCCCTCTCGGCCAAGTTTCTGTGCCTATCGGTTGGCTCATCATTCTAATCTCCCCACCGACAGTTTGACCTCTGTTTGGATTGAAAATCACATGCACATGCGTTCTATTCCCTGCCGGTCGCGATGGTTATCCGTATCGTTCGCCGGCATGATCGCCCTAACCGTTTCGATCACTTCTTCCCCAACCTGGGCACAAACTGGTCTCGCCAGTCGCGATGCCCGGGACCAGCGAGGGGGACAGGAACTCGAATTTGAATCCGCCGTGCCGCCCGCGTCGCGGTTGCTGCCGTCGGACACGTACGCGTACGTTCGCATCCGCAATGTAGCGGATTTGAAAGTAGGTTTCGCACGCTCGTCGCTCGGCCAGATGCTCGACGATCCCGCGATGCAGCCGTTCGTTTCGGACACGTACCAAACCCTCAGCGCCACGCTCGAGGAATTCGCATCGCAGATCGGTTTGTCTCTGGATGAACTGCTGTCGATCCCGCAAGGCCAAGTCGCAATCGCGTTGGTCCCCGGAGCACCGCCGGAGGCCGAACCCGCAAAACCGTCACGCGGACCAGAAGAGGAACCGGAAACTGACGAAGAAATCGCTCGCCGGTTGCAACGCCAACGTCGCCAACAAAACCGGTTCGCGGTCGTGTTGATGGTCGAAACAGGCAAAGACAACACGTCATCGGCGCGGATGAATGAACTTCTCGAACAAATCGGCGAACTCTCGCAACGCAATCAATTTGTGAGCGACACCGAAAAAATCGGCGACCATTCGCTGACGACTTGGCGGCGTGCCCGCGGTGGCCAACAAACCGAGTGGTTCCAACGCGACGGTATGTTCGTGATCGGACTCGGCCGACGTGCCGCAGCCGATGTTCTCGAACGGTGGAACGATTCCGACGCACCACGCAATCGCAAGGAAGCCGCCGAGGAAGCGAAAGACACCGACAGCAAACTTGTCGAGATCAGTGGCAACTTGTCGAGCAATCCCGACTTCGGTTCCGTCATGACGCGTTCGATCGGGGCGGAAGCAGAAACGCCTCAGATCACATTTTTCGTTCACCCCTACGCGATCGCGGAAAAGATCATCAGCCGTTCGGGCTCTGCGTTCTTCATCATGCCAATCGTCGAGACGCTCGGTGCGGACAAGATCCGTGGGATCGGCGGCAGCATTTTCCGAGGCGGCGAGGTTATCGAAGGAATCATCCACGCGCACATTGTCATCAATCCGCCGCGAGACGGTTTCTTTGGGGTGATCCGGCCCGAGGAAGTCGACCCGACGCCGCCGGAATGGGTTCCCGCCGACGCAACCAGCTACATGACCGCGCAATGGGACATTGCGACCGCGACGGACAACCTGACTCAAATCGTCGACCGCTTCGCCGGCGAAGGCAGTTTTGACCGGTTCGCCGAAGACCGCATCCAAGCGAGGCTCGACATCAGTCTCAAAGAAGAGGTGATCCCCAACCTCACCGGCCGGTACGTCGGTGTGCAACGCTATCAGTTGCCCGCCGCTTGGAACGCGGTCGCGAGGCTCGATGCGTTGCAGGTTCGCGATGTGGAGAAGGCTCGCGAATTGCTCCAACGCGCCAAAACCAAACTGCCGGCATCCGACATGCGTGCGGAAAACGTCGGCGGCGCCGAGGTCTACTTCCTGGCGAATCGCCGGAAACTGCCCAACACCCTGAGGACGCCCGAACGCAGCGTCTTCCTGATCGACGACTATCTTGTGTTGGCCGACAGCCGCGAGCTGGTCGAACAGGTCCTCCGTGCTCGCTCGGGGAAGACACCGCGACTGATCGACGACACCGACTACGAACTGTTGCTCTCCGAACTCGGGGCGAAGCTCGGTGGGGAGAAGCCGTTCGTACTTAACTTCGCACGGGACGCTGACAGCTATCGGGTGCTCTACAACATGGCCGGGTCCGACGAGTTCGCCGGCACGCTGAGCCGTCGGGGCGAGAACAATCCCGTCATCGCGAAATTCGCCGATCTGCTCAACCGACAGAAGCTGCCGCCGTTCGATGAGCTGCGGAAATATTTCAACGTCAGCGGTGGATTCGGCTATGACGAGCCCGGAGGACTCCATTTTGGCCTCATGACGCTGCGTCCACTCGAGTAGACACACTGGCAACTGAGGGCGTCCTTCCTACGGGTTTTCGCGGAGAAAGCAGATTTCTCGGCCGAGACCTGCGCGGGTCCGTTTCCCCTGAAAGCCTGCCAAGGGGCCACATGTTCACATTGCGGCGGAACCAGGGCCAGGAACCCCTCGTTAGCGAGAGTTAGCTTTTGGAAATGTCCTGTCCGCCGTCGAAACATCGGCAAAATTTCTTCGGCGAGAAGTTAGCATTTTCGGCACAACCGTTGCGTTGACGGGATCGCGGTGCAGATTTGCCAGCTTTTTAGGCTTGAAACTCCTCCTCGACGTCTAATCTTGCTTCGGCGAGACCTCCATTGCCTGCCATTGAGGCAAATGAGCTGCCGGTGAAGAACCCATGATTTTCGGATTCGGCTGCACCAATATCGGTTCCCGCGGAGCGAACTCTGATACGTTCTCGAGCGTCTGATCAGTTACCGCGGGGCAGAATTTGCGGTTCACCCCGGACGTCACCCGTCTGTTTGAAAGGTTTTCCTATGACTAGAAAAGAATCTCTCCAAAAAATGCGTGTCACGTTGGTCCGCCGTCGTGATGCACTGCGGAAGGCATTGGCGGGAGACCTCAGTTTGCTGCGTGAGTTGCACCAACAGAAGACTGGCGACCCACTCGACGCGGCTGCCGACACCGTCCAAGACGAACTGAACAGCCAATTGGTGGAAGTCGAAAGCCGCGAATTGACGGCGATCGAAGAGGCGATCGAGAAGTTCGACGCAGGAACCTACGGCAACTGTGAAGACTGCGGCAAACCGATTCCCCTGAACCGCCTTCGCGCAATCCCCTACGCGAGTGACTGCATCGATTGCCGCCGAGCAGCCGAACGTGGCACCGACAGCTCGTCCGCCGCCGTACCATGGAATCGCATCTTCGACATGAGCGAAGCCGACACGGTCTGATCGTGTTTTCACACGCCGTTTGAAGGCGATTGACGGATAATCGGCCCAGGCCAACGACCTCAACAATTTAGCCAGCCCAGCCAGAAGGCTGGGTCGGTCTCTCCGGGCCAACGGCCCAGCACTTTGTCTAGCCCAGCCTGAAGGGCTGGGTCGGTCGGCGGACCGAATGAACGCGAGACGAACCGTTGGCCCTCCGGTTACGCGGCGACGCCAACCAACCAGGGCGTTGCCCTGGGCTAAGCAAACGGACGGGGAGTTGCCCCTGAGAGCTCCCCGGGCCAACGGCCCAACAGTTTGTCTAGCCCAGCCTGAAGGGCTGGGTCGATCGGCGGACCGAATGAACGCGAGGGCTGAAGGCCCGGCCGTTTGTCAAAACACGCCCCCGACAAACTCCCACGTTCGTGAAATCGCGGAGAAGGTTGCTCCCTCCGCCATCTACAATCGTGGCAACCCGCTCGATTCGGAGCGGTTGTATCGTTATCGTTTTGGGGTCGGAATTCTTCTCCATTGCCTCACTCCGAGAAAGACAATTGCCATGACGGACCTACGGTCATACGTTCGCGACATTCCGGATTACCCCAAACCGGGAATTCTTTTCCGCGATATCACTCCGCTGCTCGCCGATCCCCAGGCCCTCACCGCGGCCGTAGACGCGATGGCGGAACCCTTTTTGGATTCGGACATCGATGTCGTTGCCGCCGCTGAGGCTCGCGGATTCATCTTCGGCACACCGTTGGCCATGCGACTCAACGCCGGATTCGTTCCGATCCGCAAACCAGGCAAACTTCCCTTTGACCTGCATTCGTTCGCCTACCAACTCGAATACGGTACCGACGAACTGCAAATCCATGTCGACGGAATCAAACCGGGCCAACGCGTCCTGATTGTCGACGATCTGCTCGCCACCGGCGGCACGGTGGAAGCCTGTTTGCGACTGCTAGAAAAATGCGAAGCCAAAATTGTTGGCTGCTCCTTTTTAATCCACCTGGAAGCGCTCGGCGGCGAAGCTCGCATGGAACCTTACGACGTCCACAGCGTGCTGAAGTACGGCGGCGACGACAAGGAACAGGAACTCAGCATCCAAAACGAGATGCCTGGGCCGAGCGTTTAGCAAACCCGTTTGGTTCCCGCCGGGGGCATCCCCGGCGGTTCACGCAGAGATGCCACGCACGCCAAACCGGATGGAATCACCTCCACAGCGTGTCAGCACTCTGTATTCAAGAACACTCTGTATTCAAGAAACCCTGTGCCTCCAGAGACTCTCGAAGACGTCTACAACAGGTCGTCTTCGAGGAGGTGGCAGTATGCGTCATAGCGACGGGCGTCGATTCGTCCGTCAGCGACGGCGTCTTTGACCGCACAATCGTCTTCGTGCAGGTGCAAACAGTTCGGATACCGACAACCGCTCACGTAGGGACGCAGGTCCGGCATCAATCCGGCAACCTCGGTGGCTTGGATGTCCCACAGTTGAAATTGCCGAATGCCGGGCGTGTCGAAAACCGCGCCACCCTCTTCGAGCGGGATTAATTTCGCCGCCGTGGTCGTGTGCCGCCCCTTGCTGTTCTCCGTACTGACCGAGGAGACCGCGAGGGCCAAACCAGGCTCGATCGCGTTGAGCAGGCTGCTCTTTCCCACACCGCTCTGTCCTGCCAACGCGGTTTGTCGGTTGCTCAGGAAGGCTTTGAGATATTCGATGTTTTGCCCGGTCGTCGCCGACGTCGGCAACACGCGGTATCCCAACGACGCGTAGACACCAACGAGCGATTGCAGATGCACCGGGTCGACCAAATCGATTTTGTTGATCACGACAACCGGTTCGATCTCACACTGCGCGGCGGTCAACAACATTCGGTCGATCAATACAGGCTTGATCCCCGGTTCGGCGGCACTCGCGATGATCAGCATCGCGTCCACATTTGCAACAATAACATGTTGCTTCCCGCGACTGGTCCGGCAAATGATCCCGTGACGAGGTTCGATCCGTTCGATCATCCCGTCGGCCGTCACGACCTCATCGGCACGGCGGGCTGTTTGACCGCCGTCCCCGTCGCGGGCTTCGGTTCGAAACCAAACGCGATCGCCTGCGACGACCACGCCGCGTTGATCGGTCGCCAACGACTTGAGCACCTGACGAACGGCGCAGGCGTACAACCGTCCGTCGTCGGCAAGGACTTTACTCTGCAGCCCATGAACGCTGAGGACACGACCATGGGTGAGTTGCGATTCGTCGACACGCACATTGACCTGCAACGCGTCTGAACCGGCGGAGGCGTTGTCCGCACCGGCGATCGTTCGCCGTCGGGTCAATTCGCCTTTGCCGGAAAGGCGTTCGCCCTGTTCGACATCGTCGATCCGTGACGACACATCATCACGGAACTCCCGAGTCAGGTCGCGTTTGCGGACCCGGCCTTGATGCTTCTTTCGAAACTCCGCCCGCAGCTTGCCTTTTTTCTTAGCCAAGGAAACTAGTCTTCACTAGGCACCGGGGCGTTTGAACTCCGCTCGGCCACACCTTCCGGAGCCATGATCTGTTCGATCTTGCCGTCGCGGTCGCCTTTGCGTTTGTGGATCGACGGCCCGATCAATTCGGTCAACTCGCTTTCACTGAGCTCCTCACGTTCGAGCAGACCGCGTGTGATCTTCTCGAGTTCATCGCGATGCTCTCTCAGCAACTGCTCCGCCTTCTGATCGGCTTCGAGCAAGATGCGAGCCACCTCTTCGTCAATCAGTTCTTGAGTGTGTTCACTGAATTGACGTTGTTGGTGAATCTCGCGACCGAGGAACGGATCCTCATCGCTGGTCTTGTAACTGACCGGACCGATCTTCGGGCTCATGCCCCAATGCGTGACCATCCGGCGGGCGATGCTCGTTGCCCGTTCGAGGTCATTTTCGGCACCGACGCAGGTTTCGTTGTAGATGATTTTCTCTGCGGCACGGCCGCCCAGAAGCACGATCAATTGATGATCGAGCTCCTTTTTGCTCATACTCAACCGGTCTTCGTTGGGCACGTACTGCGTCACACCGAGGGCACGTCCACGAGGAATAATCGTAACCTTGTGAACAATGTGTGACCCCTCGAGATGCCACGCCGTGAGCGTGTGCCCGGCTTCGTGATAAGCAGTCTTTTCCTTTTCGTCTTCCTGCAGAACTTCCTCGCGTTTGGCCCCCATCAGGATCTTGTCGCGGGCGAAGTCGAAGTCGACCATCTCGACCACTTTCTTGTCTTGACGGGCCGCCCAAAGAGCGGCCTCGTTGACCATGTTTCGGATGTCCGCACCGGTCAAACCGACCGTCCCGGCCGCCAAACGTTTCAGGTCGACATCGTCGGCCAATGGCACATCACGGACGTGGACTTTGAAGATCTCCTCGCGACCCTTCATCGTCGGACGGCCCACGGTGATGTGACGGTCGAAACGCCCCGGACGAAGAAGCGCCGGGTCGAGAACGTCAGGTCGGTTCGTCGCCGCGATCACAATCACCGCGTGCGAACCGGAGAAACCGTCCATTTCGCCGAGAATTTGGTTCAGGGTTTGTTCGCGTTCGTCGTGCCCACCGCCGAGACCGGCACCGCGTTGGCGACCGACCGCATCGATTTCGTCGATGAAGATGATCGACGGGGAATGCTCTTTCGCGGTTTTGAACAAGTCACGCACGCGGCTCGCACCGACGCCGACGAACATTTGAATGAATTCACTACCGTTGACGCTGTAGAACGGCACGTCCGCCTCACCGGCGACGGCTCTCGCGAGCAACGTTTTCCCGGTACCCGGAGGTCCGTTGAGCAAAACGCCCTTGGGAACTTGCCCGCCCAAACGCGAGAATTTGTCTGGCGTTTTGAGGTAATCAACGATCTCTTCGAGGTCAGCCTTCACGCCCTGCAGGCCCGCGACGTCGTCGAATGTGATGATCTTGTCAGTCGCTTCGAATCTTTTCGCAGGACTCTTGCTGAATCCCGAAAGGAATCCCCCGCCCCCCATCATTTCGTTGCGGCTGCGGCGAATCAACGTGAAGATCAAAAACAGAATCCCCAGCGGCAGAACCAGCATCAACAGGATCTGCAGAATTGCCGCGGTCGAGTCAGGCTTTTTGAACTCGTAGTCCTCGACGCCCATTTCCTTGAGGCGTTTTTCCAGAGCACTCGCGTACTCGTTGCCGGCCGGGCGGGTGAAGACGAACTCTTTCGAATAAAGTTCTTTCTTCGTGTCCTCGTCGACGTTTTTCTCTTTCGGGAACGGTTTTTCGGGCCGAATGCGGAATTTCCCTGAAACTTCCAAATCGCCGATCTCGACCGACTCAACGTTCTTCTTTTCCAGTTGCTCCTGGAAAAAACTCGCGGAAATCGTTGAACGATCGTCGGGCCGATTGGCAAAGAGAATCGCGGCGAGTGCGGCAATCACGAGGGCAATCATGATCGGATTGCCACCGCGTCGACCACCATCCTGATCAGTCGGTTGTTTCGAGGGGGACTCGGAGTCCTTGGCCATATTGTGTTCCTATCGTGTCTTAGGCTCTTCTATGAACGAGCCGTTTTGGCATTCGCTGCGTGAGTGTAGCAAGGAGTGTACCGGGAATTCGAAAATACGGCCAACCGAGTCTTTTTAGTTCCCGATGATGTACAGAAAGTTTTTCGTCCGCAGCCCTAAACGGTCGCCCAAATCGACGGGGCTGGCGACGGTATAGTCTTCGTCATCCGCGACTTCATTGGTTGCCAAAACGGGCGGTGCGGCCGAATCGTCGGCCCCCCCGAGAGGCCCGATCACGGAGGTATGCCCGTTTTCGCCAGTGACGTACAGGTGATCGCCCGAAATCAGTGGCGAACTGCTGTAACTGCGGCGGCTGCGGGGCAATCGAAGGCTCCACAGGGTCTCGCCCGATTTTGCTGCGAGAGCATAGACGGTTCCTTTGTCGTGCTTGGCGTCGGAGACCACATACAATACGCCGTCACGGACCGCAGGGGTCGGTACGTCGCTGCCGATGTCGTCGCGGAACCAAACGATCGCGTCTTTGCCTTCGCCGGCGACCAGTTTCTCAATATCGACCGCGGTCAGGGTTGCCCCGCGAGAGTAAGGGCAAAAAACCAGATTCCCCTCGGCGACCGGCGACGCGATCGAGCGAAAGAACTTTTGACCTTCGGGGTTGAACCCACCGAGCCGTCCGATTTCTTTTCCGTCGGTGGCGTCGTTGATGGTCAAGTGGTCGGCCCCCATGACCGCGACAGCCGGACGTCCGTTGACTTCGATCGCGACCGGGGTCGTGTAGCTCTGGGCGGCTTCTTCAGGTGCATCGGTCATGCGGTCGGTTTTCCATTTCATCTCGCCGGTACTGATATCGAACGCAACCAGATAGCTCGGCCCGGTTTGCATGACTGGAATCACCACCATCGACTCCACCAACAAAGGCGAGGAGCCAAGGTCCCACCACAGCGAATCTTCGCCGAACTCATCCTGCAGGTTGTGGGTCCAAAGGACTTCACCGGACAGGTTCACGCACGACAAATCTCCGCTGCGGAAATATGCAACCACGTGCTCTCCGTCGGTAACCGGCGACGGGTTGCTGCCGCTGCCTTTACGGTGTTTGTTTCCACGGTCCGTTCCCATCGGAACCTGCCAAACGATGCGGGGTTCATTGACGTCAATCGCAAAGAGCACGTTCTTGCCTTCGACACCGCTGGTCAGGAACGCCGTGTCGCCGACGACCACAGGTGTGCTGCCGCCGGATCCAGGAATTTCAACTCGCGAGGACGACTCTTCGTTCCATTTCTTCGGCAACGTTCCTTCGGGCGAGACACCTTGCTGCGAAGGCCCACGCCACTGTGGCCAAACGGTCGATTCGTCCTGCCCGGTTGCGTTCTGCGGTGCACCGGAGGCCGCCACGGTGGTTGCGTCGCTAGCGTCACAGACCGCGGTCGCAAACGCCGAGCAAAGCACCAAACTCCCCGTCGCGATTTTTGCCGAAATCGAACGGGACGGATTCAAACGAGCGATCATCTTTTGGGCAGAAGTCATGAACATTCTCGATCCTCTTTTATCTTTGGGGCGGAAGGCAGGCAGGAGATGGCTGGGCAGGAGATGGCTGGGCAGGAGATGGCTGGGCGGGATATGGATGAGCGGGAGATCGAAGGGAGGGAAATGGAAGGATTGAACAGTAGGTGCGACGGACGATCCGGTGAACAGCCTTTCGAAGAACTCACCCTGTCGAAGAACTCAGCATCCACTCATCGTTATCCGCTCATCGTTATCCGCTCATTGTTGCTCGCGTCTATCAGGCGGGGGCAAAGTGGGCGGGAAACCGATCGCGGATGAAAGCCGACACAACGAGAAGCGGTGAATCGATCCACTGCGATATCGGATAGGTCAGCGTGTCGGGCTGGTTTGGTGTTCGGATAGGCCGGGTCATTCGGACGGGTTCGACGCATAGCCGCTTATTGTGAAGCAATGACGGAACGCGTACCAGTAGCGGGCGTTTGTGGTTCCCCAATGAATCCGATTTTTGTTGGCGTCCGCCTGCCTGATTGCTACATCCGTTGCCGAAAGTCACAACGCCAGAATACTTTTGCCAAAGTCCGCCGAAGAATGCGGCACGACTCGATCGAGTAATCGGTTCGGCTCACATCTGCCGTGTTCACGCGTCAACGGGTTCCATCTGGCCTCCCGATCGCGGTCGTCGCCGGGCGAGCACCATCAAACCCGTCATCGTCAGCGAGATTCCGATCACCAACGTCGCCGTGATCGGCTCGGTAAACAAAACAACGCCCGCGATCGCCGCCATCGCCACCTGGGACGCGTTGAGCAAGTGAACCGCAACGATCGGCAACGCCTTCATCGCCGTGGTAATCGCGATGAACGCCAAGAAATTGAACAACCCGGCAGCAAACATTGACCACCAAAGCGACGCGGGAATCTGCGTCATTTCCGTCACCCCGCCGCGAGCCGCCACGAGGGCGAACAACGCGGTCGCGCCCACCACGCCGCTGATCCACATCGCGGTGACCGCCTGCATGCCCCGCTGCATATTGAAACGCATGATCGACGTGAACACTGCGAAACACAAACCTGAAAAAACAGCGAACCCCGCACCAATCCATCGCTGCATCGCCACACCGGCCTCGGACTGATCGCCACCCCAATTCGCCGCTTCCGGATCGGGATGCCCGGACTGCGACAGCATCACGACGGCGACCATCAATACTGCCATCGCGATTGCGGTCCGGCGGTTGACCGTTTCGCCCAACAAAAACCGGCCAACGATCGCGCTGCCGATCAACAAGGCTCCCAACGTGATCGGCACCGCGGTAGCGAGCCCGACCATCCCGAGTGCGACTTGGAACGACGCATTGCCGCCGACCTGGCCGAGCAAACTGGTCACGACAAATTGCGGGATCAACCACTTGCCACCGCCGACCGCTTGGCCACGTATCTTCAACGCGATCAAAAAAGGGGTCAAACACACGACCGTGGGAATCGCCTTCACCGCCGCGACCAAGAACGCGTCGACCGAAACAACCTGCCGCAGCGAAATGTTTGCCAACGTGTAAAGCACCGCCGACAGAAATCCACACGTGACGCCGAACACGATCCCCGGACGAATGACGTGACCGCAGAACCGCTCGCCCCAATTCGCGATCGGTTCTGCGTTGGCCTGTGTCGCCTCACTCATTTGACTGTCGACTCGATCACGCCATCGGCGACGCGGCTGCGAATCGTTTGACCGGTTTGAACATCGTCGGCCGCGCGAACGACGCGGCCGTCTTCGGTTTGCGTCACGCTGTACCCACGCGACAGCACGCTCAGCGGAGACAACGCCGAGACGGATGCGGCGAGTTGCCCGAGCCGACTGCGGTTCTGTTCGAGACGTCGCCGCATCACCGAACGCGCCCGCTCATCGAGTTCATCGACCACGCGACTGCGGTTGAGAACGATTTCGTACGGGTTTCTGAAGAGCGGCCGCGACTCGATCCAACTCAGACGCTGGCGCGAGGATTCGATCCTGCGATACAGCGACCGCCGCATCACCCCGTCGAGCGCGTCGAGAACATCGACCAACACCTCACGATCGGGCAACACCCGGGTCGCCGCATCGGTCGGTGTCAACGCACGCACGTCGGCGACGAGGTCGGACAACGTGACGTCGATCTCGTGGCCCACCGCCGACACGGTCGGAATTCGCGAACGCGAAAGCGCCCGCACGAATTTTTCCTCGTTGAACGACCAAAGATCTTCGAGTGAACCGCCACCACGTGACACGATCAAAACGTCCGGCAGCGGGTCGAGACGATGCGCCGCGGCGATCCCTTCGACCAACATGTCAACGCTGCCGGGGCCCTGCACGCTGGCGGGAATCAAGACAATTTCCACGCCCGCATGTCGCGACGCGGCGGCTTGTAGGAAATCGCGGATCGCCGCGCCGGTCGGGCTCGAAACGATCGCGATCTTTCGCGGCACACGCGGCAACGGCCGTTTCCGTTCGACAGCGAACAAACCTTCCGACTCGAGCTTCGCCTGCAACTGAGCAAAGGCGAGCTGCAAGGCGCCCATGCCTTGCGGTTGGCATTTTTTCACCACCATCTGCACCGAACCACGCGCCGCGTAGACTTCGATGTCGCCGTAACACAGCAGGCTCTGCCCGTCGTCGAGATCGAACGGCAACCGCTCAGCGACGCTCCGCCACATCACACCGCGGAGTTGCGAACGGTCGTCTTTGAGCGTGAAGTACAAATGGCCGCTGCGAGGTCTCGCGATGTCGGTGATCTCGCCGGCGACCCACAGGCTCGACAACGACGATTCGACGACCCGTTTGATCCGCTGCGTGACGTCGCTGATGCTGAGCGCTTCTTCGGCCGTGGCGGCTTCCTTCTTTTTTGCAACCAACGGTTTGTTGACCGCGGTACCGGAGGACTTCGCAGCGGTCACACGCTTCTTGCGAGCGGCTTTTTTCACAGGAGCGCGATCGGGACCGCTCTCTGCCGGTTCGCCATCGTCGCCGCCAAAGTCAAACGGCAGTTGCTGCGGGTCGGCGGTCATGCGTTCGATTCAACCGATCGACGCGAGCGACGACGCCGGCCCGTCCGCGCGAATTTTGCTCGCACGTCGGCTACCGCGGCGATCAGCTCATCGACCTCTTCGACCGTGTTGTAGAGGTAGCAACTCGCCCGGGACGTCGCCGTCACACCGAGAGCTTGATGTAGTGGCATGGTGCAGTGATGGCCGGCTCGCACGGCAACGCCGCGTCCGTCAAGGAACGCCGACACGTCATGAGCATGCACGCCTTCGATCACAAAACTATTGATGCCCCCTTTTTTCTCGGGTCCGGGCCCGATCACGCGAACGCCGTCGATCGCTCGCAACCCGGCGTCGGCACGCGCACCGAGGATGCGTTCGTGGGCATGGATGTTTTCCATCCCGATCGACTTGAGATACTTCAACGCCGCCGCCAAACCGATCGCTTCGACAATCGGAGGCGTCCCGGCTTCAAACTTCTCGGGCAAATCCTGCGTCGTGAATCCGTCGGTCGTGACGTTCATGATCATCCCGCCACCGCCGAGGAACGGAGGCATCGCGTTCAAGATCGTTTCTTTTCCGTACAGGACACCGATCCCGGTCGGGCCGCAAACTTTGTGTCCGCTGAAGACGACAAACTCCGCGTCCCAATCGCGAACATCGATCTCTTGGTGAGGTGCCGCCTGAGCCGCGTCGATCAGAACCGTCGCGTCATGCTCGTGAGCCATCGCCGTCCATTTTTTGACGGGATATTCACTGCCCAGCGTATTGCTCGCGGCGGCGAAGGCGAACATCTTCGGCCGCAGGCGATCGAGGTACTCGGCCACAGTCTCGTCACTGATTTCGAACTGGTCATCGACAGGGATGAACTCGACCCGGCAACCGGTTCGCTCGGCGAGTTGATGCCAGGGCACGATGTTCGCGTGATGCTCGCTGATCAACAGCAAAATCACATCACCAGACGAGACGTTCGCGTCGCCCCACGAACGTGCCACCGTGTTGATCGCGGCCGTCGTCCCCGCGGTGAAGATGACTTCGCCGATGGACGAGGCCGACAAAAAGTCACGTGTCGTTTCGCGAGCCGATTCGAACGCCTTTGTCGATTCCTCACTGAGCGTGTGAATGCCACGATGGACGTTGGAATAATACTGCAGATAGCATTCGTCCATCGCGTCGATGACCGCCCTGGGACGCTGCGTCGACGCCGCGTTGTCGAGGTAGATCAACGGCTTGCCGCCGGCGACGTCCCGCTCGAGCACGGGGAAGTCACGGCGAAGCAAATCAGTATCGAGCAATCCCATTACTGTTCCTCTCCGAGCGACGGACCGCCGAACGATGTCTGCGATTCCGTCTCATCCTCTTCGGTGTTGCTGGGGTCCGCTTCCGTTCCGACCGGACGATGCAGTGCCCCCTTCAAAACTTTCCAACTCAACAGGCAGCACTTTTGCCGGTTGGGGGTTAACTGCGGGCCGAACAGTTTCAACATTTCCTCGGCCGAGAACTTCTCAACCTCTTCGATCGTTTTCCCTTCGATCTCCTCGAGCAGCATCGACGCGGACGCCTGACTGATCACGCAACCGTCGCCCTCGAACCACGCTTCAGCAACGCGTCCGTTTTCGTCCAACCTCAGATCAACGTGAATCTTGTCCCCACAGAGCGGATTTTTTCCGTCGTGGGCGTGGGTCGCCCCAGCCAACGGGCCCCGGTTGTACGGGTCTTCGTAGTGATCCAGGACGTGCTCTTGATAAATGTCCTGATCGTTCGGATCGTCCTGCGGGATGGGCATCGGATTCTGAAGTTATCGATTGAAGGATGATGGACGGGAAGGAAACCGAACGACGAGACGAATGCGGGCGGGAAAGCCGCGATCGATCCATTGATTGAGACGTCAGAATCGAAATTCGGTTCGGGAGGAGCACGCGGCTGCGAGAAAACAAACGCTGACGGGGTTCTGCCCTCCCTGTTACTCTACGCGAGTTGGCAAAAAAAGGAACGCCCACCGAGCCGGCGGCTCGCCCGGCCGCCGGTTCACCTGCGATGTCTAACCTGCGATATCGAACGCAAAAATCAAATCCTGGTCGCGGAGAAACAGCGTCTGGTCGGCGATTACCGGATGAGCCCAAATCGCCCCACGATCTCGCGGGATCTCGGTTTCTCGCGGCAGACGGATCTGGCCGAGCGGTTTCCATTCCTGCCGGCTCGGTTCGACCAAAATCACGCTGCCGTCGCCGTCGTTGTAGCAATACAGCCGGCCGTCGGCGTAGGCGATCGAACCGCTCTTGTTGCCGCGAATTTTTTCTTGCCACAACGTTTCGCCCGACATCAAATCTTGGGCCATCCACATGCCACCGTTGGCACGCGTGAAACCATAAATCGTTCCGTCCACCAGCACGACGCCGCCGTGATGGTTTTCCATCGATTTACGACTCTCGTGATAAACGGCGTCCGCGAGAATCTTCCCGTCCGAACGCGACAACTGCAGCAGAGCGTTCCCCGCTCCATACGCGCTCGTGTGATAGATCCGGTCGTCTCCGATCAACAGCGGAGTGGGAATCGTCGCGGTTCCGTTTCCGGTCACCGTGTTTTCAAACAACTCCTCGCCGGTTTCGCAATCAAACCCCACCACGCCGACCCCCGCCGCGGTGACGTAGTAGTCGGTTCCGTCGAACGAACCTTTCATCGTCGATGCGTAGTGCGCGTTCGCGTCCACGCCTTCGGAGTTCCAAACGAGCTCTCCGGTCTCGCGATCCAACGCCAACATGAACTTTTCGCCGCCGGCGGTCACGACCACGCGTTGGCCATCGATCAACACCGATTCGCTGTATCCCCACTTCGGAATACTACCGCCGTGGTCGGCAACCAGATCGACTTTCCACTGCAGTTCACCGTTCTCGCGATTGAGCGCCGCGACGACACCAACGTCCGATAGAACGAACGCCTGATTGCCATCGATCGTCGGGGTGCTCCTCGGGCCGAGGCCCCATCCGCGACTGTAGTCCGAACCGGTCCCCGCACGCGCGACCCGCGTTTTCCAAATCAGCTTGCCGTTTCGCGAGTCAAAACAGATCGCGTAGCAATGCTGTTCATCGGCCCCCATCGTATACAGTCTGCCGTCGACGACCGACATGCTGCTGTAACCAACGCCGGCGTTGGCGGCTTCCCACTTCAACCCAGGCGAGCGTTTCTCCCACGATGGTGCCAAGGATTGGTCCGCCGCATGACCATCGCGCAGCGGACCACGCCACTGCGGCCAATCAGCCGCCATCACGTCAAAGGTCAGGGCAGAAGTCGTCAAAGCAAAAAACAGGGCCACACACCACAGTGCTGCATTGCGTTGCGGGTTCGCGGGGTCTGAATCGTAAAGACGCAGCGTCGAGTTCATAAACAGTTTTTACAGATAGCGGATCAGACGGGTTTACAGAACGCCTTTCGTGCTCGGAATCGCATCGCTGCGTGGATCGCTTTGGATTGCCATCCGAATCGCACGCGCGGTTGATTTAAAAACGCATTCGGAAATGTGGTGAGCGTTACGGCCGTGATGGAGCACCACGTGCAAATTGCAGTTCGCGTTGGCAGCAAACGATTGCCAAAAGTGTTCGACCAATTCACTGTCGAACGTGCCAATCTTATGAGCGGCGATCGGGGCATGGTATTCGAACGCATAGCGTCCCCCCATGTCGACCGCGGACGTGACCAAACATTCATCCATCGGCAAAGTGAAGTGCCCGTAACGACAAACACCCGCACGATCGCCGAGTGCCTGATCCACGGCGGTGCCCAACGCGATCCCGATGTCTTCGGTCGTGTGGTGATCATCAACATGCAAATCGCCCGTCGCGGTCACGTCGAGATTGATCAACGAGTGCTTGGCGAACAAATCCAACATGTGATCGAGGAAGCCAACACCGCTGCTGCGTTTGCCTTCCCCGGTTCCATCGAGGTTGACGGATAGTTTGATGGTCGTTTCGCCGGTTTGACGGTCAACGGTGGCTGTTCGAGACATGGCGGTTCGAGACTTGGGATAAGGTCGATTGGGAAGTAGGAACGTCGCCTGAATGATGGAAACGTCATTTTATAAGAGCATCGAGAGATCACGGCCCGGCAAACGTCGGTCGTCCACGGGGCTTCGACAGCCTCTCTGAGTCTCCGGCAACCACGCTGGTTCACCGACAGGCTGACCAGTTCATCAACAGGCTCGCCGGTTCACCAACAAGCTCGCCGGTTACCGACAAGCTCGCCAGATTACCAACACGCACGCTGGGCCCCCGACAGACTCGCGAACGAGGAGCGGGGCGGCATTCTAACGGCGCAATCAACTCGTAGCCGAGCCCCCACCTCCCTCATTGGCACATCGCCCCAACGTCCCGGCGGCGGGCCAGCCGCAAGGACGGTGGCCGAATCTACCTTCGCAAAACCTTCGCGAACGCGAATTCCGCGCGTCATCTATACAGTTGACACACGTGTTTTCACAGGACGACTACAATTAACAATCCCCTCAAAGCCATTCTAGGGCTGCTCGCCCGCCATTATTCACGATTCCTTTTCGAATGAGATCTTCTATGGCCACTCCTTTACGACCGACAAATTCCCGGCTGCCCAGCCGCAGACGCGGCTTCACGCTGGTCGAACTCCTCGTGGTGATCGCAATCATCGGCGTCCTCGTCGGACTGCTGCTGCCCGCCGTCCAGGCCGCTCGGGAAGCAGCACGCCGGATGAGCTGCAGCAACAACTTCAAACAGATCGGATTGGCACTTCACAACTACCACTCCGCCTACAACCGCTGCCCGACTTCCCAAGGAGGCACGAGCCACCCGAACCGTTCCGACGCGGAATCACAAGCGATCAACACCGGGTTCAACCGTCTCGACTTGAACTGGCTCGTCGGCCTGACACCGTTCATGGAACAACAGGCTGTCTGGGAACAGATCAGCAACCCGATGGCAGTCGGCGGTGGCACGTTTCAGGCAATGGGTCCGAACCCGAAACGGTCGCAGAGCAACTACGGCAGCACGCCTTATCTACCTTGGTTGACCGAACTTCAAACGCTTCGTTGCCCGAGCGACCCCGGTGTCGGCCTCCCGTCGGACGGACGCACCAACTACGCGTACTGCGCCGGTGATTCGGTGCACATGGGTGACTGGGGATCACTCGACAACAACGAACGCAACAACAGCACGCGGGCGATCGCGGTCCGGCATTCCCAACGTGGATTCTTTGTCCCACGTACCCACATGGCGTTCCGGGACGTCCTCGACGGCCTTTCGAACACAATCGCCGCGGGCGAAATTGTCACCGACCTCGGCGACCGAGACAAACGGACGCTCTGGGGAGCGTCGGGAGGCACCAACGACGACGGCAGCGATATGGTGATCGCCGGCGGCGCACTGTTGTGCAACGGAACTGATCCCACGCGGCCTCAGTTCTGGGGCACTCAAACAACGGTCAACGAATCTGAATCCGATCGACGCCGTGGATACAAATGGGCGTTCGGCCGTCTCGCCTACTCCGGCATGAACACGATCCTGCCACCCAACCGCGAAGTCTGCTTGTCGGGCGACCACAGCTCCGCCGGCGTCTGCCCACCGAGCAGCCGGCACCAAGGCGGATGTCATGTCTTGATGGGCGACGGTGCGGTCAAGTTCGTGACCGACTCGATCGAAGCCGGCAACAGCAACAGCGCTCAAGTTTCCAACGCAGCGGGTGGCCTCGCCGCCGGCCGAGCATCCCCGTTCGGCCTATGGGGTGCGTTGGGCACACGGGCATCGAAAGAAGTCATCGATCAAGCGTTCTGAAACCGAATCTCTCGCGACGTGCGAGAGAAATGCAAAACGGGATCGAGTCCACAGGGCTCGGTCCCGTTTTTTTGTATAAACGCCAAACACAACCGTAGCCGGAGTCGCCAGACTTCCGACAGCGTCAAACAAGCCAATCAGGTCACCCTCGCGTGCGCCCACTGAACTCTTGGCGAGTCCAGCTACGCCGAGACAGACCGTCGTTCGACTTCCGTTGGCAGCCTCTTCGTCTTAGCGAGTTTGCTGCTGCCATGGAGGTGGCATTTCCGTCCAGCGTGGTTGCTGATTCGGTGCAGGTTGCTGCGAGCCATCGGGCACCGGGTACGCCGGATTGTATCCGGCTGGGGCCGATTGGTTCGGGTAAGGCTGCTGAGCGTTGTAGCCGTTCTGGTTGCCGTACTGATTCTGAGGCGGATAGCCGGCGTACCCAGCATCTTGGATCGGTGCGGCTTGCGGCGGCCAGGCTCCCTGGTTGTTGGGGTAACCCATTTGCTGCTGTTGCTGTTGCTCGCGAGCCAAACGTTCTTGCTCACGTTTTTCGAGCATATCACGACCTTTGTCGATCGCTTGGCGAGTGTCTTGGCGGATTTCGTTCTTGTTGATCTCGATCCGGGTTTTGTCACCGTCTCGTTCGATCGTAAACCAACCGGCCATGAAAGCACCGCCGACGGCTAGTCCGAGTAAAAGCAGAGTCCGCATGGCCCATCCTTGAGTACGCGATCATAGAAAAAAACGAAACGAGCCCCAACTTGGCCCGATCCGGCGAACTGATCATAGAAAAAATGCCCAACGGCGAAAGATCAATTCTTTCACTCTTATCGGCACAACCCGCCCCCAAGATAACGCACATTTTTACATCACCCGAATGAAGCCCCACGTAGCTCGGTTTTTCCAAAACCGAGACCAGGCGTCGGTTCGATTGGTGAATCAGTCTCGCCCCGTGAGCCGAAGTGCGTGAGCACTCGGGTTTTGGGCGGGTTCGGCCTCAACATCGCTCGACGTTCCCACCCGAGGCCTTACGGCCATTCGGCTCACCCACATGGCCCGAAACCCACTGGTGATCCGTGACGTTGGCCTGGGCTAGGCAATCGGTTAGCCCTTTGAGCCGTCGTTCGTTGAACGGTTGAGGGAAACACGCAGCTCGGTTTTTCCAAAACCGAGACCAGGCGTCGGTTCGATCGACGAATCGATGCCCATTTATTGCATCGCGAAATCGCCCCTCATTGGCGGACAAACGTGGGGCAATACCGAAACTCCTCCAACAGCCTACACCTGCAAATCGACTCGGCCTGGGGTGGTGGTTGCGACTCTTGCGAGGGCGGGTGGTTTGGGTGTGTTCTTTTCCGACGGCGTGTTTCTTGGCGTGGCTGTCACGTCGGACCAACCGCTCCGATGGCGGCCTCCGGCGAAGGCCTGGCCGTCAGTGAATTGTTGGCTGCCCTGACCGCTCGGTTGATCGCCCGTCTGTCCATCGGCTTCACGTTTCATCGCGTCGGCAGACGAATCGGTTTCGATATCGATTCGCTGCAACTTGATCCCCTGGTTCTCCAACGCCGCACGCAAATCGGGCAACTGTTCACGCAGCATCTGCGCGGCCGCGTCGGACTGCGTCACCATCGTGCCGCTGAGTTCGCCGTTTTGAACCTTCATCTGCAACTGCACCGAACCGAGATGCTCCGGAGCGAGCTTCATCCGGATCTGACCGCCGCTGCTTCCGAGATGTTGGAACCCGCGACTGACCCGCTGCACCAACTTCGCACGCTGCACCGCTGAACTGGTATCGTGCCCTGTGTTGCCCTTCGCCGCAGCAGCGGACGAACCTTCGCGACCGCTTCGCTGCGACGCATCATTCGCCCCGGAGGTCGGTGCCGATCCATCGGCGGACGCAGAACCATCTCCTGCACCGGAGCTCGCCCCTGTGACCGATTGGATCGACGAAGCCCCGCCCGCCGCACGTCCGGCGCTAGCCGCCCCGGCTCCAGACGTGACAGCACTCACGGCCGCTGCCGCGGCAGCCCCCGCAGGTGCGGCGCCACCGGATGCGGTGGGCGTCATGCCGGAAATATCAATGCCGCCGCTCCGCGATCCCGCTCCCGTCCGAGATGTCTGCGACGATGCATCACGCTTTGCGGGGTCACCTGCCACCATTGACGGTTCCTCGGCCCCGGTTTCCTGCTGCGAGTCTTGGTTGGTCGGTTGTTCGGACCGTTTCGTATACCGACGCCGCTCGACTTTCGATTCGCCCGGTTCGCCGTGATCAACCGCCGACTCGGTATCACCATCGGGTTCCGCGTCTGCGGATTCAGTCTCCCGCGTCGACTTCGCGGCGACTTGCTCCAACTCATCGGAGGCGACCGCTTCACTCTCGATCTCGATATCTTCAGCGGTGTTGGCGTCCGACCTTCGTCGAGACTGATCGTCGGTCGATGCGGCGGCCCACTCCGAGTCGACAACGGCTTCGGCTTCGTCGCTTTGCGTTTCCGCTACGACCACGGGAGCTTCCGATTCGCTCTCTTCCCCGTCCTGCGAGAGATCGACTTGCTGGCTCGCTTCGGTCTCGCCTTCGGCATCTCCGAGGGCTTCGTCGATGGTTTCCGATTCCACGAGAGCGACCGCTTCGGATTCTTCGGCCTCGGGGTTTTCCGCGCCGTCGACCAGCAACGCATCGTTCGCCGCGACGATGCTTTGCGCCTCATCAGTTCGCTGTGCATCGTCGTCGGAGTGATCTTCCGACTCGTTTTGCGTCTCGACGGTTGACTCGTCCGTTTCCTGCGAATCGACCGTTTGAGTCGGCTCGGGAACCGGCGTTTCGGCGGCCGCGATGGATGCAAAGATCTCGGCGAACGGGTCACCCAATCCCGCCGCGGATTTATCCTCGCCCAAGTTCGCCGCGGAAAAGCGGCGGCGCAGGCTATTGATTGCCGAGTCGTTTCTTGTCGGCGCTAGTGTGCCCGACGTGCGCGAGGCCGATTGGCTCACGCTCGATGTTTGATTCGATGTCATCAGCGGCCCCCCAGCCGTGATCAGAGTCCCTCATCGGGCCCTTGATCGAATGAGTGGCAAGGCGCTGGCCGCCGGTATCGACGCCACCAACGGGCGACTTGCGCCTTGCCGCTCACTCTAAATTTCGTCAAACCGATTAAATCAGCTGCCCCTCGTCGGGCTCCCTATCGGATGTCCTGGTTGGGATGCCGGCGGGCGAGGGCGAATTCGAGTCTCGCCGCTGCGGGTTATCTCCCCTGGGCTTCGTCGATCACCGTCGTCGTGGGCATTCCGTCACCGATGCGGCGTAGGATCTCGTGAAGTTTGTCCTGTTCTTCAACTGATACGAACTCCGCTAAGATATCTTTTCGTTTATCGATTGGCATAGCTTGAATGATATTAACGACATCATCAATTCTTTTATCGTCAAACATTCTCAGCAGTAGCTCTTTTGACTGTTCCGCTTCGAGCGCCTGAAGCGTTCGTTGCACCTCGCGGAGCCCTTCTTCCTGGGCACCTTGGCGGATTTCCTCAAGTCGGCGGTCGAACGATTCACGTCGTTCGTCGAATCGTTCGCGTTCGGATCGCAGACTCGCCAACATCACCGACAATTCGTCTTTGAATTCGCGTTGGCTTCGCAGCCGCATGTCGATATCGAGGCTTTGACGCTGCCGTGCTTCGAGAATTTCGTCAAAGTCGGGCTGCTCGCGGTCTTCGCCTTCGCGCATGATTTGGCGCAGCCGGTTCCCCGAAATATCGATTCCGTTGACCAACGCGAGCACCTTGGTCGCCGAGGTAGCGTCGAGCGTCCCCTGCACAACAAAATAGCCAAGCAGGATCAATTGGGTCAGACAGGTCGCGACGCATACCATTGCGATCGTTCGCATCAAGAATCTCATCTCTCACCGTCCTCCTTCTTTTTAAACGCGTTTCGTGGCGTCGTTTTGCTAGCGTTGGTTCTTTTTAAGTGCTCGACGTTGGGCGATCACCATCCGCGCGGTGGTCAGATCATCGGCTTCGGCCTGTTCGACTTGCAACTGCAATTGTCGATGCTCGGCCATTTGAGTTTCACGCAAACGTTCGAGCTGTTTCACCTCCGCTTCCGCTTCGACGAGCAGACCGCGACGGCGATTTAATTCCACCTCGAGCTTCGCACGTGTGTCACGAAGGGCAGCCTGCTCGGCCGAGAGCTGCATGTCGTATCTCCCTTCTTGAATCACGCGATCGACGGCCACGTGAGTCGCACCGTTGGCACCTGAGTTTGCCAGACGCGCCGCAGCATCGTTGCGTACCCCATCACGCTGCGTCTGCAACGATTCAATTTGTTCATCCACACGCTCAATCGCCTCGGTCGCCTTACCAACCTCCGCACCGACCTCGTCACGCCGACGTTGACGCAGGGCAAGCAAAGAATCAAAACGAAATCGGAAAGGTGCCATCGACGATTATCCTCCGGCGGCTTGCTTCGCGGCAGCCTGCTGTGCGGCGGCTTGTTGGGCTGCTTGTTGGGCCGCGGCCTGCTGCGCGGCGGGATTGTTGGCGACGTTCGCGGGCTGGCCGCCCGGAACCGCCTGTCCGGTTTGCGCCGCGGCCAGTTTCATCACCATCTGATGAGACATCTCCATCGGCGTTTGATCGTCGCTGTGTTGACGCAGCAGAATATTGATCGGATCTCGCATCGCGATCGCCGCGTCGATCCTCGGATCACTGCCCTGGCGATAGGCTCCGATCGAGATCAAATCCTCACTGTTGTCATACTGGACCATATGCTCGCGGATCTTCAGCACCGCGGCGCCGATCTCCGGTGTAACGAGATGGTTCTGCAGACGGCTGACGCTCTCGGGTATGTCGATCGGCGGGAAGTGTCCCCGGTGTGCGAGTTTTCGGTTCAACACAATGTGACCGTCGAGCAAACCACGGACGGTGTCGGCGATCGGTTCGTTGTTGTCGTCGCCTTCGACCAACACGGTATAGAACGCCGTGATTGATCCCTTTTCGGTTCGACCTGCACGTTCGACGAGTTGCGGCAGGAGGTTGAACACGCTCGGCGGATACCCGCGTGTTGTCGGTGGTTCACCGGCGGCGAGACCGAGTTCGCGTTGGGCCATCGCGAACCGCGTGACGCTGTCGACCAACAGCAAAACGTTGTGCCCTTCGTCGCGGAACTGTTCGGCGATACTGGTCGCGGTGTAGGCAGCCGACAATCGCTGGGCAGCCGGTTTGTCACTCGTTGCGACGACGACGACACTTTTTTTCAAGCCTTCTTCACCGAGCGTTCGCTGGATGAACTCGCCGACTTCGCGGCCCCGCTCGCCAACCATCGCGATCACAACACGGTCCGCGTTCGTGCCGCGGGTGATCATCCCCAGCAGGGTACTCTTACCGACCCCGGAACCTGCAAAAATACCGAGTCGTTGTCCGACGCCGCAGGTCAACATCGCGTCGATGGCACGCACGCCCGTTTGCAGCGGCTGATCGATCGGTGGACGGGCGAGCGAATCGGGAGCCGAGTGCGATACATCGACTCGCATGAGATCTTCGCTCAGCGGTCGACCGTCGATCGGCCGTCCGAACGCGTCGACAATCCGGCCACACAACGATTGGCCTACCCGGAGCGTCAACGCATGGGAGAGCAACCGCACACGATCGCCCGCCGCCAAGCGAGTGATCGGTTCCATCGGTGCGAGAATCGGCCGGGTATCGTCGAACCCGATCACCCGTGCGAGAGTCGCCGGTGCATCGGGTGGTAACAGTTCGCAGATCGCACCGAGCGGCGCGGTCATGCCTTGCACGGTCACGGCATCACCGGTCAACGACGCGACACGCCCGCGGACTTGGAACAAAACCGTCTTCCGCAGCGACGATGCCGTGGCCGCGGGATCGGGCAAACGGGGCGGATCGAGAGTGGGAACGCCGCTCATAGGAGTTCCTCACGCAAGCGATCGAGTTGAGCGTCAATGCCAGCGGAAATCTCGCCGCCGTCTTGCCGGACGACGACATCGCCGACCTTCAGCGATTCGTCCGGAATCACTACCGACTGCTCGGGCAAATCGGGATGAGCGAGCAACTCGTCGAGTGCCTTGCCTAGCTGCGCGAGCGTGTCCGGGTGCACCGCGAGCGTCAGACGCGATGCCGAACGGGTGCTGTGCAACGCCTCGCGAGCCCAACGCACGAGCAGGTGTTCGGCGGGCTCTGCGTCCTCTCGGCCGGAGGCGATATCTCGTCCGGACGTATTCGCCGGCGACGGATCAACAACCGCGTAACCGTCTTCGGCGTTCGGCAGAACCAATTGCGATCGCGTCAAACGTTCGGCAGCCGCGATCGCGGTCGTGGTTAGAACCTCCGCGTACTGCCGCATCCACGCGTCGTACTGCTGCTTCATCTGCTCAACGGCTTGATGCAGCGACTTAACCTGATTGCGTGCTTTCGATTCGGCTTCACGGTTGACGCGTTGGTCGATCTCCTTGATCGCCGCCTGAGTTCCCTCGCTGTGTCCTTGCGTCCGGGCCTGCTGCCGCAACTGTTCGGCCTGCTTGGTCGCTTCGGCCAACATCGCATCGACTTGTTGTTGGCACCGTTTGATCTGCTCCTGTCCCTCGGCGGCCAAATCCGACAGATTGAACTCGGCGAGCCCGGTTTTCCCTTTCGCGTGCTCACCAACTGTTGCACCGGAGATCCTCCCTGACGTTCCTGGGGGACGTACCGGAGCGAGCGGTGTCTCGTCAACTTTCGCTCCGCCGTCATCCTTCGCGACCGAAACCGTTTTGATCACCCGGCCGGTTCGGCCGGCGGGAACCGACACCGCTCCCGAACCATTGCCCGCGCCGTTCGGGTCGGCAGGATTCGGCGGATCAGCGGGGTTGGCCGAGGCTGCCGTTTTCGCGGTAGCGTCCCCTGGTTTGACAATCGTAGCCATGAAGGAAATCTAAAAAGGGAACAGGAACAATAAACGCTCTGACGCAAACTCACCACGCCCGCTCGCCCGTGACGGCTACATCGCGACCGCAACGCGTTGCGACGGGGCGGCGTTTGGAGTTGAGGACGGTGTGCTGATTTGGCCGCCGATGCGAAGTGCGCCGGCAACGGCCTCCTTCGCCCGGTCGATGTCACGAATTTCGAGCGACCCGACCGACAGCAGCCGCTGACGAACCTGGTTTGCCTGAGCCCTCGGCAAGCACGCGATCGCTGCGTCGGCGGTTTTGTTGGGCAACCCGCACAACGCCAGGATCGCCGTTCGTGTGTCGACCCGGCCGAGTGCCTCGCACAATTTCCGAGCGGGCAGTTTGACGAGTTCTCGGTGGACATCGTCGGTCGACATTCCGAGCGAGGCGGACTCCGCTCGCGAGGCCGCGTTTGGTTGGCGATCGTTGTCCGATGCCACGGGTTCTTCGCGAGTGATTCGCCGAAGCCGTTCGGCTGCGGTCTTTTCGTTCTCGATGCTCGCGGCATCGTGTCCCGACACGGCCGAGCGAACCGGCTGGTGCGACGAGGGGGAGTTCGTTTGCGGTTGAGCGGCATTCGCGGAGGCCGGCATTTCCGCGAGGATCGCTTGCAATCGCGGCGATACGGCGGCGGCTGAGGCGGGAACATGAGCGGCCGCGGTAGCAGGATCGGCCGGCTGGCCACCCCCGTACGCGTCAATCAGGCTTTGCAAAGGATTGGCGGTCTTCGATTCGAGAATCCGATCTACCCGGCTGCGGAAACTGTCGGCGAGTTCGGACAACATCTCTTCGGGCAACGTGTGCAATCGACCGATCCGAGTCAATAAATCTTGACGTTGGGCACCACCGAGTCGTGGCAACAGGGCGGCGGCCCGCGCCGGTTCGATCTGCGCCAGCACGACGGCTTTCGTTTGCGGGTGTTCGTCTTTGAGCAGGTTCAGCAAATCATCATCACCGACTTGGCTGAGAAACGCGAGCGAGTCAGGCGACGATGACTCGGGGGCTTGGCTCGGCGACGGCGAGTGGGCACTGGACGGATTGGCCGGCGATGACATTCCTGCGGCGTGCGGCCGGTTCACGGGAGCCGAATGAGCAGCGTGTGAAAACGTGACTTCGTCGGTTGTGTTGAGGTTGCCTTGGTCGGTTTGGCGGGCTGCACCGCGACGCATCGATCCGGTGAACGATTCCAAAGCCCGGCGTCGCTCCATTGGGTCGACATCGACGAGGCTCGCGAGTTCCTGGCGAACCCGCTGACGTGCATCCGGAGACAAATCAGCGAGCAAACGTTTGGCCACCGCCTGCGGCAAATCCTGCAACACGATCGCGATCCGCCGCAGCGACGCGGCACGTCGAGCTTCGTTTTCGGCGGTGGATGCGGTGGAGTTCACTGGTATCGAGTTTTACAGGGGAAGCAAACCAATCGAGTCCAATCGGCCGAGCGATTGGCGAACGCAAGCGGTTTCGGGTGACGAACCGATCCGACGCCCGCGGCAACTTTTTTCGATTCTTTTTTGACTTCTACTAAAGTTCGCGGTCCGGCGCGAAGGCTGAAATGCGTTCACCTCATTCTTGCCGAGTTGCCCGCCATATTCTTGCCGCGTTACCCGCCATTGCCGCCGATCTTTTGTCTCGCGATGTGCCCCCCGTCACCACCGAATCGCCGTTGCGACCACGTCGACCACGTTGCTACATAAGAAGATGTATTTGACCCAAAAGATCGTTTGACAGGAGTTACGATCCATGACCACCGTGATTCACTCCGCCGACAGCGACACGCCCGCACCGCTTTCACTCGCCCAAATCGTTGAAATGACGGGCGGAAAACTGATGCCGCTCGCCATCGCACCATCCCAAGCCGACGAATCTCGCGAGACGTTGAGGTTGGCCGGAGCTGCGCCTCCACAGGAGGCACAAAAGGGCGAAATCACCATGGTCGACCAGGCTCAAAACGCCGCCGCGATCCGGGGCTGCGACGCCGACGTGTTGATCACCCCCGCCGCCCTCACTGCCGAAACGCTCAGCGGAACCGGCAACAACCCAAACAGCGGCACCGACCAAGACGCTCCTGCATGGCAGATCATTGTCGATGACGTGCACGCGGCGTTCACGCAAATCATCCTGCACTTCCGCCCTCCCTTCGGTGATGAAGTTCCGGGAACCGGCGTTCATTCGACCGCAAACGTTCACCCCTCGTCGCAAATCAGTGCATCGGCATCGATCGGAGCCGGCGTCACGATCGGGCCGGATTGCAAGATTCACGCCGGCGTCAGCATCGCAGCCGGATGCACAGTCGGAGCCAGTTGCGTTCTGTATCCGAACGTCACGTTGTATTCGTACAGCAGGCTCGGCGACCGCGTCGTGATCCACGCCGGATCGGTTCTCGGTGCCCACGGGTTCGGCTACCGAAACGTCGACGGCAAGCACATCCCGACCGGTCAACTCGGTTACGTCCAAATCGACAACGACGTCGAACTCGGCGCTTCGGTCACGATCGACCGTGGAACTTACGGGGCGACTCGAATCGGCGAAGGTACCAAGATCGACAACCAAGTCATGATCGGTCACAACTGCCGCATCGGTAAACACAATCTGCTGTGCAGCCAAGTGGGCATCGCCGGCAGTTGCTCGACCGGCGACTACGTCGTGCTCGCCGGACAAGTCGGACTGCGTGACCACATTCATCTCGACGACCACGTTATCGTCGGCGCGCAAGCCGGCGTGATGGATAACCTGACCAAGGGCGTTTAT
Source organism: Aporhodopirellula sallentina SM41 (assembly GCF_000346505.1). Classification (GTDB taxonomy): domain Bacteria; phylum Planctomycetota; class Planctomycetia; order Pirellulales; family Pirellulaceae; genus Rhodopirellula; species Rhodopirellula sallentina. Next base: position 120,111 of record NZ_ANOH01000095.1, read on the forward strand.
TTGGGTTCACCGGCGACGCCACAAAAGGATCAACTACGAATGTTGGCGGTCCAGCGAAAACTGCCGGAACTGCGTCGCGACATTAAAGACGTCCAAACCCAAGTCACTGCGTTGACACGGCAAGACGACACACCCGCGACCCAACCGCCCATGAACGATTCATCGTCCAAAGCCGCCTAAGGCCCTGGTCTTCCGTAGGCCCTAGTCTTCCGTAGGCCCTGATCTCGTTAAAGCACGATATCGATGTCAAACGTTTTGCAATCGCACGCGGCGTGTTCCCTCAACGCGGCAGGCCCTCCTGTCGCTAAAGACGTTGTCAGTAACGACATCGACGTCAGGCTCTCGCCCGGCGAACCGGTCGGCCTGGTGGCGGGATGGGGACGTTTTCCGATCTCGGTAGCCAACCGAATCCGCGAGGCCGGCAACCCGGTCGTTTGCGTCGCGATCAGCGGACACGCGGGACCGGAAATCGAAGACGCCTGTGACGAAGTGCTTTGGTCCGGAGTGGGACGTTTCGGTCGACATCTGCGTTTCTTCAAAAAGCAAAACGTCACCAAAGTCACCATGGCGGGCAAGCTGTTCAAGTCGGACCTGCTCTACGGCGGATCGTTGTGGCTGCGACACATGCCCGACCTGACGTGCCTGCGAACGTTCGGCCCGCTGTTGCTCGGGAGAGGACGCGACGCACGAGACGATCGTTTGCTGACCGCCGTCATCGACACATACCATCGCCACCGCATCGACATCTGTTCGGCCACACGACTCGCCCCGGAGCTACTGGTGAAAGAAGGACTACTGACACGCAAATCGCTCTCCACGTCGGCGAAGCGTGACGCCGAATTCGGTTGGTCGATCGCCAAGACCATGGGCGGACTGGACATCGGTCAGGCCGTCGCGATTAAAGACGCCACGGTGATCGCGGTCGAAGCGATCGAAGGAACCGACGCGTGCATCCGACGCAGCGGCGAGTTGTGTCGTCGCGGCGGTTGGACGTTGGTCAAGGTCAGCAAACCGAACCAAGACATGCGTTTCGACGTGCCCACCATCGGTGCTCAAACGGTCCAAAACGTGGCCGATGCCGGCGGGGTCGCGATCGCCATCGAAGCCGACCGAACCATCTTGCTCGACCAAGAAGAAACGGTCGCGTTGGCTGATCGCTTGGGTGTTTCCATCATCGCGTTCCGAGGCGTCGAATCCGCCGTCGCCGCTGCTTGAGCTGGACTCGGTAGCGAGTCGCACGCGAGGCTTACGGCAGGAACACGGAAGGCGGTGTTGCCTGCGCCGGAACTTCGCTGCGCTTGGTCCGGCCTACACAAGCTGGTCCGACCTACACAAGTGGTCCGGCCGACACGAGAAACATGCCGTTTCCCGATGGTTCATTGCCAACGATGCCATATCGCGTAAATTTCTTAGCCCCGGACGCCTTCTGACACTCACCTCGATGGGAACGCCGCCATTTCCACCTCCGCTGAACCGTTTGTTTGCACGTCGCCGCCGGCGAAACTGAATCTGTTCTTGGAAATTCTCGGCCGGCGTGAAGACGGATTCCATGAACTCGACACCGTCATGGTCGCAATCGACTGGCGGGACGATTTGAAACTGCGTCTTCGACCGACGCCGGGAATCGAACTCGACGTGCGATGGTTGCCCGACCGCAAAGCCGTCGCTGATCAACTCGCCGTATCCACCGACGACGCGTTGCTGGACGTGCCGACAGACCGCAGCAACCTTGTCTATCGCGCACTCGAATTGGTCAACGAGGCAACCGGATATCGCGGCGGATGGCAAGTCGAACTCGGTAAACGCATCCCGAGTGGCGCCGGGATGGGCGGCGCCAGCAGCGATGCGGCGGCGACATTGCGGCTCGCCAAAGCCGCTTTGCATCGGTCCGATCCTGCCATGACCGAATCCTTAACGGACGAGAAAATGGCGTCGATGGCAGCAACGTTGGGCAGCGACGTGCCTTTTTTCCTGGGAAAGATGAGCATTCACCAACCCAGCACTCTCGACGTGCCCGCCCCGACATCGGATTCGGTTTCCGAACCCGGTACGCTCGCCCGAGCCCTCGGTCGCGGCGAAAAGTTAACATTTTACGACTTGCCCGATCCACACCGTTTTGTCGTGATTTATCCCCCCACCGCGCTCTCAACCGCTGCGGTTTATTCTCGAGCGAAGGTCTCCGACGCACCGAAAAGCGGACTCGAAACGATTAAAACATTTATTCGTCGCAGCCCCATCGGCGGCGCGGAGATTCTCTATAATGCGTTGGCGGCCCCGGCTAGCGGGCTATCACCTCACGTCAATGAGGCGCTAGAATGCTTGCGGAAGTCGACAACACAGTACATTGCACCGAGACGGCAGGCTGCACCGAACGGTGATTGCGGCCGGGCTGATTTATATTGCCAGATGACGGGCAGCGGTTCGGCGTGTTTTGCTTGGTTGACTCCCGGTTTCGCGTCCGCCGAATCGACATCCGGTTCCGCAGCGGAAGTGACGGGCGAGGCGGACGTCGTGAAGTCGAATGAGTTGGCCGCGTTTGTTCGCGAGTCGTTGGCAGGAGGCGCGTTAGTGAATGTCGTCGCGACCTGTTCAGCTGCACCGGAGATCCATATCGCATAGGGGATGGTGGTGGAAATTACCGAGATTCGCATCAAATTGATGGAAGGTTCGGAAGACCGTTTGAGAGCGTTCTGCTCGATCACGATTGACCAGAGTTTTGTCGTTCGAGACCTGAAGATCATTGACGGCAGTCACGGTCCCTTCGTTGCCATGCCGTCTCGAAAACTCACCGGACATTGCAACCGGTGCGGCAGCAAAAATCATTTGCGTGCGTCGTTCTGCAACCAATGCGGTGCGAAACTGTTTAGCAGTTCGATCGATTCTCCGCAAAAGCTCTACGCGGATGTCGCCCACCCGATCAACAGCGAATGCCGCGAGATGATCCAAAACGCGGTCATCGAAGAATTCAACGCTGAACTGCAACGTTCCGCTCAACCGAACTACCGCAGCCGATACGACGACGACTTCGACGCCGGCGACTACGACGAAGCGGACTATGTCGAGTCGGACGGGGCCGGACGATCCACCGCAGCAACCTCAACGCCATCCGCCAAATCGACACCCCAGCCCGCAAAGAAGAACTCCTCCAACGGGCTCGCCTCCACAGCCTCGCAGTCCGAACCGGAACCGCCGATCAACGACGCGTTCGGAGCCGGCTTGTTCGACGACGCTCCTAACAGCCTGCCATCAACGACCGACTCGCCGGCAGCTGACTCGCCAACAACCGATTCATCCGCGAGCGAAACACCGTCGGCCGAGCAACCCGCCGACAACTCATCGAGTTCAGAAGACGTTGCCGAATCGACCACCGCCCGCATCGATCCACAACAAGAACTGCCGGCGCCGCACACTCCCGCCGAACCCATCGCATCCGATGAACCGGCGGAGCAAACCCAATCAGGTAGTGAACCTGCCACCGGCGAGCCGAAGATGATGCGGGCCGAAAACGGTGCCCGCAACACGATCCCGCGCCCACATTTCCATGATCGTCCCGGCGGTGGCAAACGCGAATCCGTCACCAACCTGCCGCCTTCATCGAGCAGCGGTGCGACTGACTCGGCGGGTGATACGACCGATACCGATGACAACGTGAACCCGGGTTTCGGTGCCGGCATCCTCGATGACTGATCGTTCCGGTTCGCAACAGTTCTCTTCGGCGTTGTCGAATCCCGCACCGACAACATCAACGCAGTCGCACGCCCCGTCTGCAACGCCGACGCAGCCCACCGACGCCGACGGCTCGCGGCAATCGAAACATCACCCGGTTCAAATCGGCATCGCCCCCATGTTAATCTTGGTCGTCGTCGCGGCGGTCATTTCCGCGGGCCTGGTTTACGCCGCGAAAATCCCCGAGATCCAAGAAGAGCTTTCGGTCCTGTTCGGCACTCCCGTCACCGCCGACCGTTCGCGTCGCGGCCCGCAAATTCTGTTCATCCTTTTCACCGTGACATCGCCGCTGCTGCTCGCCGGGATGCTTTCGCTTGGCACGTTGATCTGGGGAAAACTGACCAACCGCTAAGCACGAAGAAAACTTGAGCACCAAAAAACGCAAGTCGAAGTCCAACTCCAAACGTCCCCCCAAACACAATCCAAAACGCTCTTCGCAACGCGCAAGCATCAGCCGCGAAGCAGTCGCCGTGGCATTGACGACGGAACGAGACGGCGAGATCCCGATGCCGCCGGACGAACTCGAACAGCTCTGCGTCGCGATCACCGAGCGGAACGACAACGTGCTTCGCATGCGATCCGAGGCACTGCAGTCAGCCGAACGTTTGGCATCGAACGAACTGCGAACTTGGTTGCGAGAGAAACGCGACGCTCGGGCGGTCGATTGGTACCCGACCGCGATCGAAGCCCCCGACGACCTCGCCCGCCCTTCGCGAACGATCGACTACGCCGCCGGTGAGTTCTACCTGCAGGATTCCGGATCGCTGCTCGCCCTCGCGGCCGCCCAAGCCGACACGTTTCAACTGCGAGGCAAACTGATTTGCGACCTGTGCGCGGCACCGGGCGGCAAAGCCAGCGGACTGCTCGAGGCGATCGACGAACCCTATCACGTCGACCAATCGCAACCACGCGGTTTTTTGCTCGCCAACGAACCGATCCTAACTCGCATCGCGCCCTTGTCGTACAACCTCGCGCGGACCGGATCGGATCAATACGCGATCTCGAACGAAGATCCCGAATCGCTCGCGGAGAAACTACCCGGACTGTTCGACCTCGTGCTCGTCGACGCCCCCTGCAGTGGGCAGGCGTTGGTCGCCAAAGGCAAACAATCACCGACCGCGTTACAATTCACCCACATCGAACTCAACAGAGCTCGGCAAAACCGCATCCTCGCGGCGGCCGAAAAACTGCTTCGTCCCGGTGGCACGCTGATCTACAGCACCTGTACGTTTGCGGTGAAGGAAAACGAAGCCCAAGTGCAGTTCATGATCGACCATCTCGGACTGACGCCCGCTCCGGTGCAGCGACTGGCAAAATACCAGACCGATCTTTTGAATCCGCCTAACGAAGACGTTCTCCGGTGCAGCTACCGGTTGTGGCCGCACCGAACGGCATGTGCGGGCAGTTTCGCAGCGAGCCTGGCCAAACCTCTCGGCGACGAACCGCCCGACTACGATCGCGATCGCAAAGAAGCATCGTGGCGACGCAGCACCACGTCGCGATCACGCGACCAATCGATGGTCCCCCGCGAAGCGATCGATCAACTGCCGTTTCTAGTGCGTCCCGATGACCCGCGTCATCACCTACAACTGCGTGATTGGATCATCGACGCCACCGCCCCCGATGCTCCCGATTGGGTCCAGGAAGAATCTTTCCGTGGCCCAGAGATCGCTCACCGCGCCGGTTCTACCTGGAAACCTTCCCACGCCTCCGCCATCCGGCACACAGCCGCGATAGAAGGATTGCCGTCCATCGAAGTCGACGACGAAACGGCGCTAAAATACCTCACCGGCGAAACCATCCCGATCGATAACCCAAACTCGCCCTCCGCAGACGGCGCTTCAGACGGCGCTTCAGACGACGCCCCCAACCAAACCGGTTGGCAGATCGTGCGTCACCGCGGCCGCCCCCTCGGCTGGATCAAAAGCAACGGTCGCATCGGCAAAAATCACCTCGCCCGACACGCGAGAATGCAGTAGCCGCACGCGTGTGCCGTGCTGTTCTCTACACGCGTTTTCCGCAATCGATGGCGCCAGACTTCGCTGCCCTGAATTCCGACATATTCAGCAACATGAAACGTGCAGGCCAAGTTTCCAGATACTCTCGTCTTCCGGGTCGCCCGTAGTGGATCTTGTGAAAGATCCTGCTGCATGAGGAGCTTTCACAAGATGCACTACATGAGAAAAACGAGTGCTCACCTCGCCCTGTTCGGATGTCAACGTCCGAGACAGAACCTGCTAAACTGCTCGGATCGTTTCTGAATCGACGATTCCCTCGATCTATTCATCATGAGCACGCAAAACCTGGAATCGGTTTCTGAACTGGTCGCTCGTCTCGGCCCGCCACCCGACGATATTGCCGGTGTATGGCACGACGAAGCTCGAACGCGAGTCGCAACGTACGACGCGAACGAGTTCGATGCGAACGATCCGCTGTGGGAGGAAATGCTCGTCGATGATTCAGGCGGTCTGGTAATTCCGAAACAGTATCAAACCGGCGCCTCGCAAAACAGCGAATCGCCAGAGCTCAACCATCACACGTTCGAACCAGAGAACAACCACGAGATTCCAGACGTGGATCTCGAAACCGAGTCCCAATCGTCCGAGACCCTCATCCGTGACGGCAATACCGATCATGAACCTTCGTCGACAACAACACCCTCCTCTCGGAAGGGCCTCAGCAAACCGGTAGCCGTTGTCGCCGGTGTGGTTGCTTTGGTCGGCGTCGGTGTTGGGATCTTCGCATGGAATTCTTCCCCGGATTCATCGACGTCCACCGCGATGAAAACAGACGGCGGAGCAGTCGCTTCCGGTGAGCCGAGCGAGCTTTCCAAGTTCGGTGCGAGCGATTCGATTCCGGCAACAGCCGCCTCCGAGCTTTCGTCGGACTCTCTCGCGACGGTCATGGACTCGCCGAGCATGCCCAGCACGGAACCGTTCACCGAAGACGCCAACGTCGACTCCTCGTTGCTCGGCGTTTCTTTGGATTCGTTCCTGCCCTCATCTTTCGCGAGCACGGCGGGCTCTGAGTCCATCGAATCGGCAACCGGAGAATCCACTTCCGACGAAGCCTCCTCGTCACTGCCGGCGGCCGAAGGAGTACCATCCACTGCACCGAATATCGATACGATCGCAACGGCGACGCCCGAGGACATGCCTTCGATTGACATCGCTTCTGACGACGACTCTCTCGACGACGAAGCCATGCTGGAAGCCGCCGAGGAACAGGAAACGATCACCATCGCACGGACGGAATCGCAGACACTCGCCGCCGAACTACCTGGACTTCCATCGAAATCACAAACCGAGCCTCCGCCATGGACGTCGCTGGTATCGAACGAAGTCGTGCCGGCCAAGGACGCCTATCAAACCCTCACGCTCGAATTCCCAACCGACGGCCCGTTGAAACTGCGTTCGCCAGACAATCGGGGCCAGTGGAATGTCGTCGCCGAAACCGAAGAAGCCCCGATCGCTGAAATCCGATCACGTTTGGATGACGATCAGGAGTCGAACGGATTGGCGTTTCGCTGGCTTCCCGCATCATCCACGTTTCGTCGTTCCGCCGACCTCGCGCACGCACGACTGCGGGGTGAACAGGGCGATTTGGTCTACCTACGTCCACAACTCGACGCCGACGCGATCTTGCTCGGACTGAAGAAACGTGACGAGAAACTCAAATGGAACCTCGCCGGCCCGGTCGACGGCGCCGCGACTCGGTTCAACGTAACGTTGCATGTCCCCGACGACGTCGCGGTGGAATGGATCGAACCAATCAACGAGACGTCTCCCCGAAAGACACGCGGCATCGCATTGCTGACACTCAAGGAATCACCCGAGGCCGCCGCGTTGGCCGTGCGGATGGATGTTCGCACGACGTCGTCGTTGTCGATGCGAATCCGCTACGGCGGACGTTTGGATCCGAGCATGCCCTGGCAATGGACTGATGCGAAGACGATTCGATCCACGTTGGATGCGGTGACTCGGCAACTGCAACTCGCCGACGAACAACTGCTGATGCTCGACGCTGCGATCTCGCGAGCTGACAAGATGCGAGCCCGCCGTCAAGAAGCCGCCCTCGAAATGCAGCGAGATCAAATCGAAGATGCGGTGAAAGGCGGAACGACAATGGCCAAACGGCTCGCCGAACTCGACCAACTCGTCGCGTTACTCGACGCGGATGGAAAGATCACGTCGGAACTCAATGTTCATTGGCCCGACGGATCGATACAAACGCTGCTGAATCTTCGTTAGAGCGTTCTTAAAAGTGTTGTCCCTGATGTCGCCAGAATTCGTAAACTCGGATTCTGGCGAAGTCAGCTGCGGGGATCGGGCACGTCAAATTTCAGGAAGCTCTAGGACTTCGCCTTGGCCTGCCCGGGCCAGAACCGTTTCCAACGGCTTTCGTTGGCCGGCCCCGCATCGGATTCTTCCGGTGCGTCCTGCGCCTGCCCGCCATGGTCGCCGCCGATCCGCGTCGCCATGTCCCGGAACGCTTGGGTGAGGGCCGCCTTGGGTGCCTGCGTGATCAGTGGCACGCCGTTGTTGCGAACCTCGACCATCGTGCGATAGTCGTTTGGAAGCAGTGCAAAGATATCACGCCCGAGTGTTTCCTTCGCCTTCTTCAAACTGATCTGCCCGGCGTCGAGGCCGGCGCGGTTGACGATAATGTCGACCTTGTCTTGCAAGCCTTCAGTTTCGTCAAAGCTCATCATCAAACGAACGACGTTCCGCAGGCAAGGCAGGTCGAGCTGCGTGATCAGCATGACTCGTGACGCGGCTTCGATGGCGACCATGTCGAGATCGTTATAGGTCTTCGACAAGTCAACAATCAGGTGTGTGAACGACGCCTTGAGCAGGCCGATGACCTTCCGCAGGCTCTCCGCATCGATGCCGGCGACGTCGTGCAGTTCGACCGGACGCGGGAGGAGGTACAGACCCGATGCGTGTTTGGTAAGCGAACGCTTGAGCAACTGGATATCGAGACGGCTGATGTTCTGCACGACATCGGCGAGCGTATAATCCGGAATCGCGTCGAGGAACACATCCGCATCACCGAGCGCAATATCCAGGTCAACAAGGGCAACACTGTTACGAGGCTCCTCCGCAAGAACACATCCCAAATTGACCGCGGTGCTGGTCGATCCGACTCCCCCGGTCGCTCCCGCCACGGCAATCACTTCACACGCACGACTTCCCGTACTGCCACCGCCGAATTTGGCCATGCTGATCCGGTCGAGTGCTTCGGAAAGCTCTTGATCGTTGAGCGGCAGAGTCAAGAATTCGCGTGCCCCCGCACGAATCGCCTTGAGAATCTGCTGCCCATCGCTGCTTTCGCTTGCCGCGAGCAATGCCGTTTGCGGACACTCATTGGTGATCCGCGTAATCAGGTTAATCGCCGACGTCGGGTTACTATCGAGCGAAACCACACCGACATCCGGAGTGGTTTGTTCGACGATGTCAGGGAAGAACTCGTACCGCGAACAGTCGGCCTCGAGCCAAATCGAATCCATGCCCAACAGCATCGCTTTGAGCTGCTCGCGAGAAGAGTCGTTGGGATCGACCAGGGCCAATCGAAGAACATTACTCATCGTAGATCATCATGAACAAGGGTTGGGGACTGGATCTCGGCGCGGGAGCCGATTCCTTCGAGTGGCCACCAAAAGCGAACCGACTCGAAGGCGTGGGCACTCCGCCGCAGCGAAGCGCCCTGCATTTTGCGACGCGTGTTTTTTCGCGTCGCGTTATCTCACGACTCAAAAACTAGGGTTGATTGGGTGTGAAGACCTGCACGCCTTGTCCGACCGTTTTCGGTTGGGTCGTCGGCGTGACTGCTCCGGCGGGCAACAAAGCCCCGCTTTCGAACTTCGAACGGTTTGCCGGTTGGTTGTACGACGCCGGGACGCTGCCGCGGGGAGCGGTGGCGACTCGTGCGGCGGCCTGGGCAGCCGGCGGTTCGATCAGGTTCCCACCTTCGAAACCGCTCTTGGGTGCCGTAACCTGCTGCGGCATTTGCCGGGCAGCGAGTGCCTGGCGTGCCGCCGCGGTCGGTGCGGCTTGCTGGTTGTTCGTTGCCGCACCGGCACCGTTCTTCGAGGCACCGTTCTTCGAGTAACCACCCTGCATGATCACCTCACCGCCCTGGATGCCACCAGGGTAGCCTCCTTGGTAGGCAGCCTCGGCCGGTACACAGGCGGCACCTTCTTGTTGGCAATTGTCGCTCTTCAGGTTTGGCACTTCGATGTGACCGTTCCAGTAGAACTCGCAATCGTCAGGCAAGTCTGAGTTGAGCCCCGGTCCACCTGGTGGTACTTCGTGCGGCGCCATCGCGTCGACGAGTTCCGGCGTTACCATGATCAGCAGTTCGATTTCGTTATGTTGGTCCTGAGTGTTCCGAAACAATGCCCCCAGAATCGGAATGTGGCCCAGGTAAGGTGTGCGTTTGACGATGCTCTCGACTCGCGACTGCAACAAACCGGCGATCGCGAAGGTCTCGCCCGCTTGCATTTCGACGGCGGTTTCGACGTAACGTGTGGTGAACGCGGCCACGTTGGTGCTGCCAACCGCGACGGCGCGGGTCGGGTCAGGCTCGCTGACTTCGGGTCGAACCTCGAGACGAATCCGGCCGGGTCCGATCACGAATGGTAGGAAGTCGATACTCGTACCGTAATCTTCGTACTCGACCTGCAACTGACCGTTGTTACCGGGAACGACGTTAGGAACCCGACCACCAACGATGAATCGTGCGGGACGGCCGTGTGTGGCAACCACAGTTGGCTCGGCTAGCAATTTGACCAGTTTCTGTTCGTCGAGTGCTTCCACGAACGCCTCGAAGTCACCGTTGATGTTCAAACGCAGGTTCGTCGCACTGCCGAACGGCACAAAGCCGAGGATCCCCGAGTCACCTTCGACCAAACCCGATGGCACGTCGAGCAACTCACCCGGACCGTTGAGCAACGTGAAGTTGCCTGGAGCGAGCGACCAGTCGATACCGAGCTGACGCAGCTTCGTGCGGCTGACTTCCATGATCCGCGTGTGCAACAACACCTGCTGCACACCGACCACTTCGATGTTGTTGATCACGACCTTGTAGAACTGTTCGATGATCGAGATGGCTCGTTCGACATCGTCCACACTGGTGACAAATCCCGAAACGATCGCACTCTCGTTGATCGGCGTGACCTTGAGCGAAGCCAGCGGCAACTGTGAATTCAAGATGCCTTCGACCTCACGAGCGTCCGCGACAATCGTCACGTCGATCGTGTACAGTTTGTCTTCGGTATCCCAAAGGTTGACTTGAGTCGTTCCAGGATTCTTTGCGAAAATCTGAATCTGATTTTCACTAACCGGTGTCGCCCCGAGCACCTCTTCGTTGTGCACTTGGAATCGCGGAATGCGATCGCCCAACGACAGAATGCGACTGGACTTGACGATCATTTCCATTCGCTCAACCGTGTTGGCGATCTTATGATCCCCTTGAACGGAAGCGAGAGACTGGGCGGACGCTGGCCGTAGTGCAGGTACGGCGACAACCCCGTAAACAATCATCGCGACAAACGCGATCACAGAACGGGTGGATAATATCGAGTAGCACGCTCGCATCGTTGGCATCCTTGCCGGTCGGGTCGAGTAATTAGGCCCCTCTATGACAGTGAACACCGCCACAGAGGTACTGTTTAAGTCATCGGCAACGAAGTGGCTGCTGATGATGCGACTTGTTTGGAAAACGCGAATTGTGAGCAATTATCTCACGGTAGCGATGATCCAGGTTCCTTAGTTTTGCAAAAGCACACTGTCCCCTTAATTCCGAGGACGGTCGTCCTGCTCACGGGGTGGTTGATAAAACGGGCTTTCCGATCCGTTGAGGTAACTGTAGTCACCCGGTGCGGTCGGACGATCGGCACCAGGCCGAAGGGTTTTTGTTTCCGCTTCCTCTTCCGGTTCTTTGACCCCATCGGGACCAGACTCATTCAGGATCACGGGGACTTGTTTGCCTTCCTCGATCCAGTATTCCGTCAGTACGCCGCCGGACATCTTCAACATCTTGAAGCCCTTCTTCTTTTCCTTCACCGGGGCCGGTGCAGGCGTCGAAACGGGTGTCTTTGGAGCAGGTCGTTTACTTTCTTTTTCGCGTGCAGCTTGGGCGGCTTGATAATCCGACAACCATGTCAGGAATTCTTGTCCGGCACCGCTGCCACCATCGCCCGCATCGGAGTCGACAATGTCACTCGGATTGCCGAGCGTCAAACGAATCTTTCCGAGTTCGCTAGCGTAGGTCCACGCGGGAGTGTCTTTCTTATGGATCAGCAGTGAAATCGAGCGAGCCGGTTTGGCTTCCTTCTCGTCTTCACCGGTCTCACGTTCAGTACGTCCATCGACGGCGAATACACGGACTCCGGTCAACACGGTCTTTGCCATGGTTTCAGGAATCAGTTCGCTCTTGGTGAAGTAAGCAACCACGTCGACGCGGTCGCCAGGACGAACGAGCGTTGCAACGCTGCTCTCCGGATCGGCTCGCATCGACACGACGCTGAATCCGCGTGGGATCGTTTGCGATGAACCGTTGGAATCGTCCATCAACTTCACTGGCATGACGGGCTCGCCTTCGTAGAAACGTTGGCGTGCGTACTTGCCTTCGAGGTCTTCGAGTTTGCCGCTGGCACCTTTCGGTACACGGTCAGCAGGCCATTGCTCGAGACGAATTTTGTCAGGTGTGATTTGTTCGGCGATGTCAATCGTCTTTGCTGTGACGAAGATCTCCACCGTGCCGACAGTCGACTCGCCAGTCGATTGAGCTTGCATCCATTGGCTCAGCCCGATCGCGGCGATCGTGCCGCAAACACATGCTATCAGCAAAGGAACTGTTTTATTTCTCATGACGGGCTATCTAGAGTTGGTCGAGATGGTCGGGTACGGTCCTATCGCGTAGGTTGCCGATCGACCGGGTGACTCTCCCCTACAATCGGAGAATCTTTGCGTTCGACTCAAACCTACGCCGGGCATCTGAAACAGACGCCCTATCTTTACTATTTTGACTTTAAGCCATCATGCCAGATGCGGCGAAATACATGATCGTTCCGATTGCCATCGGAATTCCGTATGGCAACAGGTACATGGTCGGTTTCCGCTCACGAGCGATCGCGGAGAGCTCCTCGGGATTCCGAACGGTTTTCCACTCGTTGAGAATCGTCAGAGCCTGGGCGTAGTGCTTCACCCAATCGCCGCTCTTCCAAATCATGAACGCGGCCATGATTCCGCCGACGATGGCTGTCGCGGCGAACGCCTTGAGCGTCACCATGAGACCGCACCAGGCACCGATGCCCGCGAGCAGTTTCACGTCGCCGGCTCCCATGCCGCCCACGTTTCGCAGTGGCAGCAACATCATCATGCCGGCGAACGTTGCCAACAGACTCCAACCGAGCCCTGGCATGCCGCCTTGAATGGTGCAGTGAATCCATCCGCAGATGATGAACGGAAACGTCAGCCAGTTTGGAACCTTCAGGATCATCCCGTCGATCACGGCGGCAACGATCAGGACAACAGTCACGAACCAAATGGTCCAGTTTTCCGTGACGGCTTGCAGTAAAGTGGACATTTCAAAATTCCCCGTGTGAGACCGCCGGCGCGGGCTCGGCGTTGAAAAGCGTGTGTGTGAATTGTGTTATCGAGGGCCGATCACGAAGCTAATCATCGCGAAGATCAGCGTGAATCCGCAGCAAGCCAGTTGCCAGGCATATGCGGCGGTGTCGGCGGGTAGCAGCGGGTAGTTCATGAGATCGCTCAGTATCCGAATGGGTTGTACTCAAGACGCAGGCGACCGAGGAAAG